>NZ_CP034105.1:3740000-4141308 GCF_015475555.1 Proteus sp. GOKU
ATCGATATTGGTGGACCAACGATGGTTCGCTCCGCGGCAAAAAATCATAAAGACGTTACGATTGTAGTAAATAGTAATGACTATGAAAGAGTGATTGAAGAAATGGATAATCACGAAAATAGCCTTACTTTAGATACACGTTTTGATTTGGCGATTAAAGCCTTTGAACACACCGCTGCTTATGACGGAATGATTGCTAACTACTTCGGTCAGAAAGTTGCTCCTTATTATGGCGATACTTCACAACCATCAGGTACTTTCCCTCGTACCTTAAATCTGAACTATATAAAGAAACAAGATATGCGTTATGGTGAAAATGCTCACCAACAAGCAGCTTTCTATATAGAAGAGAATATAGAAGAAGCATCTATTGCCACTGCAAACCAATTACAAGGCAAAGCGCTTTCTTATAACAATATAGCTGATACTGATGCAGCATTAGAATGTGTGAAATCATTTTCTGAGCCCGCATGTGTTATTGTGAAACATGCAAACCCTTGCGGTGTTGCAATTGCGAACACGCTCGCACAAGCATATGACAATGCATTTAAAACTGATCCAACCTCTGCATTTGGTGGCATTATCGCATTCAATCGGCCATTAGATGCAAAAACAGCAAGTGCAATCATTGAGCGTCAATTTGTTGAAGTGATCATTGCTCCTTCTATTAATGAAGATGCATTACCAATTTTAGAAACAAAACCAAATGTTCGTGTATTAGCTTGTGGTCAATGGCAAGAAGCCAAACCAGCGTTGGACTTCAAACGTGTTAATGGTGGGCTGCTAATTCAAGATCGTGACTTAGGTATGGTAAAAGAAGAAAACTTAAGAGTGGTCACTCAACGTCAACCAAGTGAACGTGAACTTAAAGATGCACTCTTCTGCTGGAAAGTCGCCAAATTCGTAAAATCAAATGCCATTGTTTACGCTAAAAACGATATGACAGTCGGTATTGGTGCAGGACAAATGAGTCGTGTGTATTCTGCAAAAATTGCAGGTATTAAAGCTGCTGATGAAGGTTTAGAAGTTGCAGGCTGTGCAATGGCATCAGATGCATTCTTTCCATTTAGAGACGGCATTGATGCAGCAGCACTTGCTGGCGTGACTTGTGTTATTCAACCTGGTGGTTCAATTCGTGATGATGAAGTGATTGCAGCTGCAAATGAGCATAACATCGCAATGATTTTCACCAATATGCGTCACTTCCGTCATTAATAAGGTATTGATATGAAGATTCTGATTATTGGTAATGGCGGTCGTGAACATGCTTTAGCTTGGAAAGCGGTTCAGTCGCCGCTTGCAACACACGTTTTTGTTGCCCCTGGCAATGCTGGCACTGCATTAGAAAGTGGTGTTGAGAATGTCGCTATCAGTGCAACAGATATTTCTGCATTAGTCGCATTTGCTCTCGAAAATAAAATTGATTTAACTATTGTAGGGCCTGAAGCACCACTAGTTATTGGTGTTGTAGATGCATTTAAAGATGCTGGGCTGACCATCTTTGGACCAACAAAAGGAGCCGCGCAGTTAGAAGGCTCTAAAGCCTTCACAAAAGATTTTTTAGCTCGTCATAAAATTCCAACTGCGGATTATCAAAATTTCACAGAAATAGCACCTGCACTTGAGTACCTTAATAAAGTAGGTGCGCCAATTGTTATCAAAGCGGATGGTTTAGCTGCAGGTAAAGGCGTTATTGTTGCTATGACTCAAGCTGAGGCTGAAGCTGCAATTAAAGATATGCTGGCTGGCAATGTGTTTGGTGATGCAGGACATCGTATTGTTATCGAAGAATTTCTTGATGGCGAAGAAGCTAGCTTTATTGTGATGGTTGATGGTGAACACGTTATTCCAATGGCTACAAGCCAAGATCATAAACGTGTTGGCGATGGAGATACTGGACCTAACACAGGAGGAATGGGTGCATATTCACCAGCACCTGTTGTTACACCAGAAATCCACCAGCAAGTAATGGAAAAAATCATTTATCCAACAGTTAAGGGAATGGCTTCTGAAGGATATCGTTACCAAGGTTTCCTTTATGCTGGGTTGATGATTGATAAGCAAGGCGTTGCTAAAGTTATCGAGTTTAACTGTCGTTTTGGTGATCCAGAAACTCAACCGATTATGATGCGTATGCAATCTGACTTAGTTGAGCTGTGTTTAGCTGGAGCAAAGGGTAACTTAAAAGATAAGGATTCCCTTTGGGACCCTCGTCCAGCTTTAGGGATTGTAATTGCAGCTGGCGGCTACCCTGCGGATTATCGTCAAGGTGATGTTATCGAAGGCTTAACACCAACATCATCAACAACGGCAAAAGTATTTCAAGCTGGAACAACACTCAATAACAAAGGCGACGTTATCACAGCAGGTGGGCGAGTACTATGTGTAACTGCATTAGGTGATGATATCGAGCAAGCTCAAAAAAATGCTTATGCTTTAGCAAAAGATATTCATTGGAATGGTAGTTTTTATCGCCATGATATCGGCTATCGAGCGATTGCACGCTTAAAGAAATAAATTAACAACGGCAAAAGGGAGTGATCACAAGCTCTCTTTTGTTGGTTCCCATTTACAAAAATCGTGTTCTGCAACCATAAGTAATTGCTTACCTTCTGGCGAATCAAGCCAAGCAACATAAGAAGGCTTACTTGAATTACGTGTTCTTGTTTTTAACCAGCGTTGTTCTGGACCTTCAAATGAAACACTCACTTTCTCACCAGCACATGTTGTCATCGTATTTTGATACCAGACACCCTGCACTAAATTTACTTTCCCAATAGTAAGCGCTTCACTGATTTCACGCTCTTTACTTGCAGCAAACACCATTCTTAAACGCTCATCTTCTGTCAATGCTCGTTTTTGCTTCTGGCTTTCTTGTTGCATGAAAATAACTTCACCTCGTTTATTTAAACGAAGGTGCCAAGAGGAAGGATCATTTGGATTGATAACTTCAGAGCGGACTTGCCAAAGCTTATTTTGACGATACTCATAGAATGTGATGACAGTTTCTGGCTTTTTATAAAAGCTATAAACACTCATGATCACTTGAGGTTCTGACGCTTTATTATTTAAACGCCATAGCCGGACAACACCTTCATCTGCAATATAACCTGTTGCAGAAAATTCAGGTAGTTGCACAGTAGAGGAGCAGGCGCTGAGCAAAAAAGCAGATCCTATTGCTAACAGCCCCTGTCGTTTCAACAAAAGGGGAGTAAATCCCCCTCTATTGTTCATTCCGTTCAAAGGAATTATTTTACTGCGTCTTTCAGTGCTTTACCGGCAGTAAATGCAGGAACGTTAGCTGCTGCAATTTTAATTTCTTTACCAGTTTGAGGGTTACGACCAGTACGCTCTGCACGGTGATTCACCTTGAATGTACCGAAACCAACTAACTGTACAGAATCGCCTTCTTTCAGAGCACCTGTTACTGAATCGATAAACGCTTCAATAGCAGCTTTTGCTTGAGTTTTTGTCAGATCCGCTTTTTCAGCAACTGATTCGGTTAATTCAGCTTTGTTCATAAAATAGTCCTTAAAGTATGTTTTATCGTTTGAAAAACATCTGGTGAAAAAACTTAACTTATCTTTTTAAGAGGATAAATTAAGTAAAACACCTGAGCCACTTCTTTTCGTACCCAATGTAGAACATACACGGGGGTGATGTGAAGTCTTTAAACGTCGCTTTTCAAGCACTAAATCACGTTTTTCTGATTTAGTGCGTTAATTCTATACCGATATTGCTCATTCCAGCTTCACGAAGGTCTGCACGTAGACCTTTAATCAGCTCGATATCTCTTTCTTCACATTCTACAAGTAGACGGTAAATTTCCCATTGGATATCGAACTCTTCAATAACTGCAGGTAGAGATCTAAGCTCTTCTTCACTCATTTCTCTTTCTGCTTGTGTCATTTCAAGTGAAGCAACTGTCCCTACTGATAATTTGCTCACTTCAATAGCGTGACTTAATGATTCACCGCTTAAACGAGAGTGAACAATTTCACTAAGTGCAACACAGGCGTCAATCGCAGGATAGACACCATAAATCTCGAACTGAGATGCATCAGGAATAGCTTCTTCTAACTTCTCTAATTGAGAATCAAAGTTAACCTTTGCATCTTTCACCGTTAAAGTTTCCCAAACCAGATCGAGAATACGGCGATAAAGCATTGGATCGGTAAATCCTGTTTCGCGACAAAATACCTGATAGTTTGGGTACATTCTCTCACACAGGCATGCCATAAACGTCAGGTGTTGCCAAGCTTCTAGCTTTTCTAAACGTAAATGGATTGGGTTCTTCAACATTCGTGATTACTCATTTTCTTAACTTAGGCGCAGTTTACCTGAAAATTAAAAATATCCACATATTTCCCGGTCATTTAGAGCTTATTCTTATTCAACTGCTCAAATAATCGCCTATTTGAAGCAATACCATCAGCCCAACGCGTAGGTTCTGGCAATCGATATCCTTTCATACACAACTCAACCCACTGCAAAGCGCCATCCATACTCACTTTATGACCCGGAGAAATATACAGGGGTTTGCATTTTTTCTTACTGCGATAAATCCATCCTATTTGCTCATTCTTATCCATTAACGGCTCATGACTTCCTATCTCTTCATTGATAGCTTTATCGGTGCCACATAAACGGCTTTTTGCCACACCGATAGTAGGTGTATCCACTAATAAGCCAAAATGACTTGCAACACCGAGCCTTCTAGGATGCGCAATACCTTGCCCATCGACAAAAATAAGAGAAGGTTTTTGTTTTATTAGTTGCCAGGCAGCAAGTAACGCAGGGCACTCTCTAAATGAAAGTAAACCGGGGATATAAGGAAGAGTTGTAGGTATTCGCGCGATTTGATATTCAAGAATTTCAAAAGAAGGGTAATGCATTATCACGATGGCGGCGCGAGTAACTGCGCCACCTTCTTCAAAACCAACATCAGCACCTGCTATGTAAGTTGGTGCTGTAAATTGGTCTGTTAAAATAATCTGTTGAGCTTTTTCTGTCTGCTCTTGACGTAATTGTTGGGTATTAATCATTATCCTGATGATAAGGCTTCGATAAACGGTGAACCGCATCAATAAATGCACCAGCATGTTCTGGTGGAACATCTTGATGAATACCGTGCCCAAGATTAAAGACATGACCATTACCTTTACCAAATCCAGCAAGAATAGTTTCGACTTCTTGTTCTATTCTGGCAGGCGGTGCATACAGCATAGAAGGATCCATATTGCCTTGTAGAGCAACCTTATCCCCTACTCGACGACGTGCATCTTCGATATCAATCGTCCAATCGAGTCCTAATGCATCGCAACCTGTCGCAGCCATCGCTTCTAGCCAGCGACCGCCACCTTTGGTAAATAAAGTGACTGGTACTTTTCTTCCATCATATTCACGGATAAGACCATCAACAATCTTATGCATATAGTGTAATGAGAAGAGTTGGTAATCACGGCCTGTTAGCACACCGCCCCATGTATCAAAGATCATGATAGACTGCGCACCCGCTTTAATTTGAGCATTCAGATACAGAATAACGCTATCTGCCAGTTTATCCAGCAATAGATGTAGTGCTTGAGGCTCTGAATACATCATTTTTTTAATTTTTGTGAAGGCCTTACTACTTCCACCTTCAACCATATAGGTTGCCAGTGTCCAAGGGCTTCCTGAAAAACCAATTAATGGCACACTACCCTGCAAAGCATGACGAATAGCACGCACTGCATTCATCACATATCCCAGCTCATCTTCAGGATCAGGAATAGGTAGTTTTTTAATATCATCAATACTATTTATTGGTGATTTAAAACGAGGACCTTCACCTGTTTCAAAGTAAAGACCCAATCCCATTGCATCTGGAATAGTTAAAATATCAGAAAATAAAATAGCAGCATCTAAAGGAAAGCGTCTTAAAGGCTGTAATGTCACTTCACATGCTAATTCTGTGTTCTTGCACAATGAGATGAAATCCCCCGCCTGTGCCCGTGTTTCCTTATATTCAGGAAGATATCTGCCTGCCTGACGCATCATCCAAACTGGGGTGACATCAACAGGTTGGCGCAACAGCGCACGTAAATAGCGGTCGTTTTTCAACTCACTCATGACTAACTCCATTAACAGTAATAGGGCCGCAAAATAGCATGCATTGTAACATGCTGGAAAAATAACTGTTGGCAGACAGCGCCTTTATTTAGTTCTTTTCTTTATCTTGTCTAATATTGGCTATCGTATCTTCTATCAAGCGTCGAGCAATCGTATCTGGCGGTGGGATCTGCGGTAATTGATCGTAACGATACCAACCTGCACTCGTTAATTCAGAAGGATCGTGGCGTAGTTCACCACCATCATAGTCGGCTAAAAAGCCCATCATTAAGGAATGAGGGAATGGCCAAGGCTGAGAGGATACATAGCGAATATTACGAATACGAATATTACTCTCTTCAAACACTTCACGGGCTACGGCTTCTTCTAAGGTTTCACCAACCTCAACAAAACCAGCAAGTACAGTATAAAGAGGTGAATGTTTATGCCTAACATGATGTGCTAATAAGATTTTATCTTCATGGCGAATACCCACAATAATGCAAGGGGCAATTTGTGGATAATAACGTTCATGACAGTTGTCGCATAAACACGCCCATTCACTCTCACTATGGCGCATTTTAGAGCCACAATAACCACAAAAACGATGGGAACGATAAAACTCAGCCAGCTGGACACCTCGACCAACTAATTTAAATAAGTTTTCATCCTGTGAAGCGATAAGCCTTGGTGAACACATGTCGTTATCCATTTTTCCATGAATAAGCCAAACTGTTTCACCTTGCCATTCACCAACAATTTTGGCGTGCTGACCAATGAGATCCCAATCTTTAGCTAAGCCAAACGGAAGTTCACCTTTAGGTAACCATACTCGTCCACCAAGACTGACTGTCCACCAGCCCTTTTCGGAGCCTGTTAATGTATATAAATGCATAACGACCATTCTATCCAAAATAATGATATAGAATAGAGGATACTCTTTTTAGCAAGAACCACTCAATGAATTATGACTATCTTCTATAATTCATTAACATTCTTAAATAGAAATATAAATTTTATTAATAGTAAGAACCGTTATAATGACAGATAAAATAAAAAACAGAATTGCTATTTTTGATCTAGATGAAACACTTTTAGCAGGCGATTCTAGTCGCTTATGGACAAACTATTTGTGGGATAAAAAAATAGTCACAGATCCTCATTTTCTAAAACTAGATGAACAAATGATCGCAGACTATTACGCTGAAAAGCTGGATATAGACCAATATCTATTTCAACATCTGGCATATTTTAAACATCATGATATAAGTAAAATAAATCATTGGGTTAATGACTTCACTGAAACAAAAATTCAGCCTCTACTTTACCCACAAGGAATATCAATAATTACACAATATCGACAGCAAAATATTCCCGTTATAATTATTTCAGCGACAATGTCCTTTCTAGTTCACGCTATTGCAAAACAACTCAATGTGGATGTTTCAATGGGTATTGATATGCAAATTAAGGACAATCATTACACCGGATTTATTGAAGGCATTCCTACATTTCGAGAAGGAAAGGTTGAGCGTTTAAATCAATGGAAAGAAGCCAGTAACATTAACAATATTTATATTTATTTCTATACTGATTCATCTAATGATCTCCCATTATGTTACCAAGCGGATCGCGTTATCGCGGTTAATGCAGATAAAAAATTAACTCAAGTTTCAGATGAAAAAGCGTGGGAACAACAACATTGGGGTTTAAATAAATAACCCATGTCGGACTTGTAGTTTTTAAAATCTTTCATATACTGGACATCTTCTTGTCGGAGTGCCTAGTGTTTATAAGGCTATTATAAACACAGGCTGAGACCGTTAATTCGGGATCCGCGGAACCTGATCGGGTTAATACCCGCGAAGGGAACAAGAGTGATTCGACCTTTTGATAGCTTCATTGCGTATATTTTTTACACACCTATATACACCTATCTGTCGATACTCCCTGCGACCTCCAGACAAGCATTTTTCTCAATATTCACCCGACAGGCGATTAGCCTGCATGATATTTATTAGGAAATGCTATGTCCCAAAATCAAACTATATCCGTTAAAGATATTTCACCAACAAACAACAAACAGCGCCCACGAAAAGAGCAGCGTGATGCAGCTCAAGAGTTTATCAGCACCATTCAAGGTGTTAGTTTCCCAAATTCAAACCGCATTTACCTCGAAGGATCACGTGCTGATATTCAAGTTCCAATGCGTGAGATCCAACTTGATAAAACGCTAGTCGGAGGATCAAAAGATTCCCCTATTTTTGAAGATAATGAACCTGTACCTGTATATGACACATCAGGCCCTTATGGCGATCCGGCTTCTCAACTCGACGTTAATCTTGGATTAAAAAAAATACGACAACCATGGATTGATGAACGCAATGATACTGAAGCACTTTCTCTTTTAAGTTCGGATTTCACTCAACAGCGCCTTTCTGATGCAGGATTAGAGCATCTACGTTTTCCCTTAAAACCAAGCCCTAAAAAAGCGCTAAATGGTAAAAGTGTGACGCAATTGCATTATGCTCGCCAAGGCATTATTACGCCTGAAATGGAGTTTATTGCTATTCGTGAGAATATGGGTCGAGAGAGAATTCGTAGCGAAGTTTTACGTCAACAACATGCAGGGTTCAGCTTCGGTGCGCATCTCCCCGATAATATTACCCCTGAATTTGTACGCCAAGAAGTTGCTGCTGGTCGAGCTATCATTCCTGCCAATATCAATCACCCTGAATCAGAGCCTATGATTATTGGACGAAATTTCTTAGTGAAAGTGAATGCCAATATTGGAAACTCCTCTGTAACCTCCTCCATTGAGGAAGAAGTTGAAAAGCTGATTTGGTCTACACGCTGGGGAGCGGATACCGTAATGGATCTCTCAACAGGTCGTTATATTCATGAAACGCGTGAGTGGATCATTCGTAACAGTCCGGTTCCTATCGGCACAGTTCCAATTTATCAAGCACTCGAGAAAGTTAACGGTATTGCTGAAGATCTCACTTGGGAAATGTTCCGAGATACCTTGCTTGAACAAGCAGAGCAAGGCGTTGATTACTTTACTATTCATGCAGGCGTGTTGTTACGTTATGTGCCTATGACGGCAAAACGCCTAACGGGCATTGTGTCTCGCGGTGGTTCGATCATGGCAAAATGGTGTTTATCGCATCATAAAGAAAATTTCCTCTACGAACATTTCCGTGAAATCTGTGAAATTTGTACGGCTTATGATGTTTCCCTTTCTCTGGGCGATGGATTAAGACCAGGTTCAATTCAAGATGCGAACGATGAAGCACAATTTTCTGAATTACATACCTTAGGTGAACTGACAAAAATTGCATGGGAATATGACGTTCAAGTCATGATAGAAGGCCCTGGCCACGTTCCAATGCAGATGATCCGTCGCAATATGACAGAAGAATTAGAGCATTGTCATGAAGCACCATTTTATACATTAGGTCCCCTCACTACGGACATTGCACCGGGTTACGATCACTTCACATCAGGTATTGGTGCGGCAATGATTGGCTGGTTTGGTTGTGCAATGCTCTGTTATGTCACCCCTAAAGAGCATCTAGGCTTGCCTAACAAAGAAGATGTAAAACAAGGACTTATTACTTATAAAATTGCTGCTCATGCCGCCGATTTAGCCAAAGGACATCCTGGAGCTCAAATTCGTGATAATGCAATGTCAAAAGCCCGCTTTGAGTTTAGATGGGAAGATCAATTTAATCTGGCACTTGATCCTGAAACCGCACGCCAATATCACGATGAAACCTTGCCTCAAGCATCAGGTAAAGTCGCTCACTTCTGCTCAATGTGTGGCCCTAAATTCTGCTCAATGAAAATAACTCAAGAAGTACGTGATTATGCGGCTGGTATGGAACAAATGTCTCAAGCCTTTAAAGAGCATGGCAGTGAGTTATACCACAGTGCAGAAATCGCCAGTGTTGAGGTGACTGAAAATGAACAGATCCTCTAACACCCCTTTCGCATCAACAGAAAAAAAGCTTGGGCTTTATCCTGTTGTTGATTCTGTTGAATGGATCGAACGCTTGTTAAAAACAGGCGTTACCACCCTGCAATTACGCATAAAAGATAAACAACCGGACAATGTTGAACAAGAGATCATTGAAGCAATAGAACTAGGTAAACAGTATCACGCAAGACTGTTTATTAATGACTATTGGCAACTGGCTATTAAACATCACGCCTATGGTGTTCATCTTGGTCAAGAAGATCTCGATATTGCAGATCTTGATGCCATAAAAAAATCAGGGCTACGCCTTGGTATTTCCACTCGCGACGAAGCGGAATTACAAAGAGCAAAAATATTACATCCATCTTACATCGCATTAGGGCATATCTTTCCAACCACAACTAAAGATATGCCATCTAAACCTCAAGGTTTGGAGGCACTCAAACATCAAGTAGAACAGACGCCTGATTTTCCAACTGTTGCTATTGGTGGGATTTCACTAGAGAGAGTACCTGATGTTGTTGCAACCGGCGTCGGTAGTGTTGCCTTAGTCAGTGCAATAACAAAAGCACCAGATTGGGAACAAGTGACTCGTAAATTATTAGAATTAGTGGAGGGAAAACCATCATGCTAAATGATAATGATTTTATGCGTTATAGCCGACAAGTGATGTTAGAAGATATTGGCTTAGAGGGTCAAAATAAGCTTCAACAAGCAAGAGTACTGATTGTTGGACTTGGTGGATTAGGTTCTCCTGCATCACTTTATCTTGCTGGTGCAGGTATTGGTGAACTTATTTTAGTTGATGATGATGAATTGCATGTTTCTAATCTACAGCGTCAAATTCTTTATCGAACTCAAGATATTCCTGATGCAAAATCAGAGGTCGCAAAGCAGTCTCTGCTTGCATTAAATCCAGAGATAAAAATTACCTCTTATAAACAACGTATTGATGATGACTCATTGTCTAAACTAGTTAAAGAGGTCAATTTAGTCTTAGATTGCACAGATAACATGCTCACACGCCAAGCGATTAATCGTGCTTGTGTCGCACAACAAACTCCGCTTATCAGTGGCAGTGCCGTAGGGTTTAGTGGCCAACTTATGGTATTTGAACCTCCTTTCACTCATGGTTGCTATCACTGCCTCTATCCAGATGAGGCTGAACCACAACGAAATTGCAGAACAGCCGGAATTCTAGGTCCTGTTGTGGGTGTGATTGGCACACTTCAGGCACTTGAAGCAATTAAATTACTTTCAGGGTTACCCTGTTCTCTAAGTGGAAAACTTCGCCTCTTCGATGGTAGAAAACAAAATTGGAGTACTTTGCGTTTAACACCATCAAAAACATGTCCTGTTTGTCGAGGGGTAGCATGAACATTACCGTAAATGACGAACAATATTCTCTGGATATGCCTGTCACTATCTGTCAGCTCCTTATTCAGTTAGAGCAACCACCTATTGGTGTAGCACTTGCTATCAATGAAACCATCGTTCCCCGTGAGAATTGGGAAACACATTTTATTAATGATGGCGATACTATTCTTCTCTTCCAAGCAATTGCAGGGGGCTGATATGTTAAAAATTGCTGATACAACATTCACATCTAGACTTTTTACAGGCACAGGGAAATTTGCAACACCAACACTAATGACGGAAGCCATTAAGGTTTCGGGTAGCCAATTAGTCACGATGGCAATGAAGCGTGTGGATTTAAAAAATGGTAATGATGATTTAATCGCACCGCTTAAATCATTAGGGGTAAAATTATTACCTAACACATCCGGTGCGAAAACAGCACAAGAAGCTGTTTTTGCGGCTCGTTTAGCCAAAGAAGCTTTTGGTACTCATTGGGTAAAATTAGAAATTCATCCTGATACCAAATATTTATTACCCGACCCTATTGAAACACTTAAAGCCGCTGAAATACTCGTTAAAGAAGGTTTTGTGGTTTTACCTTATTGCAGTGCTGATCCCGTTTTATGCCGTCGTTTAGAAGAAGCTGGCTGTGCCGCTGTGATGCCTCTAGGTTCTCCTATTGGCTCTAATCAAGGTTTACAGACTCGTGATTTTCTACGAATTATCATTGAACAAGCCTCAATTCCTGTTGTTGTTGATGCAGGTATTGGTGCGCCAAGTCATGCACTTGAAGCGTTAGAATTAGGTGCGGATGCAGTTTTAGTTAACACTGCGATTGCTGTTGCCAAAAATCCTATTCTAATGGCACAAGCATTCAAAGCTGCGCTTGATGCTGGTGAACTTGCTCGACAATCAGGGCTTGCTACACCTGCTTCAGTTGTGAATATGCAAGCGCAAGCCTCTAGTCCATTAACCCAATACTTAGGGGCATTCTAATGGACACTTTTTCTGATTATTGGCAACAACTCGACTGGGATGACATTACATTAAAACTCAATAGTAAAACCAATGCGGATGTTGAAGCCGCATTAAATCACCATACCCTTACACTTGATGATTTTATGGCGCTGATCTCGCCTGCGGGTCGGCATTACTTAGAACCTATGGCTCAACGCGCTCAGCAACTTACTCGACAACGTTTTGGTAATATTGTGGGATTATACGTTCCACTCTATCTTTCTAATTTATGTGCAAATGACTGTACTTATTGTGGCTTTTCAATGAGTAATGCCATTAAACGTAAAACATTAAATGAAAGCGAGATCATTGCTGAATGTAATAGCATCAGACAATTAGGCTTTGATAGCCTGTTATTAGTGACTGGAGAACATCAAAGAAAAGTGGGTATGGATTATTTTCGCCAATACATTCCTCTTATTCGAGAGAATTTCAGTTCATTGATGATGGAGGTTCAGCCTCTTGCAACAGAAGAGTATGCAGAATTAAAAACTCTGGGTATTGATGGTGTGATGGTTTATCAAGAAACCTATCATGAACCCACTTATCAGCTTCATCATCTAAAAGGTAAAAAACAGGATTTCCATTGGCGATTACAAACGCCTGATAGATTAGGACAAGCTGGGATTGATAAAATTGGTTTAGGTGCATTGATTGGTCTTTCAAGCCAATGGCGTAGCGATTGTTATATGGTGGCGGAACATCTCTTGTTCTTACAAAAACGCTATTGGAAAAGTCGTTACTCTATCTCTTTTCCTCGTTTACGTCCTTGTGCTGGTGGACTTAGTCCTGCATCAGTAATGAATGAAGCTGAATTAGTTCAGTTGATCTGTGCTTTTCGCATTTTAGCGCCCGATGTTGAACTTTCACTTTCAACGCGTGAATCTCCGTATTTTCGTGATAATACAGTACCCTTAGCAATTAATAATATTAGTGCAGGATCTAAAACTCAACCCGGTGGATATTCTGACAACCATGAAGAGTTAGAACAATTTTCACCTAATGATAATCGTCATGTAAATGATGTTATTAACGTATTAAAAGAACGAGGATTACAACCTGTATGGAAAGATTGGGATAATTACTTGGGCCGTTAATTGAAGCTTAAATAATATAAAACCGCCTTTAATTTATTTAATCACAAATAGTAAAGGCGGTTTTTATTAAATAGTTTAATAAAAGTAACATATAATAAATTTAAAAAAATTAAAGAAAAATAAAATATTACAACAATATATTAGAATGTTTTTAATTTAATATTATATAGAATAGGTAGTTAAATTATTACACTGCTAATTCTTCAAGTTCTTGAATACTTAAACCTGATATTTTCTCAATAAATAAAAGATCAAAGTTCTCTTTTAATAAGTTTTGAGCTAATTCTATTTGTACTATTTTTTTACCGATTTCAATACCTTCTGTTTTGCCTAACTCAATACCTTCCGTTTTACCTAACTCAATGCCTTCTGTTTTGCCTAACTCAATGCCTTCTATTTTACCTAACTCAATGCCTTCCGTTTTACCTAACTCAATGCCTTTAGCCCAGCCTATTTCAATACCTACATTCTTACCTAATTCAAGACCTAGATTTTTGCCCAGTTCGATCCCCTCATTTTTGCCTATTTCAAACCCTTCACTTACACCTAAATTAAATCCCTTATTTTCTAATCTCCACGCTATATTCATAATCACCTCTTTGTGGTTATCTACTTGTTCAACTATCTTATTTAAAATGAACTCAAAGTCTGATGCGTCCATAATTGAGAATAAATATTCTACAACAGCAACCGTGTCTTCATCTCTGCAGTTTTTCTGATTTATTGCTTTTGATAGAAGTATTGCAATCTCATTAATATCATGACAACTATTAACATGCTTCAGTGCAATTTCCATTACCGCCGCTTTTTTATGTGTCAGCAAAATATCATCATCAATTGAAGTCAAATCAATTAAAGAGAAACTATTAGAATAAAGTTTATTAGCAAGTGAAGTAAGCGGAAAGCATGACATCCAATTAACAGGAAAAGGATAAGGTTTTTTCTTTCCATGATAAAACAGAATGGGAACAACGAGAGGTAAAGATTTATAACCTTGCTGTAAATGTTGATTCATAGTGTAAAACGCATAGTTCATCATACGCCAAGCTATCATTTTATCTGGTCTAGATTGATGCTCTATCAGTAAATAAATAGAAATATCACCCTCTTTGGTTTTCACTAAATACAAAATATCAGACATACGAGAACGTAAGTTAATATCGATGAAAGAAGAATTTTGTAATTGCAACGTTGAAAAATCACAATGACTTTTCAAGTCCTCTGGTAAATGGACAAAGAAAAAGTCTTTCGCATTACTGACATTCATCATAAAACGTTTAAATGCAGAATCATAAGAAGATATGGATATAGATTTTTTCATAACTAGCTCCATGCTGAATTTGGATTGCCAGCTTACAGAAAAAAATGAATTTTTATCACTAAAAAATCATCATAATTATCTGAAAAATATAAGTTATTTATTGATCTTAACTGAATAAGTAATAGAGAAATAAAAAATACCTTCAATAAATATCAAAGGTATTTTTTAAGATTATAAATTTTATTTTTAATTATTTATCAACAACGATATTTTTATTAACCACTTCATATTCATCATTACCCACCATCCTCGCAAATTTCTCAATGGGGTCGGTACTCAAAGCATAGAGCCGTTTTAGAGCAAAAGGCGGATCACCTAAACGAACTTTTCCTTGCTGAGTCGTCACCGCCAATGTCATACCCGATGCTTTGACTGCATTAATTGCTCTTTGATTATATCCACCGAAAGGATATGCAAAGGCATATTGATGTGGATTTAATAATCGCAATACACGTTGTGAACGTTGCAAATCCAATATAATCGTGTGGGATTGACGGCTAAAGATAATAGGTTTTTTATTATTATCTAAACGATGTAAAAAATGGGAGTGTGATTGAATATCAAAAACATCACGACTCGATTTAAGTGACTGCCAACTCATAAATTGCAATGAATTAGGTGCCCACTTAAGTGTTTTAGATTTTATTCGTGAAGAGATAACAAATAGTGTCGCTCGTTGGCCATTTTCTTTTAAAAGAGGGTAAGCATAGCGATAAACAGACTGCAAACCATCATCAAATGTTAATGCAACAGCTCGACCCGGCAAATTGACACTTTTATTTAAATAGCCTGCAACTTGATTTAGTGAAAGTGTTTCATATCCCGCATCTTTTAAATAATTCATCTGCTCTGTAAATGCAGTTAATGATGTTGTCGTTGATGTATGGCGAAAATTATGGTTTTCCGTTGCTTTGAGAATATGATGATAGGTGAGTACAGGTATCCCTAAATCAGGCTTTACATCCCTTGATGAAATATAACCTAAGCGGTCACCTAAAGAAATTTCAAACCAATTGATTTTATTTCCATCAGCATCTTCTTTTATTGTCCGTGATAACACGGGATAACGTAGATTGGATAAGAGTATTGCTATTTGTGAGCTAGCAATATCTTTATCACTATAGATGGGGGTATTTTTTGTCGTAATTAAATATTCGTAGATAGGATAATCTGTTTTCTTCGTGCTATCTGATAAGAAACGTATTTTCTTATCGGGTTTAATAGAGGCAATATCTTCTAAATAACCATCTTCTAAATAACCCGCTTCAAGATAACCTTGAGCATTTCCAAATTGTATTTTGTGGTAATCACCCTCCGCGACTGATGCATAAAAACCTTGGTTAGGACAAAGCTCTGCAACAGGGCGTAATTTATCTCCCACAAATGCATATAGCGTTTTTTGTTGGCGCAGTTGCATCAATGTTGTAATGGGCTTTTTTAAATCCCATTGAGCTTCTGTTGGAATACCTCTTTCATAAGGTACTGCGGAAACAAATCCAGTAAAAATAAAGCATAGAATAATCAAACTATTAGTTATTATTCTCATCATTTCGCCTACTTATGTAGAACAGAAACAAAAAATGCCCTCACAATGGAGGGCATTTCAATCTAATCTAAATTAGATTTTAGTCTTTTAATCCACCGAAACCAGCATTCAGTAATTCTGCTAAGTTAGCAGATGCTTCATCAGCACTGATTGTTGTTTCAGTTTCATCTGTCGGCAGTTGTGATTGACGACGCTTCATACGGTCTTGGTGATACGCATATCCAGTACCAGCTGGGATCAAGCGACCAACAATAACGTTTTCTTTCAAGCCACGTAACTCATCACGTTTACCCGCTACCGCAGCTTCCGTCAGAACACGAGTTGTTTCTTGGAACGATGCAGCAGAGATGAAAGATTCAGTTGCCAGAGATGCTTTCGTGATACCTAACAGGTCACGAGCATACGTTGCTGGTACTTTACCATCATCTTCCAGAACACGGTTTGATACTTTAACGCGAGCGTATTCAACCTGTTCACCTTCGAGGAACTCAGAGCTTCCTGCATTCTCGATGGTAACTTTACGTAGCATCTGACGAACGATAACTTCGATGTGTTTATCGTTAATCTTAACGCCTTGTAAACGGTAAACTTCCTGTACTTCGTTAGTGATATAGCGAGTAACCGCATGAACACCACGTAAGCGCAGAATGTCGTGTGGTGATTCTGGACCATCGGAGATAACATCACCGCGTTCCACAACCTCACCCTCGAATACGTTAAGCTGACGCCATTTAGGGATCATCTCTTCGTATGCATCGCTACCGTCTAATGGAGAAATAACTAGACGACGTTTACCTTTAGTCTCTTTACCGAACGAAACAATACCGCTGATTTCAGCAAGGATTGCAGGCTCTTTCGGACGACGAGCTTCAAACAGGTCAGCAACGCGTGGCAGACCACCGGTGATATCTTTAGTACCGCCAGATTCTTGTGGAATACGCGCTAAAGTGTCACCTGCGTTAATTGTAATGCCATCGTCTAACTGAACAATTGCTTTACCTGGCAGGAAGTACTGTGCTGGCATATCAGTATTCGGAATTAATACATCATTACCTTGTGCATCAGTGATGCGCAATGCTGGACGTAAATCTTTACCGCTACCTGTACGCTCTGCTGAATCCAGAACAACCAGTGAAGAAAGACCTGTTAATTCATCTGTTTGACGTGTGATAGTTTGACCATCAACCATGTCAGCAAAACGGATGATACCAGATACTTCACTCACAACTGGCATTGTATGTGGATCCCAGTTAGCAACAGTTTCGCCACCGTTAACTGCTTCGCCATCACCTTTCGCTAATTGAGCACCGTAAGGTACTTTATAGCTTTCTTTCGTACGACCGAATTCGTCAATTAAACGTAATTCAGTGTTACGAGAAGTGATAACTAACTTACCAGCAGTATTAGTAATGAACTTCGCATTGAACAGCTTCAGAGTACCTTTGTTACGTACTTGAATGCTAGATTCTGCTGCCGCACGAGATGCCGCACCACCGATGTGGAACGTACGCATCGTTAACTGTGTACCTGGTTCACCGATTGACTGTGCCGCGATAACACCGATAGCTTCACCTTTGTTGATGATATGACCACGAGCAAGGTCACGACCATAACAATTCGCACACACACCGAAGTCTGTGTTACAGGTTACAACTGAACGTACTTTCACGCTGTCAACTGAGTTTTCTTCTAACAGGTCACACAGTTTTTCGTTTAACAGGGTGTTACGTGGAACAAGAATATCGGCAGTACCTGGTTTCAGAATATCTTCTGCAGCCACACGACCTAATACACGTTCACGCAGTGGTTCTTTAACATCACCACCTTCGATAACCGGAGTCATCATAACACCTTCGGTTGTACCACAGTCGTCTTCTGTTACGACTAAGTCTTGTGCAACGTCAACTAAACGACGAGTCAAGTAACCGGAGTTTGCTGTTTTCAGTGCGGTATCCGCAAGACCTTTACGAGCACCGTGGGTTGAGATGAAGTACTGGAGTACGTTCAGACCTTCACGGAAGTTCGCTGTGATTGGTGTCTCGATGATTGAGCCATCTGGCTTAGCCATCAGACCACGCATACCTGCTAACTGACGGATCTGAGCTGCAGAACCACGAGCACCGGAGTCAGCCATCATAAAGATGCTGTTGAAAGATACTTGTTGTTCTTCTTCGCCATTACGGTTAATAACGGTTTCAGTAGACAGGTTTTCCATCATCGCTTTTGCTACGCGCTCATTCGCCGCAGCCCAAATATCGATAACTTTGTTGTAACGTTCGCCCGCTGTTACCAGACCGGATTGGAACTGTTCCTGAATTTCTGCAACTTCAGCTTCTGCTTCCGCAATGATCTCTGCTTTTTTAGCAGGGATAACCATGTCATCGATACCTACTGAAGCACCTGAACGTGCTGCATAAGCAAAACCGGTATACATGATTTGGTCAGCAAAAATAACTGTTGGCTTCAAGCCCATTACGCGATAACAGGTATTCAGCATTTTAGAAATTGCTTTCTTACCTAATGGTTGGTTAACCAGCGCGTAAGGTAGGCCTTTTGGTACGATCATCCATAAAATAGCTCGGCCGATAGTGGTGTCTTTTAAGCTAGTTTCAGTGGTGATGTTACCTTCGCCATCTTTGATCTCTTCAGTGATACGTACTTTAACACGTGCGTGTAAAGAGGCTAAACCTGCGCGATAAACGCGTTCAGCTTCTTTAGGACCACTTAACACCATGCCTTCACCTTTGGCATTGATGCAGTCACGAGTCATGTAGTAAAGACCTAATACAACGTCCTGTGAAGGAACGATGATTGGGTCACCACTTGCTGGAGACAGAATATTGTTTGTTGACATCATCAGCGCACGAGCTTCTAACTGTGCTTCTAATGTCAATGGTACGTGAACCGCCATTTGGTCACCATCGAAGTCGGCGTTATATGCCGCACAAACGAGTGGGTGTAACTGAATAGCTTTACCTTCGATAAGGATTGGTTCAAATGCCTGAATACCTAAACGGTGAAGTGTTGGTGCACGGTTTAGCATCACTGGATGTTCGCGGATAACTTCATCTAAGATATCCCAAACAACCGCTTCTTCACGCTCAACCATTTTTTTAGCGGCTTTAATTGTTGTCGCTAAACCACGGGTTTCCAGTTTTCCGTAAATAAATGGTTTGAATAACTCAAGAGCCATTTTCTTCGGTAGACCACACTGATGCAGACGCAGGTATGGACCAACGGTGATTACAGAACGACCAGAATAGTCAACACGTTTACCTAACAGGTTTTGACGGAAACGACCTTGTTTACCTTTGATCATATCAGCCAAAGATTTCAGAGGACGTTTGTTAGAACCTGTAATCGCACGACCACGACGACCGTTGTCTAATAACGCATCCACAGACTCTTGTAACATACGTTTTTCGTTACGTACGATAATGTCTGGTGCTGCTAAATCAAGCAGGCGTTTTAAACGGTTGTTACGGTTGATCACACGACGATATAAATCGTTCAGGTCTGAAGTCGCAAAACGACCGCCATCAAGTGGAACCAGTGGACGTAAGTCTGGTGGTAACACAGGCAGTACAGTTAAGATCATCCACTCAGGTTTATTGCCTGATTGCATGAATGCTTCAAGTAACTTGATACGTTTAGTCAGTTTCTTACGTTTGGTTTCAGAGTTAGTTTCATTTAACTCTTCACGCAGCGTTTCACACTCTTGTTCCAGATCCATGCTCTGTAACAGGTTCTGAACAGCTTCTGCACCCATCTTCGCATCGAATTCGTCACCGAACTCTTCTAATGCATCAAGATATTGCTCTTCTGTTAAGATTTGTCCACGCTCAAGGCTGGTCATCCCGCCTTCAACAACAACGTAAGATTCAAAATACAGTACACGTTCAATATCGCGCAGTGGCATATCCAGCAGCAGACCGATACGGGACGGCAGTGATTTCAAGAACCAAATGTGAGCAACTGGAGAAGCTAATTCGATGTGACCCATACGTTCACGACGAACTTTAGTTTGTGTAACTTCAACGCCACACTTCTCACAGATAACACCACGGTGTTTTAAACGTTTGTATTTACCACACAAACATTCGTAATCTTTTACTGGTCCGAAAATACGGGCACAGAAAAGACCGTCACGTTCTGGTTTGAACGTACGGTAGTTAATTGTTTCTGGCTTTTTAACTTCACCAAATGACCATGAACGGATCATATCAGGTGATGCCAGAGCAATTTTGATCGCATCAAACTCTTCGGTCTTGGTTTGCGCTTTCAGAAACTTTAATAAGTCTTTCACGAAATGGCTCCTGTCGGAGTTAGACCTGCCAGGCAAATGACCCCTGTCATTCACCCCTTTAAACCAGTGTAGTCACTGTTTGACAGACTGCCATTTCTAGCAGTCTGTCTATATGGAATACGTTATTCGTCTTCCAATTCGATGTTGATACCCAGTGAACGGATCTCTTTCAACAATACGTTGAACGACTCTGGCATACCTGGTTCCATCTGATGGTTACCATCAACGATGTTTTTGTACATTTTGGTACGACCGTTAACGTCATCCGACTTAACAGTAAGCATTTCTTGAAGAGTATATGCTGCACCGTATGCTTCCAGTGCCCACACTTCCATCTCCCCGAAACGCTGTCCACCAAACTGTGCTTTACCACCAAGAGGTTGCTGAGTAACCAAGCTGTACGAACCGGTAGAACGGGCGTGCATCTTGTCATCAACTAAGTGGTTCAGTTTCAGCATGTACATGTAACCAACAGTTACTGGACGCTCAAATTGTTCACCTGTACGACCATCGAAAAGTGTAATCTGACCAGAAGTTGGAAGATCAGCTAATTTCAGCATCTCTTTAATTTCCATTTCTTCTGCACCATCGAACACTGGTGTTGCGGTTGGCATACCTTTTTTCAGGTTTTCAGCCAGACGTAACACTTCTTCATCGCTGAAGGTGTCCAGATCAACTTTCTGACGAGGTGCCATACCCAGATCGTAAGCTTTCTGGATAAATTCACGTAACTTAGCAACTTCTTGTTGCTGTTTCAGCATCGCGTTGATCTTATCACCGATACCTTTAGCAGCCATACCCAAGTGAGTTTCAAGGATCTGACCGATGTTCATACGTGATGGTACACCTAGTGGGTTCAGTACGAGGTCTACTGGATTACCATTTTCATCGTATGGCATGTCTTCAATTGGGTTAATCTTAGAGATAACACCCTTGTTACCATGACGACCCGCCATCTTATCACCAGGTTGGATCTGACGTTTAACAGCCAGGTAAACCTTAACGATTTTCAGCACGCCAGGTGCTAAATCATCGCCTTGAGTGATTTTACGACGCTTAGCTTCCAGTTTCTTCGCGAACTCAGCTTTCAGTTCATCATACTGTTCAGCTAATTGTTCTAGCTGGTTTTGCTTCTCTTCATCCGCAATACCCAGCTCTAACCAACGTTCACGAGGTAATTTGTCTAATTTCTCTGCTTCAATACCGCCAGCAATCAGAACACCACGGATACGAG
This sequence comes from Proteus sp. GOKU, assembly GCF_015475555.1. NCBI lineage: Bacteria > Pseudomonadati > Pseudomonadota > Gammaproteobacteria > Enterobacterales > Morganellaceae > Proteus > Proteus sp. GOKU. The sequence goes on from NZ_CP034105.1 coordinate 3,761,950, forward strand.
CGAATAGACCAGCTTCAAAAATACGCAGTTCTTCAGTTAAGTCTTTCTTAACTTCACGTAACTGTGATTCTTCGATTTCTAATGCACGTTTATCTTTTTCTACGCCATCACGGGTGAAGACTTGTACGTCGATAACTGTACCAGACACACCATTAGGAACACGTAGAGAAGAATCTTTAACATCAGACGCTTTTTCACCGAAGATAGCACGTAGCAGTTTCTCTTCTGGAGTCAGTTGAGTTTCACCTTTAGGTGTTACTTTACCAACCAGAATGTCGCCACCTTTCACTTCAGCACCGATATAAACGATACCTGATTCATCCAGTTTAGATAACGCTGCTTCACCGACGTTCGGTATATCAGCTGTGATCTCTTCAGGCCCTAACTTAGTATCACGAGAGACACAAGCGAGTTCTTGAATGTGGATAGTAGTGAAACGGTCTTCTTGAACAACACGCTCAGATACAAGGATGGAGTCCTCGTAGTTATAACCATTCCATGGCATAAATGCCACGCGCATGTTTTGACCTAATGCTAACTCACCAAGGTCTGTTGAAGGACCATCAGCTAACACGTCACCGCGATCAACAGGCTCACCTAAAGATACACAAGGAGTTTGGTTAATACATGTGTTCTGGTTAGAACGGGTGTATTTAGTCAAGCTGTAGATATCGATGCCCGCTTCACCAGCGTAAGTCTCTTCTTCGTTAACTTTGATAACGATACGAGAAGCATCAACATACTGAACAACACCACCACGTTTAGCAACCGCAGTAACACCGGAGTCAACCGCAACCGCACGTTCCATACCTGTACCTACTAGTGGTTTATCACCACGAAGTGTAGGAACAGCCTGACGTTGCATGTTCGCACCCATCAATGCACGGTTGGCGTCATCGTGTTCAAGGAATGGGATCAGTGAAGCACCGACAGAAACAACCTGTTGAGTTGAAACGTCCATGTACTGAACTTGGTCACGACTAAATAAGCTTGACTCACCTTTATGACGGCAAGTAACTAATTCTTCAACGAAGTGATTGTCATCGTCTAATACGGAGTTAGCCTGAGCAATGATGAAGTTACCTTCTTCAATTGCAGACAGATAGTGAATTTCATCTGTTACAGCGTTGTTTTCAACAACACGGTAAGGCGTTTCTAGGAAACCGTACTCGTTAGTCTGTGCATAAACAGATAATGAGTTGATAAGACCGATGTTTGGACCTTCAGGCGTTTCGATTGGGCACACACGACCGTAGTGAGTTGGGTGTACGTCTCGAACTTCGAAGCCTGCACGTTCACGGGTCAAACCACCTGGGCCTAATGCAGAAATACGGCGTTTATGCGTAATTTCTGATAGCGGGTTATTCTGATCCATAAACTGTGATAACTGACTAGAGCCAAAGAATTCTTTGACAGCAGCAGAAATCGGTTTTGCGTTGATCATATCTTGTGGCATTAATGCATCAAGATCGCCTAAAGACAGACGCTCTTTAACTGCACGTTCAACACGCACCAGACCAACACGGAATTGGTTTTCAGCCATTTCGCCAACAGAACGAATACGACGGTTGCCTAAGTGGTCGATATCATCCACTTCACCTTTACCATTACGGATATCAATCAGTTTTTTCATTACTTCAATGATATCTTCTTGGCTTAGGATGCCAGAACCTTCAACTTCGTCACGGCTTAACGAACGGTTGAACTTCATACGACCTACAGCAGAAAGATCATAACGATCTTCAGAGAAGAATAAGTTCTCAAATAAGTTTTCTGCGGCTTCGCGTGTAGGTGGTTCACCAGGACGCATCATGCGATAGATTTCAACTAACGCGCTTAAACGATCGTTTGTAGGATCGACGCGAACAGTTTCTGAAATATAAGCACCATGATCTAAGTCATTGGTAAACAGAGTTTCAATCGTTTTATGACCAGCTTGACTTAAGCGAGCTAACACATCTAAAGAGATTTCCATGTTAGCAGCACAAATCAGTTCACCTGTCGCTTCATCAATATAATCACGAGCAACCACTTTACCTGCAATGTATTCAACAGGTACTTCAATGCGGTCAACTTGCTCTTTTTCTAATTGACGAATATGGCGAGCGGTAATACGACGGCCTTTTTCGACATACACTTTGCCGTTTGCTTCAATATCAAATGAAGCAGTTTCACCACGCAGACGTTCAGGCACTAATGTCATCATCAGCTTGTTGTTGCTGATTTCAAACAGTGTTTTTTCGAAGAATAATCCTAAGATTTCTTCAGTGCTGTAGTTCATTGCGCGTAAAATGATAGTCGCAGGTAATTTACGGCGACGGTCAATACGGACAAAAAGGTTATCTTTAGGGTCGAATTCGAAGTCTAACCATGAGCCACGATAAGGGATAATACGTGCGTTATACAGTACCTTACCTGAAGAGTGTGTTTTACCTTTGTCACTATCAAAGAACACACCAGGGCTACGGTGTAACTGGGAAACGATAACACGCTCAGTACCATTGATAACAAAAGTACCATTATCGGTCATTAATGGGATTTCACCCATATAGACTTCTTGTTCTTTGATGTCTTTAACGGTGCCTTCTGGGGCTTCACGTTCATAAATGACCAGACGCAGTTTTACACGCAAAGGTGCTGAGTAAGTTACACCGCGGATCTGACATTCTTTAACATCAAAAACAGGCTCGCCTAAGCGGTAGCTGACATATTGTAATTCAGCATTACCACTGTAGCTTTGGATAGGAAATACGGAACGGAAAGCTGCTTCCAGACCGTTTTGACCATCAGGATCTTGCTCGATGAACTTCTGGAACGAGTCAAGTTGGATAGAAAGGAGATAGGGAACATCCAGAACTTGTGGACGTTTACCAAAATCCTTACGAATACGTTTTTTCTCGGTATAGGAGTAAACCATAGGGTTCCTCAGCTCGCTGAAAAGTGACCCACTCTGCCTGTCCTTAACTTTTTTAAGGATGGCTCGACATTCTGCTAACACTGTTTTTTTGTAGGTAGGAAAACAACTATTTTCCGAATATTCATTGCTATTACTCTTAAATCATTTCATTGTGCTGATCTCACTACCGAGCTTTCGAGAACGTGGATCGTAGTGATTAACACAGTATATTAAGTCGTCAATAGCAAAAAATATTGAAGTAATGAGACACCAAAAAAGTGTGAAAAAGTGACTCTTACCTTACAGCGCAAAAAGGCTGGTGACCAAAAAATCACCAGCCATCAGCCGTTAGGCTGCACTCTGGGAAGTTAAATTATTTAACTTCAACCTCAGCGCCTGCTTCTTCCAGAGCTTTCTTCAGAGCTTCAGCATCATCTTTGCTTACGCCTTCTTTCAGAGCTGCTGGTGCAGATTCTACTAAGTCTTTAGCTTCTTTCAGGCCAAGACCGGTAGCGCCACGTACTGCTTTGATTACTGCTACTTTGTTACCGCCGATAGCTTTCAGGATAACGTCAAATTCAGTTTTCTCTTCAGCAGCTTCTGCTGGACCCGCAGCAACAGCAACAGCTGCAGCAGCAGATACACCGAATTTTTCTTCCATCATAGAGATCAGTTCAACAACGTCCATTACAGACATTTCAGCAACTGCGTTTAAGATATCGTCTTTAGAAATAGACATAACAAGTGTTCCTAAAATTCAGAAAAAGTTTATACGTAAATAAAGCAACGAAGAAATTGGCTATTAAGCAGCTTCTTTCTGATCGCGCAGAGCAGCCAGAGTGCGAACCAATTTGCCTGCAGAGGCTTCTTTCATGGTTGCCATCAGGCGTGCGATTGCTTCATCGTAAGTTGGGAGTGTAGCCAGACGATCGATGTTCGAACCTGGGATAAACTCACCTTCAAAGGCAGCCGCTTTAATCTCGAATGCTGGGTTCGCTTTCGCGAAATCTTTGAACAGACGAGCTGCAGCGCCCGGATGTTCAGCAGAAAATGCAATCAAGGTTGGACCAACAAATGCATCTTTCAGTACTTCATAAGAAGTACCTTCAACAGCACGACGCAGAAGTGTGTTACGTACTACACGTACAGTAACACCAGCTTCACGACATGCTTTACGCAGTTCGGTCATTTTAGCTACAGTAACGCCACGGGAATCCGCAACAACTGCAGAAAGCGCACCTTTGGCAACTTCGCTGACTTCAGCAACAATCGCTTGTTTGTCTTGAAGATTTAGTGCCATTAGCTTCTTGCTCCTGGATTAACCGAGTAAAAACTCGGGACTCACATCACTTATTACCACAATGGTATAAGCGCTAAAACACGGTGAGTAGAATCCAGAATATATAATTCTTTATTGGCTCTCTCACCGTCTACGCAGGAAAATTAAGTAATTACTTACACCTGCGGTCTTGGACGGGGTCTGGATAGGCCAGACTCCAACCGAAATTCAGAGAATTTAGTTATGTCGACTTAAATAAAATACAACATAGCTAAACTCAAGGCGTCAAATTCTATACAAATTTGACGCCAAGGTAAAGTCTTTTATGACTTTAGTCTAATCTAAGATTAAACTGTCGCGCTCAAGCTAGCTTGATCAATAGCAACACCTGCACCCATAGTGGTAGACAGGCTTACTTTCTTGATATAAACGCCTTTCGCTGCTGATGGTTTTGCTTTTTTCAGAGCAACCAGCAGAGCTTCTAAGTTTTCTTTCAACTGAGCTTCGTTGAAATCAACTTTACCGATAGTGGTATGGATAATACCATTTTTGTCGTTACGGTAACGAACCTGACCAGCTTTAGCATTTTTAACTGCTTCAGCAACGTTAGGAGTTACAGTACCCACTTTCGGGTTTGGCATTAAGCCACGTGGGCCAAGGATTTGACCTAATTGACCTACAACGCGCATTGCATCTGGAGATGCGATAACAACGTCGAAGTCCATTTCGCCAGCTTTAACTTTAGCAGCTAAGTCGTCCATACCGACTAATTCAGCGCCTGCTTCTTTAGCAGCTTCTGCATTTGCACCTTGTGCGAATACAGCAACGCGAACTGAACGGCCAGTACCGTGTGGAAGTACAGTTGCACCACGAACGTTTTGATCTGATTTACGTGCATCGATGCCAAGGTTAACAGCAACGTCAACGCTTTCAACGAATTTAGCAGTAGCCAGTTCTTTCAGTAAAGCAACAGCTTCAGTAATTTCGTACTGTTTAGTTACTTCAACTTTCTCACGGATATTGCGCATGCGCTTGGTTAGTTTAGCCATCAGATTAATCCTCCACTACCAGGCCCATGGAACGAGCAGTACCTTCGATTGAACGCATCATAGCTTCAACGTCAGCACCAGTCAGGTCCGCAGCTTTAGTTTCTGCGATTTCACGAACTTGAGCAGAAGTAATTTTACCTACTTTCTCTTTGTTCGGTTTGCCAGAACCTGATTTCACGCCCGCCGCTTTCTTCAGCAGAACTGCTGCTGGAGGAGTTTTGGTAACGAAAGTGAAAGAACGGTCAGCATAAACTGTAATAACAACAGGAATTGGTAAACCTTTTTCTACGCTTTCAGTTTTAGCGTTGAATGCTTTACAGAATTCCATGATGTTAACACCTTGTTGACCCAGAGCTGGACCAACTGGTGGACTTGGATTAGCCATACCTGCAGAAACTTGCAGTTTGATATAGGCTTGGACTTTCTTAGCCATTAATTAATTCCTCAATTTGGGTATATCGCCCGGCTAGGGCTCCCCGATTTTACTTTGTTTTGCCTTATGGCAAAACAACTCAAAACGAAAGGTGGAAAATTGTAGATAACTTTTCCACCTTTTGCAAGAAAGCAACGTAAAAAGGTTTAACCTTTTTCAACCTGACTAAAGTCTAATTCAACTGGTGTTGCACGACCAAAGATTGATACAGAGACTTTTAAGCGGCTTTTTTCGTAATCAACTTCTTCAACAACACCGTTAAAGTCAGCGAATGGACCATCGCTAACACGAACCATCTCACCTGGTTCAAACAGTGTTTTAGGACGCGGTTTATCACCAACTTGTTGTAAGCGATTCATAATCGCATCAACTTCTTTATCGCTAATTGGTGCAGGTCTGTCAGACGTTCCGCCAATGAATCCCATAACACGAGGTACATTACGTACTAAGTGCCAAGTTGCATCGTTCATGACCATTTGGACAAGAACATAGCCTGGGAAAAATTTACGCTCACTTTTGCGACGTTGACCGCTACGGATCTCAACCACTTCTTCGGTTGGAACCATAACTTCGCCGAATGAGTCTTCCATTTCGTTTAATTTGATATGTTCACGCAGAGACTGTGCAACACGGCCTTCAAAGCCTGAAAAAGCCTGAATGACATACCAGCGTTTTTTTGGAGAATCAGTCATGAACACCTCACAGGCCAGTAATAAAGGAAACAAAACGAACCAGAATGCCATCCAGTCCCCAAAGAACTAATGACACAATAGCCGTCACCGCAGCAACAATCAGGGTTGTCTGCAATGTTTCTTGACGTGTTGGCCATACTACTTTACGCATTTCAATACGCGCTTCGCGAGCAAATGCTAATGTTGCTTTACCTTGTGTTGTCCACAACGCGATCCCACCCGCTGCTACGAACAAAGCAACAACAGCTAAAGCTCGTAACGCTAGGTTAAATTCACGGTAAAGATAGTTGCCACCCACTGCTACTGCCAGCAATAAAACGGTAATGATCCACTTAGCGATATCACCACCGCGTTTGCTATCTTGAGCTCCGCTATTCGCACTCATAAATTAACCTGTCATATGATGTAAATAAATAGCCAGCTTGCCTCGCAAGAGCAAAACAAATCAGACTAACCATAAAATCAACTATGATTGCATCTGACACAGTGTCATATCTCTATGACATTCGTATCTGCAAGATACTGGACTCGATTCGTTGTATCAGAGCCTATCTCACCAATAATTTACAGCAAACTAGTGATGAGATAGGTTCTTTTTCAAACAACGCATAAAAAGGGCATCAATTGATGCCCTTCTCTAGGAAATTACGCGAGTAATTAACCTAATACTTTAGCAACAACGCCCGCACCTACTGTACGGCCACCTTCACGGATAGCGAAACGTAAACCGTCGTCCATCGCGATTGGGTGAATCAGTTCAACGATCATGTTGATGTTGTCACCTGGCATTACCATTTCTACGCCTTCTGGTAATTCGATAGTACCAGTTACGTCAGTTGTACGGAAGTAGAACTGTGGACGGTAGCCTTTGAAGAATGGAGTATGACGACCACCTTCATCTTTGCTCAGAATATAAACTTCTGATTCGAATTTAGTGTGTGGCTTGATTGAACCTGGTTTTGCCAGTACTTGTCCACGTTCGATTTCTTCACGTTTAGTACCACGCAGAAGAACACCAACGTTCTCACCTGCACGACCTTCGTCAAGTAATTTACGGAACATTTCAACGCCAGTACAAGTTGTTTTAACTGTTGGTTTGATACCAACGATTTCAACTTCTTCACCAACTTTAACAACACCACGCTCAACACGACCAGTTACTACTGTACCACGGCCTGAGATTGAGAATACGTCTTCGATTGGTAACAGGAATGGTTTGTCAATTGCACGCTCTGGTTCTGGGATGTATGAATCCAGTGCTTCTGCTAATTCAACAATTTTTGCTTCCCACTCAGCTTCGCCTTCCAGTGCTTTCAGCGCTGAACCACGGATTACTGGAGTGTCGTCACCTGGGAAATCGTACTGAGACAGAAGTTCACGAACTTCCATTTCTACTAATTCCAGTAACTCTTCATCATCTACCATGTCACATTTGTTCAGGAATACGATGATGTAAGGAACACCAACCTGACGACCTAACAGGATGTGCTCACGAGTTTGTGGCATTGGGCCATCAGTCGCAGCAACAACCAGGATAGCTCCGTCCATTTGCGCAGCACCAGTGATCATGTTTTTAACATAGTCGGCGTGACCTGGGCAGTCTACGTGTGCGTAGTGACGAGTTGGAGTGTCATATTCTACGTGTGAAGTAGAGATGGTGATACCACGAGCTTTTTCTTCTGGTGCGTTATCGATTTGATCGAATGCACGAGCAGCACCACCGTAAGTTTTAGCTAAAACTGTAGTGATTGCAGCAGTCAGAGTTGTTTTACCGTGGTCAACGTGGCCGATAGTACCAACGTTAACGTGCGGTTTTGAACGTTCAAATTTTTCTTTAGACACGACTATATTCCTTAATATCGCTCCCTCAATTAGAGGGAGCGTAAACTAAATTGAACTCGAAAGGATCTTATTTCGCTTTACGAGCTTCGATAATAGCCTGAGCGACGTTGCTAGGCGCTTCGTTGTACTTCAAGAACTCCATAGAGTAAGAAGCACGACCCTGAGTTTGTGAACGCAGGTCAGTTGCATAACCGAACATCTCAGCCAGTGGTACTTGAGCACGGATGATCTTACCGGTAGGCAGATCGTCCATACCTTCAACCATACCACGACGACGGTTTAAGTCACCGATAACGTCGCCCATGTAATCTTCTGGCGTTTCAATCTCAACTTTCATGACTGGCTCAAGCAGAATTGGCTTAGCTTTCATGAAGCCGTCTTTAAATGCCATTGATGCGGCAATTTTAAACGCGATTTCTGAGGAGTCAACATCATGGTAAGAACCGTAATGTAAACGAGCCTGAATATCCACAACAGGGTAACCTGCTAATGGACCAGATTTCAGCTGTTCTTGAATACCTTTATCAACAGCTGGGATGAATTCTTTAGGAATTACACCACCAACGATATCGTTGATAAATACGTAGTTCTCTTCACCACCTGCTGGTAATGGAGACAGGTCGATAACAACATGACCGTACTGACCACGACCACCAGATTGTTTCGCGTGCTTACCTTCGATATCAGTTACTGTATCACGAATAGTTTCACGGTAAGCAACCTGTGGTTTACCTACGTTCGCTTCAACTTTAAATTCACGACGCATACGGTCAACTAACACGTCTAAGTGCAGCTCACCCATACCAGCAATGATAGTCTGACCAGTTTCTTCGTCGCTTGATACGCGGAAAGATGGATCTTCTTGAGCCAGACGGTTCAGAGCGATACCCATTTTTTCTTGGTCAGCTTTAGTCTTAGGTTCGATAGCAACAGAGATTACTGGCTCTGGGAATTCCATACGTTCTAAGATGATTGGTGCATCAATTGCACATAAAGTATCACCTGTAGTTACGTCTTTCAGACCGATAGCAGCAGCGATGTCGCCCGCACGAACTTCTTTAATTTCTTCACGCTTGTTAGCATGCATCTGAACAATACGGCCAAAACGTTCTTTTTTGTCTTTAACCGGGTTCAGAACTGTGTCACCTGAGTTTACAACACCAGAGTACACACGGAAGAATGTTAAGTTACCAACAAATGGGTCAGTAGCGATTTTGAATGCCAGAGATGAGAATGGCTCTTCGTCGCTTGAATGACGTTCTGCTGGAGTATCTTTACCGTCTGGTAACATACCGTTGATAGCAGGAACATCTGTTGGTGCTGGCAGGTATTCAATTACCGCATCCAGCATTGCCTGAACACCTTTGTTCTTAAATGCAGAACCACAGGTAACCAGGATAATTTCGTTATCTAGAACGCGTTTACGCAGAGCAGCTTTGATTTCTGCTTCTGTCAGTTCTTCACCGCCCAGATATTTGTCCATCAGGTCTTCTGATGCTTCAGCAGCAGATTCAACCAGGTTGTTGTGCCATTCTTCAGCTAAATCTTGCAGATTTGCAGGAATGTCTTCGTATTCGAAGGTAACACCTTGGTCTTCTTCATTCCAACGGATTGATTTCATTTTAATTAAATCAACAACACCGGTGAAATTTTCTTCAGCGCCTACTGGGATTTGCAGTGGAACTGGGTTTGCTGCCAGACGTGTTTTGATTTGTTCAACAACACGCAGGAAGTTTGCACCCATACGGTCCATTTTGTTAACGAACGCGATACGTGGTACATGATATTTGTTAGCCTGGCGCCATACTGTTTCTGACTGAGGCTGAACACCACCAACTGCACAGTAAACCATAACCGCGCCATCAAGAACACGCATAGAACGTTCTACTTCGATTGTGAAGTCAACGTGTCCCGGGGTGTCGATGATGTTTACACGGTGAGGCTCAAACTGTTTAGCCATACCAGACCAGAATGCAGTAGTTGCTGCGGATGTGATAGTAATACCACGTTCCTGCTCCTGCTCCATCCAGTCCATTGTTGCTGAACCTTCGTGAGTTTCACCAATTTTATGGTTTACACCGGTATAAAACAGAATACGTTCACTTGTAGTGGTTTTACCGGCATCGATGTGCGCACTGATACCGATATTACGGTAGCGTGCTATGGGGGTTTGACGAGCCATTTTTTCCTCTCTCGTGGGCGTTCAATTCAGGTAAAGGACAGCAGAGCTGTCCTGAAAAGAGTTGCGATACTCCGTGGATTACCAACGGTAGTGTGCGAACGCCTTGTTTGCATCTGCCATACGGTGAACGTCTTCACGTTTCTTAACAGCAGCGCCTTTGTTTTCAGCCGCATCAGATAATTCATTTGCCAGGCGAAGAGCCATGGATTTATCACCGCGTTTACGAGCAGCTTCAACAATCCAACGCATTGCTAATGCATTACGACGAACTGGGCGTACTTCAACTGGAACTTGGTAAGTTGAACCACCAACACGGCGGGATTTAACTTCCACAGTAGGACGTACGTTATCTAATGCGATTTCGAACGCTTCCAGTTCAGTTTTGCCTGAACGCTGAGCCAGGGTCTCAAGCGCATTATATACGATAGATTCTGCAGTAGATTTTTTACCGTCTACCATCAGAATGTTTACAAATTTGGCCAGCAGTTCTGATCCGAACTTAGGATCTGGCAGAATTTTACGTTGACCAATTACACGACGACGTGGCATGGAAATACTCCGTTTAAATTCAGGGTTGTCCAAAACTCAATGAGTTTATTTTGACATTAATGGTGAAAAAATGTTTGGCCTTACTTAACGGAGAACCATTAAGCCTTTGGCTTCTTCACACCGTACTTAGAACGAGCTTGTTTACGGTCTTTAACACCGGAACAGTCCAGCGCGCCGCGAACAGTGTGGTAACGCACACCTGGTAAGTCTTTAACACGACCACCACGGATTAAGATTACGGAGTGTTCCTGCAAGTTGTGGCCTTCACCACCGATGTAGGAAGAAACTTCGAAACCGTTAGTCAAACGCACACGGCATACTTTACGCAGTGCTGAGTTTGGTTTTTTTGGAGTGGTAGTATATACACGAGTACATACGCCACGTTTTTGCGGGCAAGCTTCCAGAGCTGGAACGTTGCTTTTAACAACTTTCGAGCTACGAGATTTGCGCACCAGCTGGTTAATAGTTGCCATTTAAAAAAAGCTCCTGGTTTTTGCTTCGTAAACACGGATTTGAACTCTGTCTTGTCAACAAGACAAAACATGAGGACGCAGAATTTTATTGCTGACGGGCTCATGTGTCAAGAATTATACAGCAATTCTACGCTCCCCAATGAATTTGTTGGGGGTGTTTTACCGTTAAATCGACAAAATCACCATAATTGATAAGTTTAATGTGATGAGATACTTGATCTTTTAAGCCTCTTGCCAAAACATCATCAATTAATGCGTAAACTGAAATTTGCTGTTGGAGACAATATTTTAATAAGGGATTGTCTTCAAGAACTGCCAGTACACCATCTTGTATTAACAAAACATCATCTTCTTTTGTCAATAAAGATAAAAAAGCCTCTAAATCACTTTGATAAATAGAGACAGAATAAGTATACAACATAACCGTTCAACCTTCCTGACTAACTTCTGTATTAAAAGCGTAATACCACATCATATTCACTCAATTTTTGAGCAATATCTTCTTGGGATATCACCTGTGCATCCAACACAAAAGAAGTTTGAGAGGATAATCCACGATGAGCCATGTCTTTCTGTGATATATAGACGTTTGTCACATCATACAAGGGTAGCACTTTAAATGTTGCAGCATGATGACGTGATAGCACTCCTTCAGGTTGTTGATTTTCAACAAGTTGAAACACACTATCAGAGATAAAAAAAACACCAATATCTTCTGTTAATGCAGAGGTTGCGAGTAAAGCATCTAAACCTTCTCGCCCTGCACTATTACCATGAGGTGCTTGAGTAAAAAGGAATGCGATTGAATTCATTTTCTTCATTAAAATTGCACCACACGGGAACAGGTTAACATCGCTTGAGCCAGTGAACCCAACCCACTTAACTCAAATTCAGTTGCCATGTTATGGCTATCCATTTCCTGCTCTTTTGCCTGCTGCTCATCGATAATTCCTCTACGCAATGCGGCGGCAACACAAACATGCAGGGGAATTTGATGTTCTTTCGCCAATGTAACCCACGCTTTAGGGAGATCAAATTCATCATTTGCAGGCGATACCAATTTATTAGCATTCACAACACCTTCTCGATAGAAGAAAATTTGTGAAATTTGATGCCCCTTTTCAAGAAGGGCATTTGCGAACAAATAGGCACTTGAAGCTTGTTCAGTTCCGTAATGAGGCCCTGTAACCACTAAACAATATGTCAAGGAACTCATAATGTTGCCTTATTCTCCATTTTTAAACTGGCGAATATAGAGATACACAGTATGTTTTGAGATATTTAAGCGATCTGCAACCTGATTGATGGCATCTTTAATATCAAAAATACCTTTCTCATAAAGGCTTAACACCACTTGTTTATTCTTGGCATTATTCGCAACTTCACGATCATTATTTACTTCTTCAATCGTAAACTCTAATGTTTGAGCCACTAAATCATCGACAGATGAGGCAAAGTTAACATCGGATGCAACTTCATGCGTTTCTTCAGGAATAAAGGTTTTGATTATTTCAGAGAATGGAACATCAAGGTTCATATTAATACACAATAAACCAATGACACGACGTTCACGATTACGAATAGCAATCGTGATTGACTTCATCAATGCACCACTTTTTGCTCTAGTAAAATAAGCCTTTGAAAAACTTGAATCTTCATCTGTGATGTCATGTAACATTTGTAATGCCAAATCGGTAATTGGAGAACCAATCTTACGACCAGTATGTTCTCCATTCGCGATTTTAACCGCTGAACATTTCAAATCTTCCAGAGAGTGCAATACGATTTCGCAATGATTGCCGATGAGCATTGCCAAACCATCCACAGCTGCTTCATAGGACTTTAGTATTTCGTGATCAGTTTGAGTAAAAGGTCGGCTATCTAGTTTTTCAAACTCGCTGCTGTCACCATTAAATAACGGGCTAGACATTTGATTATATAATCCTTAAAGGCTTTAATTATGATAATGACTTGAGGTTCTATTTTTTATAACGATTCGTCATTGCGGATCAATTCAATATTAAAAAAATTTAAATATAAAAACAGAATTAAGAACGATTCTGACGTTAGATCGCCAGAAGATCTACGTCAAGTGACTTAGAATAAGAGCTTTGTGATAGGTCACAGCTTTTTTCATTTTTCTTTATCTTTTGGACTTATTCCCACCTTTATTTTTTGAAAATTTTCCTTTTTTGGTGTGGGCAGGATAAAGATTGACACTACTGAATAGATTACCTATATTCCAAATTATTGTTATTTTAACGAGCGATTAATCCTATGAATACACTGATGATATGCCAATCTCAGCAAACTTCATCAATAATAGGATTAATTTCTGTTGCTTCTATACCTATTGAGATTCTCTCTTCACCACCTCCGCCTGTGAAAGTGGTTGTAGTCAATACAACGGTTGTTGCAGCTCACGTTGCTTGATTTGTTTACTTAGCTTAAGAACGTACTTAATCACCACTTATATAGTGATATGTTGCTTGCGTTTATTCATTGATATTTTATCAATTTGCTAATAATCATTAAAAATAATCAAGCTCTCTTATTGCTTATTTTACAGGTATATCATCATGTACTTACGTCAATATTGGGCAAAATTCGGCCCAACAACGTTATTCGTTTTATTGTGGAGTAGTGGCGCTATCTTTTCTCGCTGGGGTTTAGATAATGGTAGCTCATTTGCAATTTTAACTTGGCGTTTTATTATCGCTTTAGCGTTTCTCTCTTTTTTGTGTATTCAGCGTCATCGCTTTTTACCACCAAAAGGAAGTCGTTTAAAAACGGCATGGGTCGGTTTACTTATTATTGGTGGTTATTCTATCTGTTATCTTTTAGCGCTCGCTAATAGTATTACACCGGGAATGTTAGCCACAATTATGGGTGTTCAGCCGATTATTACATTATGGATAATAGAACGTAATTTTACAGCGACGCGTCTATTAGGGCTTTTAATCGCCTTGGCTGGATTAGTGTTAGTGGTTGCCCAAAGTTTATTTAATACATCCCTCTCATTAACGGGAATGATTTATGCGTTAGTTGCACTACTTTGCATGAGCTTTGGTGCGATCTCACAGAAAAAACTGCAATTAGCGCCGATGGATGCCTTACCGCTACAATATGTTGTTAGCCTTGTGTTGTGTTTATTATTTGTCCCCTTCCAGCCCTTTCATGCTTCATTCGACATTGGCTTTGTTATTCCTGTACTTTGGCTTGCGGTGATCATTTCTGTTGTTGCTCAGTTGCTATTATACCGCTTACTCACTACGGGTAATTTGGTTAATGTCACTAGCTTATTTTATTTAGTACCTGGCGTGACCGCATTAATGGATTACATCTTCTTAGGTAACAAGATGTCTTGGCTAAGTTTGGCTGGGATGGGCGCAATCATTGTGGGCTTGCTGTTTGTTTTCAAAAAGCCCAAAGCCATTATTATTGAAGAGACTGTGGACTAACGCTATGTGTTAAGAAACAAATAATGAGCTATACATTAGAAATAAAAATGCTGACATTAATGTCAGCATTTTTTTAGTGATAATTAGAGATAAGTGAATTACTTATCGCTTTCAACACTCAGTAATTCAACTTCAAATACTAATGTTGAGTTAGCAGGAATACCACTTGTTGCACGTTGTCCGTAGCCTAATTCTGGTGGAATAACTAACTTGATTTTACCGCCTTCTTTGATGTACTTCATACCTTCAGTCCAGCCAGGAATAACGCTTTTCAGGCTGATTGTCAGAGGTTCGTTACGATCATAAGAGCTATCAAATTGTTTACCATCAATCAGCATGCCTTTGTAGTTTACAGTAACACGATCAGCATCTGTTGGTGTTTTGCCTTTACCTGGGTTTTCAACTAAATACAGTAGACCTGATTTAGTTTTTACTACACCTTTCTCAGCGGCAAACTCTGTACGGAATTTATCACCCGCAGTTTTGTTCTCAGTCGCTTCTTTTTCCATTTTTGCTGTTGCAGCAGTACGGACTTGATCTTCAAAAGCCGCTAATGTTAATTCAATTTCAGCGTCTGATAATTTTGATTTGCTATTAAATGCATCCTGAACACCTGCTAACAGTTGTTTAGAATCTAAAGTAATACCAATATTTTTTTGTTCTTGTAATGCAGCTTCCATATAGCGACCCATCGACGCGCCTAACGCATAGGCATTTTGCTCATTTTGAGTTTTAAATGCGCTATTTAATGTTGGCACTTTAGCTGTAGCTTCTTCAGCGAATGCATGAGGTGCACTGAATGCGAAAGCTAAACTGGTTGCCAGCAACGTCGTTTTTAATAAAGATTTCATCCCATTCTCCAGTATATGTTAGTGAGTCGCTACGTTTTACAAGCGATCATCATAGATCTTTGCTTAAACGTTTTGCATCACATCTTGCTGTCGTTGCGGTATAGATCTCATCCGCGGGTAGCAATTTTATATGAATTTAAAAAATTTGCCGACACTCTTAACAGTTAATGTTAGGATTTTTGTCAGCACAGAGTGCTATCACATTAGCAAAATAGTCTTTTATCTCAAACCAGATTTATGTCTTCCTGTGTATATATCAGTAAATAAGATTAAATTTCGCGAGTTTGTTCATCATATTCGTCGTAATAGGACATTTTAAAGGAGGAAAAACACAATGGATATTAAGGAAGTAGAGCGATTGCTCATTCAATTAGAAAGCAAAGTTGCTTTCCAAGATGCGACTATTGAAGAATTAAACCAAGTGGTCACACAGCAGCAAATAGAAATTAGCCGCTTTAAAGAAGCCTTAAAAATTGTTTCTGAGCGCCTAAAAAACTCTCAAACTTCAATACTTGCTAGACCTGAGGATGAAACGCCTCCACCTCACTACTAAGTTCTCGTTTGTTATTGATATCAAAACCGAAAACAAAAAAGGAGCGTTTAAACGCTCCTTTTGATCTTTTCAACGAAAGATTAGTGCTGGCAACCACAACCGCCATGACCGTGGCCGTGACCACCGTGACCATGACCGCCGCCACCGCAGCATCCACCTTCTTCACCGTGTGAATGACCATGACCATGACCACCGCCACAGCATCCGCCTTCTTCACCGTGACCGTGGCCACCACAACATTCGTGCTCTTCTTCTTCACCGTGTACGTGACCGTGAGCTAATTCTTCTTCAGTCGCTTCACGAATTGCAACGATTTCAACATGAAACTTCAGGTTTTGACCCGCTAACATGTGGTTACCATCAACGATAACTTCGTCACCTTCAATACCTGTAATTTCTACTGGTACTGGACCTTGATCGGTATCAGCAAGAAAACGCATACCAACTTCTAACTCATCAACACCAACAAAAACATCTTTCGGTACGCGTTGAACTAAGTTTTCGTCGTATTGACCATACGCATCATCAGAAGCCACTTCTACGTCGAATTTTTCACCGACTTCGCGACCTGTTAATGCATTTTCTAAACCACTGATTAAAGAACCACGGCCATGCAGATAGTCTAACGGTGCGCTCACCGTGGACTCATCAACTAAAACACCGTCTTCTGATCTTACTTGATAAGCCAGACTAACTACCAAGTCGTTTGCTACTTTCATGACATCTCCTACATACCCGTGGGCAAAATTTTCCCGATTGTAACGAAAAATAAATCTTCTGTATCGGGTTATATCAAAAAACCTACAATTATTGTGGTGTAAAGATCCCAATGACCTGCTCATTTTCACGAACAAGGGCATTAACTTCACCCTCTGTTTGCCGTTGTTGATGGCCACATTTCGCACATTCCACAATATCCACTTTATCTTCACGCCACATTTTGAGTGTATCTTGAGCTTGACAGTGTGGACACACAGCTCCTGCGATAAAGCGTTTACGGGTTGCAGACATGGGGTCAGTTCTCCTATTTATCAATAGATTTTTTTTCTTTACGTATTTCAGGAATGTCTTCTGTTAAAGATTCATCCCAAATATCAGGCTGATGGTGCTCTTGACGAATTTCTTCACTAAATAACTCCTCAAGTTCCCGTCTCGCTTCTTTTACTCGTGAAACGTTAGAAACTTCTTCAGGTGATTCATCCACCAGCTTTCTCAATAAGTTGATATCCAGACGACGAAAATGCTGTTGTGCTCGATAAGCTTGATGAGGATGCATTCCTAATTCAATCAACGTTTTACGCCCTAATTCTAAAGCACTCGAAAATGTTTCACGGCTAAAATCTGTCACACCCGCTTTGAGCAACTCATGAGCTTCAACACGCCCTCTTGCCCTTGCAATAATATGCAAATTAGGGAAGTGATGCTGACAGAGATGAACAATTTCCATCGTTGCTTCAGGTTCATTACTGGTGATAACAATAGTTTTAGCATGTTCAGCACCAGCTGCGCGCAATAAATTGAGATCAGTGGCATCACCGTAATAAACTTTATAGCCATATTTACGCATGGTGCTTATGCTTCCGACATCATGCTCTAATACCGTGACGTTAATCTTATTCGCCATTAACAAGCGTCCTACAACCTGTCCCATTCGACCAAATCCGACAAGGATGACCTCTGGGTGGTTATTTTCAACAAAGGGCTGTTCGTCCGTTTTAGCGTCATTATAACGACGAGCAAACACAGCGTCTGTCATTTGCATCACAAGAGGCGTTGTCATCATAGAAAGTGTGACAACAACCAACAATAACGCCATTTGCTGACTATCTAATACGCCCATAGCCATCGATGTCGAGAAAACAACAAACGCAAATTCCCCGCCTTGGCTTAACACAGCTGAGAATTGTAGTCGTGTGGAAAAACGCAGTCTGGCTAACCAAGCGATACTATAAAGTATCAATGCTTTTACAATAACCAGAACTAAGACACCCAATAATACTTGTGGAAGATACCGCCATAAGATACCGATATCTAAAGACATACCGACAGAGATAAAAAAGAGTCCTAAAAGTAGACCTTTAAAAGGCTCAATAGAGATCTCTAATTCGTGTCGATACTCTGAATCTGCCAATAACACACCCGCAATAAAGGTTCCCATCGCCATTGAAAAACCAAGGGTTTCCATAAAAATAGCAGCACCTAACACAACAAGCAGCGCTGCGGCAGTAAAAACTTCTCTTACTCCCGATTTCACCACTAAGCGCAAGAGTGGGCGTAATAAATAACGACCACAAATCAGCAATCCAGCAAAAGCTGCCACTTTCACGCCAATGCGATACCAATCACTGCTTGCCGTTTCTCCAGCTAACAAAGGGATAACAGCAAGGATAGGAATAACTGCCATATCTTGGAAAAGTAAAACAGCAAAACCTAATTGTCCGCCTTCATTATGATTCATCCCTTTCTCGTTCATAAGTTGCAATGCCATCGCCGTAGAAGACATCGCAATACCTAAGCCTCCAATAACAGCTGCCTGCCATGAAAAAGAAGTAAAAACGAGAATGAGCCCTGAAAAAATAGAAGCCGTTAATACCACCTGCATTGAACCAACACCAAAAATGGCACGTCTTAATTCCCATAGTTTGGCTGGATTCAATTCCAAACCAATAAGAAACATTAAAAAGACCACACCTAATTCAGCAAAATGTAAGATGTTATCAACATCTTTAAACAGCCCTAATCCCCAAGGACCAATGGCAATACCGGCAATCAAATAGCCGAGTACTGCACCAATTTTAAGGCGTTGTGCAATCGGTACCATAATCACGGCAGCACACAAGAAAAAGAGCACAGCTTTAATCATCCAATTATCTTCCATTAGGCTTGCTCCCCTTCAAGTGGCGCACTTAACCAATGGCGATAAGCCTCACCGATATGAGTCAGTGTTGTTTTGGATTGTTGTCTTGCTGAATATACAATCATTGGTGATAGCCAGCGCATACCACACATTTCTGCCATTAATTCAAAAGGACGTAATAATTCTGTCAGTGTGTAGTGATTCTTCCCATTATATTGATAAGCCTGTTCAGGCTCTCCCGTTGTAATAACACAACGAAATGACTTACCCTTTAATTGCGCTCTACCAGCTTTGTTAGCAAATGGACGAGTTAACACTCTGTCTTGCCACTCTTTTAATAATGCTGGGCAACTATATGTTTGCAATGGAAATTGAAAAACGATCACTTGGTGCTTACACAACAAGGATTGTTCATGGTGTATATCAATAAAAAAATCAGGATAAGTAGCATATAAATCATGGATAGTTATATTCTCTAAATCCCTCACCGCTTTTAATAACGCTTTATTGGCGACTGATTGGCGCGGCTCGGGATGAACATACACCAGTAATACATTTGATGCGTTTGACATCATTCCTCCTTACAAAACGTGTCAGAAACTGTTTTTTCCGTTACCATGCACGCATTGTGACCAACTGTTACGAACAACTTACTCTATATATTAATTTACATACTCTTAATAGACGATATTTATGATTGTTTTTTCTTCTTTGCAAATTCGCCGTGGTGTCAGAGTGTTACTGGACAATGCCAGTGCAACCATTAATCCAGGGCAAAAGATTGGTCTAGTCGGTAAAAATGGCTGTGGCAAAACCACATTACTTTCTTTATTGAAAGGTGAGCTGCAAGCTGAAGCAGGCAATGTCACCTATCCTAGTACATGGTCAATGGCGTGGGTTAACCAAGAAACACCTGCGCTTGATGTACCTGCTATTGATTATGTTATTGATGGTGATAGAGAATATCGCCAGTTAGAACAACGATTACAAAAAGCGAACGAAATAAATGACGGCCATGCTATCGCTCTGATCCACGGGCAATTAGATGCGATTAATGCATGGACGATACAATCTCGTGCAGCAACTTTACTGAATGGTTTAGGTTTTAGCCAACAACAGCTTAATGAACCTGTAAAATCATTTTCAGGTGGCTGGAGAATGCGTTTAAACTTGGCACAAGCGCTGATTTGTCGCTCTGATTTACTGCTACTCGATGAACCAACCAACCACTTAGATTTAGATGCCGTTATTTGGCTAGAAAAATGGCTAAAAAGCTACACAGGCACGCTTATTTTAATTTCCCATGACCGTGATTTTCTTGATCCTATCGTAGATAAAATCTTGCATATCGAGCAAGAAAAAATCTTTGAATATTCAGGTAACTACTCTTCGTTTGAAATGCAACGTGCAACCAAACTCGCACAACAGCAAGCTCTGTTTGAAAATCAACAAGCCAAAATTGCACACTTACAGAGCTTCATAGATAGATTTAAAGCGAAAGCGACAAAAGCCAAACAAGCTCAAAGCCGTGTCAAAATGCTTGAGCGAATGGAAAAGGTTGCTCCTGCGCATTCAGATAACCCATTCCATTTTAGCTTCCGCCAACCTGAAAGCTTACCTAATCCACTTTTATCAATGGAGAAAGTCAGCGCGGGTTATGGTGAAAAAGTTATTCTTAATGATATCAAACTCAATTTAGTTCCCGGCTCGCGTATTGGATTATTAGGACGCAATGGTGCGGGTAAATCGACACTGATTAAATTACTTGCAGGTGAAATTGAACCGTTACAGGGGAAATTGGCACTTTCTAAAGGTATTAAGCTTGGTTATTTTGCCCAGCATCAATTAGAGTTTTTGCGCTCAGATGAATCGGCACTACAACATTTAACGCGTTTAGCACCTAAAGAAACTGAACAAAAATTACGTGATTACTTGGGTGGTTTCGGTTTTCATGGCGATAAAGTCACAGATGCTTGTGGTCAATTCTCTGGGGGTGAAAAGGCGCGCTTGGTCTTATCACTTTTAGTTTGGCAACGCCCTAACTTGCTATTAATGGATGAACCAACAAACCACCTTGATCTAGATATGCGCCAAGCACTCACTCAAGCTTTAATTAGCTTTGAAGGGGCAATTGTTGTCGTATCGCATGATAGGCATTTATTACGCTCGACCACTGACGATCTCTATCTGGTACACGATGGTCAAGTTGAGCCATTTGATGGTGATCTTGATGATTACCAACAGTGGTTAGTTGATCAAAATCGTCAAGAGACACAAGCAAATAAGAGCCAACAAGATAACGACAATATCACGACAAGCACCAATTTAAGCGCTCAAGATAAAAAAGAGCAAAAACGCAAAGAAGCGGAGTTTAGACAACAAACCCAGCCTCTACGCAAGAAACTCACAACATTAGAAAGCAAGATGGATAAATTAAGCCAAGAGCTTAGTGATATCGAAACTGCTCTTTCTGATAGTGGCATTTATGATACTAGCCGTAAAAATGAGCTTTCTGATTGCTTAAGCCGACAAGGTGTTACGAAATCTGCACTAGAAGAAGTGGAAATGGAGTGGATGGAGTTACAAGAAACACTGGAAGAAATGACAAACACATTTGAAGCCCAGTAATACAACGCAATTCATTAAAAAAGGAACTATTTTAAGTGAAATAGTTCCTTTATTTTCGCCCTTCAATTCATTCTGAAAATTTATACAATTCATTTCACTTACGGTATTTATATCATTTTACAATAGCACTATTTACACAAAACATAATCTCACCCTATCTAGTAATAACCCAATAAAAATAACCATCTAACGTTTATTTTCTACCTATTTATATTAAGTAAGGGAAATAAATTCTTTCACACTAAAGTTTTTAACATTCCAGCCGAATTAATCATTCTGCTAAGTGGACCTCCCACTTACCAACGAAAAGGCAAAGCTAATAGGTAGGGTTATGTTAAAACGAATTAAAATCTCTCAAGGTTTAATGTGTGTCCTGACTCTGTTTTGTATTATTCAGATCATTTCTGGAGTACAAAGCATTCACGATGCCTACCAGACTCAAAATACTCTTAAAAAAATTTCATACAGTTTCGATCAACTACGCACAATGGATAATACCTATGCGGAGTTGAATACATTACGTACTGATATTATTGCACAAGCATTTAGTTATATTTCAAATCCTCAAGCTGAGGATGCGAACATCACCACATTTATGCAAACCATGCCTGCACGTAAAGCGCAAGTTGATGCATTGATGAATGAGTATGTTGAGCTATCTGCGCAAACAGGTTTCGATCAGCAACGTATGGCTCAGATCAAACAGCTCTATCAAAAGAGCCGAGCTGATCTTGATTTACTGGCGCAGTATTTAAGTGAACGCAACACTAACGCAGTTCGTTTAATTTTAAAAAGCCCAGCAAACACTAACTTCACGAATTCATTGTATGAAGCCACGGACTTTATTACCGATGAAGTTGTGAATCCTTCAGTGATTGAAGCAGAAGATAACTACCACAGCATGTTGTGGATAGCATCACTCTTTATGGGTATCTTCCTCATCTTTACCACCTTAGTGCTTATTTGGATCCGCAAATACATCATTGTGCGCATTAACCAAATGATCATTTATCAAGAGGCAATTGCTAAAGGTGATTTAGTCAGTCGTATTGATAGCGATGTTTCAGGTAAGACTGAAATTGATCAACTCATGCTCGGCTTACAGCAAATGCGTGCTCAATTAAAAGAGATGGTAAGCTCTATTCGAAATACTAGTGCAACCATTTATACTGGCGTACAAGAGATTGCTGCGGGTAATAATGATTTATCTAGTAGAACGGAAGAGCAAGCCAGCGCATTAGAAGAAACGGCATCCAGCATGGAACAGATGACCGCAACTATTCGTAACAACACAGAAAGCGCTCGTGAAGTCACAGAGCTTGTTATGAGTACTGCTGATATTGCCGTTCAAGGTGGTGAGCATAGTAATAAGATGGTAATGACAATGACAGACATTGCCGACCGCTCACAAAAAATTGGTGAAATCACCGCAGTTATTGATGATATTGCTTTCCAAACCAACATATTAGCCCTAAACGCTGCCGTTGAAGCGGCTAGAGCGGGTGAACAAGGCCGTGGTTTCTCTGTGGTTGCAAGTGAAGTTCGTAATTTAGCACAGCGTAGTGCAGAAGCGGCGAAAGAGATCAAAGAGCTGATTGAATCAACAATATTACGTGTTAGACAAGGTAATGATCTTGTCGAACAAGTAAGTTTATCAATGGGTGAGATTGTCACATCTGTTAATCATGTTTCGGGTTCGATGAAAGAAATTTTATCTGCATCAGAAGAGCAAACCCGTGGTATTGCACAGATCAGCCTTGCTGTTAATGAAATGGATAAAGCCACTCAGCAAAATGCGGCGATGGTTGAGCAATCAACGGCTGCTTCTGCCACATTAAGTGAACAAGCAAGTATGTTGGATACGATTGTGAATACATTCAAAGTGGAGCACGAAAAAGTTGCGCCAACTAAAACTAAGTTGCCTGCATTTTCAGCTAAATCACAAGACTCGGAAACACTTAAAACACCAACAATCAAAACCAATAATCATGAAACTGACGATAATTGGGAAAGCTTTTAATGATATCTCTCACACTATGATGTGAAAGATAGCTGTGTAGAAAATAGTCCAGAACATATAACAAAACCTCTACCTACCATACTCCCAGTGCTTTTTCTGGGAGTATTTCTAATCTCACCGCACATAAACACAAAAAAAAGATCATTTTTTATACGAAATAAACACATTTTTTAAGAAAAATTAAGAGTGTTTATGAAAGCGATAATTTTATTTGTCTTATCATAAGATAAAAAGATAAATAAAAATAAAATACTGCTTATTATCGCTTTAATATCCAACAAAAGATTATTTAAATTTATAAATTAACAATTAACACAAAAAATAAGTAAGCTAATATACTTATAGATTTTTCTATTAATCATTAGAAAATTTTAGCCATTAGCTGGCAATTAAAGCTAAAAAAAGAAATATAAGTCGTCTTTACTATCAAAAAGAGTAGAAAAGGTAAAGTTTTTAAACATCTAGCCGAATAAGTTTAATTGATAAATAGTTATCGCTCCTTGCTGTGTGTCCTACAAACCAATTAAATAGGTAAGGCTATGCTGAAACGAATAAAAATATCTAATGGCTTAATGTTTATCTTAATACTGTTTTGCGCCATTCAACTTTTTTCTGGTGCAATGAGTATCCGTGATGCGAGTTTAACAAATAAGCGGATCTCACAATTAGCGAATGGCTTTGAACAGATAAAAACGATGGATTATGGTTATGCTGAATTAAATAAATTACGTGAAGATATGCTAAATGTTATGTTTGAAGCTCATCTCACACCAGATATTGCAGAAAATAAAATTTCTGATTTCATTTCCTCTTATCCCAAAAGAAAACAAGAAGTTATACGTATTATAACTACATACTTCACTGCTACCGAAGAAGCAAATTTTGATCCCGAAAAAATAGAGAGCATGAAAAAACTCTTTAACCGTGTGCTTTACGATCTTGACCAACTTGTATCGTGTTTAGAAATTCGTGATTACTACGGTTTTCAATCTCTTTATGCACATAATACCAATGAGCGCTTTACTCAATCCCTTTATGAAGCAACAGATTATCTCAGTGATAACGTTGTTACTCATGCAATAAAAGCAGCTCAAGGTAATTATGAACGTACCTTGGTTTTAGCTTTTGTCTTTATGTTTGTTTTTATTCTTTTTACTGTCCTTGTTGTACTTTGGATACGTCGAAATATTGTTTTACGTATCAATCAAATTGTCGATTATATGTCGGAAATTTCACAAGGAAACTTATTAGAAAATAAAGATGTCACAGCGAAAGGAAATAATGAAATCGACCAATTAATAACAGGTATTCAATATATGCGTACTGAACTGTCATTAATTGTGAATGCGATCCGAGGGACAAGCCATCATATTTATACAGGCGTTCAAGAATTATCTGCAGGGAATACCGATCTTTCTTGTCGTACCGAAGAGCAAGCGAGTGCATTAGAAGAAACCGCATCAAGTATGGAGCAACTCACAGCAACAGTGAGAAATAATACAGAAAGTGCTCGTGAAGTTTCACACCTTATCAGTCAGACTTCCAATATTGCCAGCAAAGGGGGCGATGTCACCAATAGAATGGTGAAAACGATGACTGATATTGCCGATAGCTCACAAAAAATTGGTGAAATCACTGCCGTTATCAATAGCATCGCTTTCCAAACCAATATTCTCTCGTTAAATGCTGCGGTTGAAGCCGCAAGAGCAGGTGAACAAGGTCGAGGTTTCTCGGTGGTTGCAACAGAAGTAAGGGAGCTAGCACAACGCAGTGCCGAAGCTGCAAAGGAAATAAAAGAGTTAATTGATGCCTCTATTAGCCGTGTTCGTCATGGTAACGATCTGGTTGAACAAGTTAGCATTTCTATGGGCGAAATATTGACGTCCGTAAAACATGTTGAAGATTCAATGACAGAAATTTTATCTGCGTCAGAAGAGCAAACTCGAGGTATTACTCAAGTCTCTCTTGCGGTCACTGAAATGGATAAAGCCACACAGCAAAATGCCACTATGGTTGAACAATCATCTGCTGTTGCCAGCTTATTAACTGAAGAAGCGGGTAATCTTGAACAAATCGTTGAGCAGTTTAAAACGGCTGAAAGTGAACAGTTCAATAAGAAGGCACAACACAAAGTAATAGAAAAACAATTCTCATCTGAAAAATCACTGCATACAAAAGATGAGAAGATAAAAAATACAGTCAAGGATGACGCGAAAGAGAAAAAGCCAGCAAAAGGAACAGCGACTGTAAATGATGGTGAAGATGATGATTGGACAAGCTTTTAAGCCATTGATTTTATCATGATAAAAACGTGATTTAGATAAACACAAAGACACCTATTTTTAGTAGGTGTCTTTTTCTTTTACTTCTTAAATAATGACAAATTAATGAAATACATTGATTGCACTAACTAAGTAATTAGTTTGTACTTTCATTTCACCTGAAATCATTGATGCTTTAGAAACATAATTCGCATTTTCATGCGTAATCGATTCCAATTTTTCAACAGCGCGACCAAGCTCTTTTAAACCTGCACTCTGTTCTGATGATGCAAGACTAATTTCACCAATTAAATCAGTCACATTTTTAACATGTACCACAATATCTTCCATTGTTTCGACGGTTTCATTGACTTGCTTTGAGCCAACTTTGATATTGCTACTTGAAGCACTGATCAATGTTTTGATCTCTTTCGCCGCTTCAGCACTGCGCTGTGCTAGCTCCCTTACTTCTGTTGCAACCACCGAGAAACCTCGACCTTGTTCACCTGCTCTGGCGGCTTCTACGGATGCGTTTAGTGCAAGGATATTAGTTTGGAAGGCAATGCTATCAATAACACCAATGATATTACTAATGCGATCAGAGCTCTTCGCAATATCATTCATCGTATTGACGATATTATCCATTGCACCACCTCCTTTTATCGCAGCCTCACAAGTAATATTAGAAAGGTTGTTTGCCTGTCCTGCCGTTTCACTATTACTGCTTACCGCCGTCGTTAATTCATTCATCGTTGAGGCGGTTGCTTCAACATTGCTGGCGGTTTGCTCTGTTCTTACATACAGATCGCGATTACCTGCGGCTAATTGATCACAAGAGATATCTACTTGATGAATTTGATGACTCACATCACTGACTAACCAACGGAACATGCGTCCTAATTGATTAACTGAACGCTGTGTCATACCCACTTCATCGATGCGATTTATATATGTAACGTTATGTTCATCGCCTGTTGCAACACGATTCGCTTGCTTATTAAGTAGCCTAATGGGCTTAACAATCTGAAAATAGAGAATACGTTCATTTGCCATTAGTAATACCAGTAAAATTGCGATATGCATAAAAAGAGCATAACCCGACAAACCAGCAAACCATGCACTTAACAACATAAAAGGTAGGGGTAAGAGAATAAAAAGACGGAGCCGTTTTTTTAATGAAATTGTTTGATTCCATGAGCGCCAACGTTGCCACCCTTTATAAACAAAAGCACCTTTTAAAAACGTGTGTGAAGGATACTTACCCTGATTAAATGCGGCGTAAAGTGCTGAGGCTTGTGCTATTTCCTCTTTTTTTGCAGCAGTCCTTACTGACATAAAACTTTGAATCTTACCCTGACGTATAATAGGAGTGATATTCGCTCTTACCCAATAGTGATCCCCATTTTTACGACGATTCTTCACGATCCCGGTCCAAATTTCGCCTTGCTTTAACGTCCTCCACATATCCTTAAAGACTTCTGAAGGTATATCTGGATGTCGGACAATATTGTGGGGTTGCCCCACAAGTTCTTCCACTGAAAACCCACTGGCTTCGACAAAGTCCTCGTTGGCATAAATAATATTGCCATCAAGATCTGTCGTCGACATCAGTGTTGCGTTTTCAGATACCGGGTATTCTCGCTGTGTCACCGGTTGATTGTTACGCATTAGTTACTCTCCTCGACATTGAAATTAAAACATCTCAACAAAAAAAGACTGCCTAAATAACTATCGTTTCGGCCGTTAGGAGAATAACTTTAGTAATAAGTGGAAATACCTACATTTAAATATTAGTTTTTTGAATCAGTTCAAAATTTTTAATTATCCAGGCTATTAATTAATGCCTGTGAACTTAGCACTAATGTCTTCGCACACTCATCTCGTTTCTTTAATAACGCCATAAAAATAAGGTCAGTGATCGTGTTTTGTGCTGTACGTGAAGAAATTGAAGCGCTTCGCCACTCACCTTCATCCGCAATTGTTTCTAATATATAATCAGAAATCCTTCCTAATGGAGAGTGTTTTTCTCCTGTAATAGCAATGATTTTTGCCCCTTGTTTTTTAGCCACAGAGGCTGCAACTAACATATCTTTTCTTTTGCCACTATAAGAAATGACTATCTGTAAATCCTTTGAACTTAACATTTGGGCAACAGATATCTGAACATGATGATCTGTTTCAATCAGCGTGGTTATTCCTATTTTCTGTAATTTATAGCTTAAGTCTCTAGCAACTAGCCCTGAACCACCAATACCAATAATCTGAACTCGTTGAGCTTCATCAATAAGTTGGATCACCTTTTCAAAATGAAGGTAATTAATTTGGCGAGTCGTATCGCAAATTGAATTATTTTTCTCTTGAGCAAGTTTCTGTGCAATAACCACTAAACTATCTTCCGAGCCTATTTGATTATGTAATAGGCTCGGATTTGCTCCTGAATTCGCGTTCTTTCGACCTAGCTCTTCACTAATGGCAAGTTTCAAAGAAGGAAAGCCTTTGAATCCTATTTTTTGACTAAATTTAACAATAGCAGATTGACTCACACCCATTGTTTCAGCAAGTTGCTGTGACGATAAAGTGATTGTTTTCTCTGGATTATCTAAAATGTAGTCTGCTATTTTTCGCTGATTTGTAGCCATACCCGGCTTTATCCAGGCAATTTTCGTTAATGTCGGCATAATGACAATATCCACTTCGAGTACTATATAGTTATATATGGAGTAATTCTTGGTACAGCGTTTAATACCTAAAACAATTAATTTTTTAGAATAAAATCAATTAAAAATAGAAAATGAGTCACAATAAAGCATAGAAAAAATTACCTTATTATTAGAATACTTGTTTTTATAATAGTTTTATAAATATCTTTTCAATCAGAACTATGCTCATCAATCCCTACATTTATAATACTTAATTTATTCCCTCTCTATTTTTAATAATAATTTATTCTTTTAGGTCAATAGAACGATATAGACTTAATCTATTTACTCTTAATAATTTGTTATTTTCAAACACTTCCTTTTATTTAATAACAATTCAAACACATAAACGTAATAAAAATTACTTTAATAGAAACATTAAAAAGAATAAATAATTCCCATATAAAATAGTTAGTTGTCCATTTTAATAGTGTTAATAATAAGAAATAAAAAACTAAATAGTTAAATAATAGGATCTATGTAACGACTAAAAATCAGTCATCACTTGATATAAGAGAGCATTTTAACATGAATGATTGTGTCAGTGGGCGATCGTAGATCTCTCTTTTTATAGAGGAATACTCTTTTTTTGACACATATCAAGAGAGATCATTTCAACCAATCTTAAAAAAACATCATTTAAATCAAAAAAGTTTGATTAACCCTTGATTTATACCTATTTTATGAGTTTACTCTATCCAAATCAAAGGAACACAGAGCGCCGTTAATAGCCCCATTGAGATATTGAAAATAAACCAAGAGCGTCTGCTTTGTAAAAATAGGCTAATTAATGTTCCGCCTAATATCCAAACAATACCAGCAACGAAGTTAACAATAACCATAACAATACTAATAGCAATAACAGAGCTAAAATAAGCATCACCCGATAGACTAAAGCTCCCTACTGCGCCTAATCCCATCATCCATGCTTTTGGATTTAGAAATTGCAATAATCCGCCCTGAAACCAACTTACTGCTTGGGGTGTTTTTGCTGGAATATCTAAACGCTGATAAGATGATGTCGCTGTTTTCCAAGCAAGCCAAAGTAAATACGCACTCCCGACTATCTTCAATCCGATATGCAGTGCAGGATAAATTATCAATAATGCGGCTACGCCAAATGCAGAACTCAATAAAACGCATTGCATACCCAGCATAATGCCTGCCATTAGCTTTAACGAGCCTTTAAAGCCTACATTAGCCCCTGATGAGGTAAGCAGTAAATTGTTCGGTCCAGGTGTTATCGCTGCAATAAACAGGAAAATAGTTAAAGAGAAAATAAGGCTAATTGTCATAAAGTGGCTCAAAGATGTGACAGACGTTTTATTTTCACCGAAAATAGCAGTATGTTATTTAGCAAACAAGTGTTAATTCATTTTGATAGACGGAAAATATGTCTCAATACTTTAATCCAATGCGTTGGGCTAAAAATCCACATTTACAAACGCTCTTACCAAGAATTGTACGTAGGACGCCACAACTTACGCCACATTGGCAGCGGCTCAATCTTCCGGACAATGATTTTGTCGATTTAGCATGGAGTGAAGACCCAACGACGGCACTCGATAAACCACGCTTAGTCATCTTTCATGGCTTAGAAGGTGGGTTTAGTAGCCCTTATGCTCATGGCATGTTAGCTGCTGCAAAAGAGAGAGGCTGGCTAAGCGTTGTGATGCATTTTAGAGGATGCAGTGGTGAACCCAATAGACAAAATCGCATTTATCACTCAGGTGAAACAGAAGATGCTCGCTACTTCTTAAATTGGTTGAAAAAGGAATTTGGCGAGCAACCAACAGCCGCAGTTGGCTATTCACTTGGTGGAAATATGCTTGCCTATTATCTTGCTGAAAGTGGTGAAAATGCAGTTGTAGACGCTGCTGTTATTGTCTCTGCACCATTAATGCTAGAACCATGCTCAACAAAAATTGAACATGGTTTTTCCCGTTTTTACCAATGGTATCTATTAAAAGAGCTCAAAAACAACGCAACACGAAAACTTATTCGCTATCCAGAATCCTTACCGATTAGCTTATTGACGATAAAATCCATCAAAAAACTACGTCAATTTGACGATCTTATTACGTCTAAAATTCACGGATTTAAAGATGCATTAGATTATTATCGCCAATGCAGTGCGTTGCCTTTATTAAATAAAATAAAGAAAACGACACTTATCATTCATGCTAAAGACGATCCATTTATGTCTGCGGATGTTATTCCTGATGTCAAAACACTACCCAATAACATTGAATATCAACTTACTGAGTTTGGTGGACATGTAGGATTTGTTGGAGGAAAGCTCTCTAAACCAGTGATGTGGCTAGAAAGCCGTATCCCTGACTGGTTGGCGACCTATTT
This sequence comes from Proteus sp. GOKU, assembly GCF_015475555.1. Lineage (NCBI taxonomy): Bacteria > Pseudomonadati > Pseudomonadota > Gammaproteobacteria > Enterobacterales > Morganellaceae > Proteus > Proteus sp. GOKU. The sequence continues at coordinate 3,793,033 of NZ_CP034105.1, forward strand.
GGAGAAAGCAAAATGATAATACCTTGGAACGAGCTTTCAACTGAAACACTAGACAATCTCATTGAAAGTTTCGTTTTACGCGAAGGTACTGATTATGGTATCCAAGAGAAAACGCTTGAACAAAAAGTCGCCGACGTCAAAAAACAGCTTAAATCCGGTGAGGCCGTGTTAGTTTGGTCTGAACTTCATGAGAGCGTCAATATTATGCCTGCATCGCAATTTCGCTCTGATTAGTTATTCAAAGTTAGCGATGTATCGCCATCAATAAGGGCCAACCTTATTTAGCAAAAGGATAACCTATGTCAATTAAGCATCCTATCATCGCAGTGACTGGCTCAAGCGGTGCAGGAACCACCACAACAAGCCAAGCTTTTCGTAAAATATTCCAACAACTCAATGCAAATGCTGCATTGATTGATGGAGATAGTTTTCATCGCTATACCCGTCCTGAAATGGATATGGCGATAAGAAAAGCTAGAGAACAAGGCAGACATATCAGTTATTTTGGCCCTGAAGCAAATGATTTTAGCTTACTGAGTAAGACCTTAAGTCAATATAGCGATACAGGACAAGGACAATCTCGCAAATATCTACACTCTTATGATGAAGCAACTCCTTACAACCAATTACCGGGAACATTTACCCCTTGGGAGCCATTAGCTAATAATACTGATGTTCTCTTTTATGAAGGATTGCACGGTGGCGTTGTTACCAACGAACATGATGTAGCTCAACATGTTGATTTATTGGTCGGTGTTGTTCCTATCGTCAACCTAGAGTGGATACAAAAGCTTATTCGAGACACGACAGAAAGAGGACACTCACAAGAGGCGGTAAGAGATTCCGTTGTACGCTCAATGGATGATTATATTAGCTACATTATTCCTCAATTCTCACGCACTCATATTAACTTCCAACGTGTTCCGACTGTTGATACTTCGAACCCTTTTTCTGCCAAAGCAATTCCCACTCTCGATGAAAGCTTTATTGTTATTCGTTTTCGTGGTTTAACTGATATTGATTTTCCCTATTTACTTGCGATGTTACATGGCTCGTTTATGTCAACAATAAACACTATTGTTGTACCGGGCGGGAAATTAGGATTAGCGATGGAATTAATTATGGCACCATTAGTCAAAAAATTATTAAATGGCGAAAAGATAAGTTAACCAAAATAAAATTTATCTCTATAAAAATAATATCCCATTAATTAAGGGATATTATTTTTCAAATTAAACTTTATTTTAAAATATCAAAATTAGTCGGCATCTTTTATTTCAAATGAATGCGTAATATTGGCTGCTTTTCCTAACATTAAGGAAACAGAACAATATTTTTCTGCGGATAATTGAACGGCTCGTTCTACGATTTTATCCGTTAATTCTTTACCTGAAACAATAAAATGTAAATTGATATCAGTAAATAAACGAGGGGCTTCTTCACGGCGCTCTGATGTTAATTTCACTTCACAATCAGTTACTTGATGACGCCCTTTACGTAAAATACTTACGACATCAATAGCACTACATCCACCCGCAGCAATTAATACCATTTCCATTGGGCTTGGGGCTTTATCGCCCGAATTCCCATCCATCATAATTTGATGGCCAGATGAAGATTCGCCGACAAAAGATAAATCTTCAACCCACTTAACTCGTGCTTCCATTTATTTTCCCCCTAAAGATGACAGAAACTAAAAGAGTACATTCTCATAATTCAACTAGCAATTAGCAAATAGGTTTATTATGCTGACTGCGTAAAACGAGACTTAATGCACTAATTGTGTTAAAAACAATATCTGCTTGATGATAGTGGTTAAGATCAATGCATTATTTTCTCATTTATTATAATCTACTCCATATTAACTTACCGTGTTCTCAGGAAGTTAATAGGTAAAGATAGGATTTTTAAGCACGCTGTCTCAAAAGGGAGCCTATCCGTTTTGAAAGGCTGCATTTAACGTACAGAGGATAACGCGAATGGTTCTCGGCAAGCCGCAAACAGACCCGACTCTTGAATGGTTTTTGTCACACTGCCATATTCACAAATATCCATCCAAGAGCACGCTGATCCACCAAGGTGAGAAAGCGGAAACACTTTATTATATTGTTAAAGGTTCCGTGGCTGTTCTTATTAAAGATGAAGAAGGAAAAGAAATGATCCTCTCCTACCTAAATCAGGGGGATTTCATCGGTGAACTTGGATTATTTGAAGAAGATCAAGAACGTAGTGCATGGGTTCGAGCAAAAACAGCCTGTGAAGTAGCAGAAATTTCCTATAAAAAATTCCGCCAATTAATTCAGGTTAACCCTGATATTCTGATGCGCCTTTCTGCTCAAATGGCGAACAGATTACAAACAACATCAGAAAAAGTAGGTAACCTTGCTTTCCTTGATGTAACAGGTCGTATTGCACAAACCTTATTAAACTTAGCAAAACAACCCGATGCAATGACGCATCCTGATGGCATGCAAATTAAAATTACACGTCAGGAAATTGGTCAAATCGTTGGTTGTTCACGCGAAACTGTAGGCCGTATTCTGAAAATGCTGGAAGATCAAAACTTGATCTCCGCACACGGTAAAACTATCGTCGTTTACGGGACTCGTTAAGTTTCCCCGCTCAAACAAACAATAGCCCATAACAGGGCTATTGATATACTTTTTGTGTAAACCCCATCCTCGCTGATGGGGTTTTTAGTTGCTACTACCCTTTTACAAATTCTGCGATAGCCGCTTTTAATGCCACCATTCCTTCTTGTAGCTCTTCTTGGGTAATAATTAACGACGGTGTAAAACGCATCACATCAGCTCCTGCATTTAACATCATTAAGCCATGTTTAGCAGCAAGACCGAGTAACTCTTTGGCTTTACCTTTATATTGTGGCGCTAATTGCGCACCAATCAATAAACCTTGTCCACGGATTTGCGAAAAGACCTGATACGTTTGATTGATTGACGCTAGCTCATCCACAATCCATTGATAGCGCTTTTCGACACCCTCAAGTACCTCAGGTGTATTAATTAAATCAAATGCGACATTGCCCACTGCACAAGCTAATGGATTGCCACCATAAGTTGTACCATGAGTTCCAACACCCATTGCAGAAGCTATCTCATATGTTGTTAACATCGCACTGAGTGGGAAACCACTTCCCAGCGCTTTGGCGGTTGTAATAATATCTGGTGTCACATCATAGTTCATATAGGCAAAAAGCTTGCCGGTACGCCCCATACCTGTTTGTACTTCATCAAGAACAAGCAGTGCTTGATGCTTATCGCACAACTCACGTAGCCCTCTCATAAACTCAGGCGTTGCTGCTGTTACGCCACCTTCACCTTGAACTGGCTCTAAAACAACGGCGCAAGTGTGGTCATCCATTACCGCTTTAACGGCATCTAAGTCATTAAACGGAACATGCACGATATCGGCAGGCTTAGGACCAAAACCATCCGCATATTTAGGTTGTCCACCAACAGATACTGTAAACAGCGTTCTGCCATGAAATGCATTGTGAAAGGCAATAATTTTTGTTTTATAAGGGCTATGGCGAGTAATGGCATAATGGCGAGCCAATTTAAATGCGGCTTCATTTGCTTCTGCGCCAGAATTGGCAAAAAAGACACGTTCTGCAAATGTGTTATCTATTAATTTTTGTGCTAAACGTAATGCAGGTTCATTCGTGAAAATATTACTGACGTGCCAAAGTTGCTCACTTTGTTCTTTTAAGGCTTGATTTAGAGCAGGATGGGCATGCCCTAGTGCTAAAACCGCAATACCACCAGCAAAATCGATATACGATTTTCCTTGCTGATCCCAAACACGGCTACCCATCCCTTTAACAGGAATAAATTCTGCGGGTGAATAAATTGGCAACATTACTTGATCGTAAGTTGCCCTGTTGATGCTTTGCTTTGTCATTACCCCACCTGATCGTTATTCATATTCAATATGAAAATATAATCACTAAATATGAATAAAAAATCAAATGTGGTTTTGTATAAAAAGGCATTATTTCGCTATTTAAATGCTATCCATTTAATATTTAAGGAAATTATTTAATAGCTCATGTCCTTGTTCACTTAAAATACTTTCTGGGTGAAATTGAACCCCTTCAATTGGAAGTGTACGATGGCGAATTCCCATAATTTCATCAACATTTCCATCATGTTGGCTCCATGCCGTCACTTCAAAAGGTACTGGTAATGTTGTCGCATCAATCACTAAAGAGTGGTAACGCGTCACACTTAAAGGTCGATTCAGTCCCTTAAAAACACCTTGTTGGTTATGATGTATTAATGAATTTTTACCATGCATCACTTCTCGTGCTCTGATAACCGATGCACCAAAAGCTTGCCCTATCGCTTGATGTCCAAGACAAACCCCAAGAATAGGAATTTCACCGGCAAACCGCTGTATAGCCTCAAGAGAGATCCCGGCTTCATCAGGAGTACAAGGTCCTGGCGAGATAACAAGATGTGCTGGCATCATCTTTTCTATCTCTTTAAGTCCGATCTCATCGTTACGCTTAACAACAACCTCAGCACCCAATTCACAGAAATACTGATAGAGGTTGTAGGTAAACGAGTCGTAATTATCAATAAGTAACAGCATATTAGCCTATCCGACTGATTTTCTTATCATTATCTATTTTATTACTATTTTAAAGCGAGTGTAGATTTGCCAAAATAGCTCGTTGTTTAACCGACTTGGGTACAACAAAGCCGATTATCATAGCACAGGTATAAAATATGAATAGTAAGCAAGAAAACCTGCTGATTTATTGCGCAATAACAAGAATGACGGTAATTGATGATGAATAGAGTGATTAATAGCGTAGTGAATACTTATTGCAGGAGATCACACGAAAAAAGGAAGGATAAAAAATATTTTTTTCGTACCAAAAACCCCGGAATGAAAACATTCATTCCGGTTTATATGCATTTTATCTTATCAGAATAAGTAAATATCCTATCCTAATAATGCGTTTATTGTTTTACGACTTCCGCAGATAAAATAGTGACCGTTTTTACAGGCACATTTTGGTAAGGTCCAATATTACGAGTTGGAGTTTGTGAAATTTTATCAACAACATCCATTCCTTTCACAACTTTACCAAATACGGCATAGCCAAAATCACGCTGGCCGTGATCTAAAAATGCATTATCAGCCACATTAATAAAGAACTGGCTGGTTGCGCTGTCTTTATCTGACGTGCGCGCCATGGCAATAGAACCTTTTACATTGCGTAAACCATTGTCGGCTTCATTTTTAATTGGCGCTCTGGTTTGTTTCTGCTGTAAATCAGCAGTAAAACCACCGCCTTGAACCATAAAACCTGGAATAACACGATGAAAAGTGGTGCCGTTATAGTATCCATCTTCGACATACTGAATAAAATTTTTCGTTGTAATTGGGGCTTTTTTATTATCCAGTGATATTTCAATATTGCCTTCAGAGGTGACTAATTTAACGAAGGTTTCTCCCGTTGCCATTGCAAAAGTCGCTGTTGTTAAAGTGCAAGCGGTAACGAAGGTGACAAGAAAACGTTTTAACATGCAGGGATCCTTTACTTTAATAGTCTACAACTTACTTAATATGCAGCGATTCTAATTCGCTGAGGTAAATAGTGCCAATCATTTACCTTTATTTACGCTCAATAAGTCTAATTACGTTATAACAGGGTAAATTTTAATTTTTAAGCACTGTTATAAGTCATTAAATTGCGCCAAAATAGAGCAAATAAATATTTTAGATATTCATTTTCATGCAAAATTGAAATGAGTATGCATGAAAAGCCGCATTATTTCAGAGAGGTTTATACCATAATGGCCCAATTTAACTACCAAAAAGCACATTTCATCATCAGTGCGCCTGATATCCGTCATTTACCACTAGATACAGGAATTGAAATTGCCTTTGCGGGTCGCTCTAATGCCGGTAAATCCAGTGCTTTAAATGCGTTAACCCAACAAAATGGATTAGCCAGAACCAGTAAAACGCCAGGCCGTACTCAATTAATCAACCTTTTCCAAATTGAAGAAGGTTTACGCTTAGTCGATTTACCCGGCTACGGCTATGCTCAAGTTCCTGAAGAAATGAAACGTAAGTGGCAACGCTCTTTAGGTGAATACCTACAAAAAAGAGAGTGCCTAAAAGGTGTCGTTATTTTAATGGATATCCGTCACCCATTAAAAGATCTTGATATGCAAATGATTGACTGGGCTGTAGGCTCAGAACTTCCTACTCTGGTTTTACTGACTAAAGCAGATAAACTCGCATCAGGTGCGCGTAAAAAGCAGTTAATGAGCGTACGTGAAGAGCTGGCAAATAAAGTAGGCGATATCCGCGTAGAATATTTTTCATCATTGAAAAAAATTGGTATTGATAAGCTACGTAACACACTTAATGAATGGTTTTCAGGTTCAGAAGAGCAGCCTACAAATGATGATAACGCTTAATTATCTTCTTTTTCCTCAACGATAGCGTTCTGATCTTCTATTGATAAAAGGGAAATCACTTTTCCCTTTCACTTCTCGCACAAACCACTCCAGTGAATTTTAGGCAAAAAAATGCCCCAGTCGAAATAAAGTCGACTGGGGCAGCTAATATTCAGCTAAATCCGATTACGTGAAGTAAAAGGTCTGAAAGATAGAACATCTTACCTCTGTACCCTACGAGAGATAATGTACTCTATTTTATTGGTTAATAAAAGCCCTTTTGTAATTTTTTTTCACATGCAGACACGATTCAGCAATGTATTTATGTATTCAAACCATAAATAAATGTAGTTTAATTACATAATTATGAGACTTTAATCACTTGTGTGAATATGATTAAAAATAGAACAAATCACACAAAAGGTGCGGTTTATCCTTAATGATTTTGTGATACGCTTATCGCGAGACCGTAGTAAATATGTAATTAGCGATAAAATGAGGTATCCATGGCTGTATTAACGCTCCTGCGTTTTCCAGATGAGCGTCTGCGTAGAGTCGCAGTACCAGTGGAAAAAGTAGATGACGAAATACGCACATTAATCGATGACATGATTGAAACCATGTATGCAGAACGAGGTATTGGCTTAGCGGCACCTCAGGTTAATGTATCTAAACGCATTGTTGTAATTGATGTTTCTGAAAACCGAGATCAACCGATTGCACTTATCAATCCTGAAATTATCAGCACTGAAGATGAAGTGATGGATATGATGGATGGGTGTCTATCTATTCCAGATTCTTTTGCCCCAACAGAGCGTTACCGCTTCTTAAAGGTTAAGGCATTGGATAGAAATGGTGATGAAATTGAACTTGAAGCCTCTGATTTGTTTGCAGGCTGCATTCAGCATGAGTTAGACCATCTTGATGGCAAACTCTTTATTGACCATTTATCTCCGTTAAAACGTCAACGTATTGAGAAAAAACAGAAGAAATTGAGCAAACTGATCGACTCACAAGTTGCTTAATTATTCACTTATCTCTTTTTCACATTTTGATAAGTTTTGACATAAAAAAGCTCGGTAATTAACCGAGCTTTTCTTTTTTCAGGTCTAATACAGATAAATTCTCACTGTTTTTCTCTCCATCCCTTATACAATAGATTTAAAATCTCATCAGTAAATCACTTGAGGAACAAATGGAAAATAGTCGATTTAAGGATTTATGTGAACAACTCAAAGCCGCCGGTGCAACAAACCCAAAATCATGGGCAAATAGTGAATTACAAGAAAACATTCCACAATTTGCACGCTTCCTTGTGTTAAAAGGACTCACAGATATCTATCGTGATGTTGAGGGAAATCTCAGTGAAATAGAGAGTTACTCTGATGAAGCAACCGAAGTACACCAAAAGCTAGCTTCCCAATTTGATAAGCAAGAACTTAAGGAATTGCTGCATTTCTATGGTAAATCAATCATTGGTAAAGTGATTGATATGCTTGATCAAGGTTATCTTTATGACGTGAATGACAATGTAGGTTGGTCTTTGATGGAACTCGATAACAAAGGCACAACAACGGATAGATTAATCCAAGGTTTGCACGAAGACTTTCTTGAATTTGAAGAATCAGAGCTTGATCTAAACACCAAAGCATAAACAAAAAAGGGCACAATCCTGTGCCCTTTTCTCGTTAAGAATAATATTTAAAATCTAGTGTGCTTCATCCCAATTATTACCTACACCCACTTCAACTTTTAACGGAATAGCTAATTCCATACTGCTTTCCATTAATTTGTGGATCATGATATTTGCGTTCTCTAAGTAAGACTCTCGCACTTCAAATACTAATTCATCGTGTACTTGCATAATCATATGCACATAATCAGGGCATTCATTGCAAATCCAGTTATCCACAGCAATCATCGCTTTTTTGATGATATCAGCAGCAGTACCCTGCATTGGGGCATTGATTGCCTCACGCTCTGAAGCTTTACGACGAATTGCATTCTTTGAATTTATTTCTGGTAAATAGAGACGACGACCATCTAACGTTTCAACATAGCCTTGTTCAGAAGCTTGTTTACGTGTGCGCTCCATATAGTCCAAGACACCAGGGTAACGTTCAAAATAGAGATCCATATAACGCTGAGCTTCTCTTCTCTCAACACCAATCTGTTGTGATAAGCCAAATGCACTCATGCCATAAATAAGACCAAAGTTGATCGCTTTCGCACTACGACGTTGTTCAGAGGTCACTTCCTCTAAAGGTATACCAAATACTTCAGATGCGGTTGCACGGTGAATATCTTTACCTTGCGCAAAGGCATCTAACAAACCTTTATCTTGCGATAAATGCGCCATGATCCGCAATTCGATTTGTGAATAGTCGGCAGCAACAATTTTAAAACCTTCACGCGCAATAAATGCTTGGCGAATTCGACGTCCTTCTTCATTTCTCACTGGGATATTTTGAAGATTCGGATCGCGAGAAGATAAACGACCCGTTGCCGTCACCGCTTGATGATATGAAGTATGTACACGCTTCGTCTTACTATTCACCATTAATGGCAATTTATCAGTATAGGTTGATTTTAGTTTTGCAAGACCACGATGCTCTAAAATTAAGCGAGGTAATTCATGGCTATGCGCTAACTCTTCCAATACTTCTTCATTGGTGGATGGTGCCCCTTTCGGGGTTTTCTTGATAACTGGCAATTGCAGTTTATCAAATAAGATTTCTTGTAACTGTTTAGGTGAAGAGAGATTAAACTCTTGTCCCGCTAACGCAAATGTCTCTTTTTCAATTTCAGCTAAACGTTGTGTGATCTCTTGAGATTGAGCAGCTAACACTTGAGCATCAATTAATACCCCTTTGCGTTCCATTCTAGAAAGCACAGGAACTAATGGCATTTCGATATCGCGGTAAACATGTTTAAGAGGCTCGATGGCTTCTATTTGAGGATACAACGCTTGATGAAGTAATAAAGTGATATCCGCATCTTCAGCAGCATATAACGTTGCTTGCTCAACCTCGATTTGGTTAAAAGTCAGTTGGCCTTTACCTTTACCTGCTATCTCTTCAAATGTTGTGGTTTTATGGTTTAAATGTTTTTCAGCCAACGTATCCATATCATGTCGATTACTTACGCTATTTAATACGTAAGATTCCAACATTGTATCAAAATGGATACCGTTTAATTCGATACCTTCATTTTCCATAATACCGCGGTCAAACTTCAAGTTTTGCCCAATTTTTAGAATATTTTTATCTTCTAAAATAGGTTTTAATGCCGCTAGTACATCATTAACTGGAAGCTGGTCTGGAGCATCTAAATACTCATGACGCAGTGGAATATAAGCGGCTTTACCCGGCTCAATAGCAAAAGACAATCCGACTAAGCGAGCATCAATATTATTTAAGCTGTCAGTTTCTGTATCGAATGCAAATGCCGGTGCCTTTTTGAGAAGCTCAACCCATCGCGCTAAGCTCTCGTGCGTTAAGACAGCTTCATAATTCTCTTGTGTAATAACAGGGAAATTAGCTGACGCAGGTACTTCTTTGGGTTTTACAGTTTCTGAGGTGTAAGGCACTGCGACTTTGTGTGTACTACGTTGTGCTAACCAGCCACCATTTTGAAGATCACTTATCCAGCGTTTAAATTCATAACGCGTGAACATATCTAATAGTTGATCTAAATTTGGCTCATTAACCACTAAATCATCAAACGTTTTATCGAGTTCAACATCCGTTTTAATCGTTGCCAGCTTATAAGAAAGTTTTGCCACTTTCTCATGCTCCGCCATTTTTGCGCCAAGTGTTTTGGCACCACGGAAACTCAAGGTTGCGATATTATCAAGCTGTTGATAGATATCATCTAAACTACCAAGTCCTTGTAAAAGACCTAATGCGGTTTTCTCACCCACACCCGGAACACCAGGGATGTTATCTGATGAATCACCCATTAATGCGAGGAAATCAATAATCAGTTCAGGAGGAACGCCATATTTTTCTTTAACTTCATCAGGGCCTAAAATAACGTTGGTCATGGTATTAATAAGCGTGATCTTTGGCGTCACTAATTGCGCCATGTCTTTATCACCTGTGCTTATTAAAACATCACGTCCATCAGCCGCCGCTTTTAGTGCCAATGTTCCAATAACGTCATCTGCTTCCACGCCTGAAATAGATAACAAGGGTAAACCCATTGCTTGCACCATCTCATGTAAAGGCGCTATCTGCTCACGTAAATCATCCGGCATTGGAGGACGATTAGATTTATATTCCTCATACAACTCATCACGGAATGTTTTACCTTTAGCGTCAAACACAACCGCAACATGGCTTGGTTTATACTGTATTATCAGGCTACGTAACATGTTCAACACGCCATACATCGCACCAGTTGGCTCACCTTGGCTATTGGTTAGCGGTGGAAATGCATGATAGGCGCGGTAAAGATATGAGGAGCCATCTACAAGGATAAAGGGGTTTTCTGCTATCTGGACCATAATCTGTTCATCATTGTTCTGAGGTTCGTTGATATGACTAGAATGCCACATCACAGCCCAATAGACGAATATTACCTGTTCTTAAATGCAGAAATTCAGCTTGAATACTCAATTATTTATTATTAGCCGAACTTAACAGAAAAAATAAGTATGAAAGATAAATTAATATTAATTAAAGTACTTTTTTATCAAAAACCACTCCCATTAATCTGATCCTAATTAGAAATAAAGACTAAACAGCAAACTGACGACTTTATTTAGAAAGCATTTAAGATAAAGCCATTGACTCATCATTAATATTAACGGCCATATTAGTGTCATCTTTTCCTACTAAGACTTTATTTTTTTAACCAGCATAAAACAACCTGTGGATAACTCTGTGAGTAGTTTTGTAACTCTCTCTATATTAATAAGTTAGGCTTCTTTTCAATTTATTAACACAATTAAAAAATCAATCACTTAGAGAATTCATTAAGATATTATAAATTAATCATAGTATTTTTTATTAATGTGGATAGTTATATTATGACAAAAATATGAAAGTAAAAAAAATAGCACTCCTATTTCTTGAGTGCTATTTTTCATATAAAATCTATATACTTTTACTTAGTCCATATAGGAAAAGATTAAGCCTATATTATTTTTTCAGCAATAATTGATTCACAATCTCGGAATATGTTTTTGCATACTCTTCTGGTGATTTTGCGCTGATACCATCATTTTTCATTTTATATTTACCGCCAATTATCATGGCTGGAACACCATTGATTTGGAAATCAGCGACAGCGTTTTGTTGTTGGCTAACTAAAGAATTCACCACAAAGCTATTCATTGCAGCATCATAATCTTCGCCTTTAACGCCAGCGTTAATAAAGGCATTACGGATATCGTCTACAGAACGGATAGATTGAGTCTCTTGAATTCCTTTAAATAAAACTGGAGAAACTTGATCTTCAACACCTAATGCCATTGCCACAGCCCAAGAACGCGTTAAATCTTTACCTAAAGGCCCTAAAAAATCAACGTGATAGCGAACAACATTGGTATTTTCTGGCGCATTCTTTTCTACAGTGCTATTAACTTTATACACTTCAGAGAACTGATAGCAGTGTGGGCAATAAAAAGAGAAAAACTCAACAACATCAGGCGCCGAAGCAACAGGTTTAGAAAGGTTAGTGTACTGTTTTCCTTCAGAAATATCGGCAGCAGAAACACTGAATGCCAATACCATACTTGCTAACGCCAGCCAAATCTTTTTCATTTCTCATCGTCTCCTAAGAATTAATACATTGGACTAAGTTGTAAAGGAGGCTCATTTAATTGCTCCACTTGTCCCTTGAATAAGGCTAATTGTTTAAACCAGAAATCTTGCTCTTTAAACCAAACAAAAGCGCGAGGGAAAGCAGGATCATTCCAGCGTTTTAATACCCATGCGAGGTAATGCACCATTCTCATCGCTCTTAGTGGTTCAATTAATGATAATTCACGTAAATCAAAATCTTGGTATTCATAATAAGACTCAAGGATCGTATCTAATTGCATAACCTGCTCTTGCCGTGAGCCGTTTAATAGCATCCAAAAGTCTTGTACCGCAGGTCCCATTCGGGAATCATCAAAATCAACCATTACAACTTCATCACGCCACAATATATTACCGGGATGGCAATCACCATGTAGCCGTAATATTTGCCATGCAGAGTCCTCAATTCTAGGACGCACATCATGAATAAGTTTATCTATAACCTCTATAAATTGGGGTTTGAGGTTATTAGGAATTAACGCACTACTTTCAAATTCTAATTTTGGCGCTATCAGATATTCTGCAATAGAAACTGTCGGTCGATACTCATAACTCTTTTTTCTACCTATTTGATGAATGCGCCCTAATGTGCGTCCTACTTCTTCTAGTTGAAATAAATTATCAGTTTCATATGCTCTTCCCCCTATGCTGGGGAATATTGCAAAATAAAAGCCATCATCAGAAAGATGAATTGTCTCACTATTAATCATTAAAGGGGCAGCAACGGATACTTCAGCCTCTTTTAATGCTAAAACAAATTCATGTTCTTCTTTTATTTGTTCATACGACCAGCGTTGAGGGCGATAAAATTTCACCACATAACGTTGTCGATGTTCATCCATAAATTGAAAAACACGATTTTCATAGCTATTTAATTCCGTTAACCCTGATTCAGGATAAAAACCAATTTTAACTAACGCGTCCCAAATGTGATCAGGTGAAAGTCCCTGAAAATTAAATGAGGCAGACATTTCCATTTTCTATCCTGAATTTAATCTTTAATCACGCCACGAGCACGTAAAATGGCGGTTTTAAAATCTTCTTCGTAATCTTTTTTCAGTCCTGGTATCACATCTGTTGGTGCTGAACCACGCATTTTCAGATGGTAAATCAAAATATCATCAGTCAGATCAGATAATTGACCTTTAAAACCCGCTTCATCAGCCAGTTTCTGCAATAATTGAACTAAGTTTAAATCAGAATTCTCTTCCCAAACTGGGTGCAGTAATTCCATAACTTCATTAAGACGGTGACATTTCATACAAAAAATCCTTATTATTAATTACAACAACAAAGTACCAATTATTATCCGATAGAAAAAGGAAACCTCTGTCAATATGCGTAAAGATTACGCTTTTTTGATAAAAATTGCTGTCGCTTTACATGAAATCTCATTAAGTCGATATTTTTTATTAGTATATCGTCTTTACTTGATAAAAATCGTTCGGAAATTTTAGCCAATTTATTCACAAATATTGAATATGAAAATGAAGAATATTACAGGTGGTATACTTGCGGGTGGGCAAGCAACACGAATGGGAGGTGCTGATAAAGGGCTTCAAATTCTACATGGACAGCCTTTATACCACCATATAGCCCAAAAACTAGCACCTCAAGTTGATAGCATACTGATTAGTGCTAACCGAAATTTAGAACAATATCGCCAAAGCCAATATCCCGTTATTACAGATGAAATAGAGGGATTTTCAGGGCCTTTAGCTGGCATGCTTACGTTATTAAAGCAAGCATCAACACCTTGGGTTGCCTTTGTACCTTGTGATGTCCCCTATTTTCCTCTTGATTTAGTTGAAAAACTCTATGAACAAAGAGGAGAGGCATTAGCCGTTTATGTTGATGATGGTGAAAGAGAGCATCCTACCTTAGCACTGTTAAATCGTCGTATTATTCCTATGCTAGAAGCTTATTTAGCACAAGGAGATCGAAAATTAATGTTGTTTATGAAGCAGATAAATGCGCACCCTGTTTTGTTCGCAGATCAAGCAAATGCTTTTATTAATTTAAATACCCCTGACGATATTGAAAAAGCCAACAAATTAAAAAAATAGGAATGAAAAATATGGCACAAGTAGATTTACCCCTTTTAGGGATCACGGCGTGGAGTGGAACAGGTAAAACGACACTACTAAAACAGCTTATTCCACAATTACGCAAAAGAGAAATTCGTGTAGGCATGATCAAACACACTCATCATGATATGGATGTGGATAAACCCGGAAAAGACAGCTACGAACTTAGAAAAGCTGGAGCAGACCAAACATTAGTCGCAAGCCAACAACGTTGGGCATTAATGACTGAAACGCCAGAACTCCCAGAATTAGATTTGTATTACCTCGCTTCTCGCTTTGATGCGAGTAAGCTGGATTTAATCTTAGTGGAAGGATTTAAAGGCGAAACTATTCCTAAAATTGCTCTTTATCGCCATATCAACGAACGGAATTTTAATGATTTACTTGATGAGCATGTTATTGCAGTCGCCAGTGATTGTGATTTAAACGTCGATTTTCCATTACTCGATATCAACGCACCTGAGGCTATCGCAGAGTTTATTGCAGATTGGCTGAAGCGTATGAAATAAAAATCTCAAATAATAAAGCGCCCTATAAAGGCGCTTTATTTTTGATTATTTATTTTTTGAATTAATAAAATTAACAGCAATAGAGTTTGGATACTTATTTTTTAACTTTGCTATATATGATAATAGTTTATTGTACGATTTTTTATCCACAGAATATATATATGCCAACATTCCATTCATGTAAGAAAAATTGCTTAACTTATCAGTGAACAAATAGTGTAATTTAACCCGCACTTCTCTATATTTTACCCGCCCAATACCTAAGCTATTTTCAGAGAGAATAAGTCCAGTTACTTTTTTTTGTTTTTTTGTTCCACTAATAACAGTTTTTTGAGAATTAATTTTAAAATCCTCATCAGAAATGATAGTTCCAATAAATTGTTTTGTTTTTGTAATTTTTAAAGCTGTATTCGCTGAAAAAGTCATATCATCAGCATAACGAGTATAAACGATACCTTTAGGTCCGGCATACCCTTGAATCCTAGAATCCAGTTTTGCACATACTAAATTTGCAAGTTTTGGTGATGTTGGAGCACCTTGAGGTAATCCCCCTTTATAAGTACATAAATTAGTTAATAGGACTGATAGTTGCTTGTTATAACCTATTGAACTGAATACTCCATATATTTTAGATGCTGCAATACTAGGAAAAAAATTTTCAAGATCTATAGTTAAAATATAATTGGATCCGATATGAGGACGGGCGTTATCTAAAATAGATGAGCCTCTCTCAAATCCTTTAGCACAAGACGATGATGAAAGCTTATCCAATATATTTCTTAAAATCCATGCTTGTATAGCTTTAAGATCTCTTGATGGTTGAGAAATTAAACGAGATTTACCAGTCACTTTAGGAATTGAAAATACTTTATAGTGTAGATCTGCCGTTGCTGAAAGGTAACGAATTTTAGCTGATGATAGCCTAGATTCATTAGCAAAATCATCCACTGATACCATTGCAGGTAAACCAAGGTTTTTTAGGCTATAAATATTTTTTGAAGTCATGTGGTATTACACCCTTACGCCTCAAGACGCGGAGGAAAATGTGCAGATCCAGAAACTACGGTATTCTGGTGATGCACATTTTCATACGGCATAAAATCAGATTATGTGCAGGATAGCGAAACGCTATCCAATGAACATTATGTTCATTCGCTAAGGGTGTATACCGTTTACAATCCTATCATAGCGTATACTCGCATTTCTACGATTTTCTGCATTTAATATTTCAATTCTTACTTTATCTAGATTTTTGTTATTAAAAGTATTTCTAACATAATCAGCCCCCAGTGAAGTCACTTGATATCCAGATACCGTTCTAGAAATATATTTTTTTAAAGCCAACCTACCTAATGAAGATTTTGTTGCGATATCTGATAATACTTTATCTTGCTTCGTTGCATAGCCAATCAATTTCGATAACATCGTATTATCTATTTTATCTAGCAAATAAATACACGGAAGAATAAAGTTTTCGGCTTCAAGTATATTCGCTACATTTTTTTCTACTGGATACTCTCTTCTGATTTTTGCAATGTAGTTATTAATATTTTTATAAATTCGATCACTTTCTATTGGGTTTGTCAAATGCTCATAATTAATATGAACAACTTTTCCAGTTTTTGATGATTTTATCAATCTATATGGACCATAATTTATAAAACTTTTATTACTCTTATATTTTTGATTTGATAAAACAATCATTTTCTGAGCTAATTTTTCATTATTAGAGAAAGCTCCAATTTCTGCAAATGAGCCAGGACTTTCTGGAAATAAAACAATTGCATCAACATTATCCGCCAAGATACTTTCGAGTTTTAGTAAACTATGCTGTCCTTGCCCTGCTAACAAATCATCAAAAAGATCCTCAGGATACAATAACTCATATCTAGGATAATGACTCAGAATAGTAGCCATTTTTGAGCGAGCTGTTTCGCTATTTTTTATATCTGCGCCACATAAGAATATAGATATTTTTCTTCTATTCCTAGGAACGAAAATTATATCTTTGACAACATCAGCAATATTTTTTAAATCCTCATCACTCAAAGATTTATTCATGTGACTTTATCTCTTAAAAAATTATACCACCTTAAATAACATTAATATCATGAAGATGAATTTATTTAAATTAAAAATTAATTTTTTATCTTATTTAATAAAATCAACTCCATAAAAATATTGAACTTACTTATCTAAGCAAAAATAATTGCTTGATAAGGCTGAAGAATAAGGTTGCCTTGAGCATCTTCCACTATTGGGCTGTTATGCAAATAAATATCTTTAGCTTTAATGGTTAGTGCTTTATCTTCGCCACTAAAATTACAGTAAATATTGACTGAGTTACCTTTATAAGTACGCTTAAAAGCAATCACATTTTCTGGTGAATCTAATGGTAAAAACTCACCGTAAATCAGAATATCACTGATCTCTGAATGTCGTCTTAATGCAATTAATTGTTGGTAATAAGCGAAAAGAGAGTGCTTATCTTGTGTTTCTTGCTGCGCATTAATATCGACATAGTTAGGGTTAACTTTTAACCAAGGTTTACCTGTACTAAAACCCCCATTTATTTCACTATTCCATTGGAAAGGTGTTCTTGAATTATCACGGCTACGACCATTAAAGTATTCAACAATTTGCTTGTCGCTATAACCTAATTTATTGCCCCATTTATGCAATTTAAAAACATGCAAATCATCATGTTCCTCTAATGTCATCGGACAATTTGTCATACCGATTTCTTGCCCTTGATAAATAAAAGGCGTTCCTCGTTGAGTTAATAAAAATGTCGCTAACATTTTGGCACTAATCGGATTAATGCCTCCTTTAGGGAGAAATTTATTTAATGAACGCGGTTGATCGTGATTTTCTAAATAAGGCGCGCCCCAACCTACTCGTTGAGTATCTAATTGGCTTTTAATAAAGACAGGTTTTAATCTTTCGCCCGTGATTGGATTAATGGTAAATGGCTTTTCATTGCGAATATCTAAGTCAGCAATACTAAAATCAAATACCATCGAGAAATAACCATTCTCACCAACATAAGCACGTAAATCTTTTTCGGGCACATCAATTTCTGCAACTGTCATACTATTTGCAGGCTTAAAAGTATTCTCAACTAATTCCGTTAAGAACTTATCAATACCAGGTTGATTTAAAACCCAAGGCACTAAAGATGCAGAACCGTCATCTTTATCAGCTTCAAATTGATATTCAGATAAGGCTTCAGGAGATTTTTTTAAATTACCAATCGCATCAATACGAAATCCAGCAACACCTTTTTTGATCCAGACATTAATCATATTGATAATGTCTTTACGTAATTGTGGATTTTCCCAATTTAAGTCCGGCTGTTCAGGACCAAATGAATTGAAATACCAACGATTAGTTTTTCCAACACGACTCCAAACAGAGCAGTCAAAATAAGTGCGTAAATTATTAGGGGGAGTCGGTTTATCCCATTGTTTAAAAATATAATAATCGGCATATGGGCTATTAGGATCTTCAATTGCCGCTTTAAACCACGGATGCTCATCAGAAGAGTGATTTAATACTAAATCTAACAGTATTTTAATATCTCGTTTTTTAGCTTCGCTAATAAGCTTATCTAACGCGTTATTATCCCCAAAGATAGGATCGACAACAGAATAATCTGCAATATCATAACCATTGTCTTTCATTGGCGATTTAAAAATGGGACATAACCAAATAACATTTGTACCGAGTGACTGAATATAATCTAATTTCTCTGTGATCCCTGCTAAATCCCCAACACCATCCCCGTTACTATCATAATAACTCTTGGGATAAATTTGATAGACCACCGCTTCTTTCCACCAAGTATTAGACATATTCGCCTCACTAAGGTAATTAGTATATATGGAACAGTTCCATAGTTAATATAAGATACTATAAGCACTAAAAGAGAGAGGAAGGTAATTAACATACTAAAATGTGAAATGGCTCATACTAAAAAAACACAATTACCTCAATAAAGATGGGTTTGTCATAATCATATTAAGATATATTAGGTCATCAACTAATTGAAAGGAGCAACAGCATACTCAATGGCCGGGATCCGTGATGTCGCAAAAAAAGCCAATGTCGCAGCAAGTACTGTCTCTAGAGCATTAAATAACAGTGGTTATGTATCTCAAGCTGCACGAGAAAAAATAAAGAAAGCGGTAGAGGAATTAGATTATATTCCCGATACTTGGCTAAGAAATTTATATCAACAAAAAAGTGCCGTTGTTGGTGTTATTATTAATAGCCTTGAATACCCTTATTTTGCGACAGTAACCCGTTTTATTGAGAATAAGCTCGCTGAAAATGGCTATAGCATGATGTTATGTGCAACACAAAATAGCAAAGTACGCGAACGTATATTTTTTGATATGCTTAAACGCGGTCAGATCGACGGTATTATTGCAGAATATCTGTTATTGGATGATAGTGAATATCAGCATATTCAAAGGCCTGTGGTAACACTAGATCGTCATCTTCGTGATATTCCATTAGTTTGCTCTGATCACCATACTGGCGGTCGATTAGCAGCGGAACACCTTATTCAAAAAGGTTGCCAAAAAATCCTCTATATTGAAGATAACTCAAGTTATTTATCATCAACACCTTCATACCAAAGCTGTTTAGCTTTTAAAGAAACGCTTATTCAGGCAGGTATTAAACCTATTCCATGCAAAGTAAATTGGAAAGAAGAAGAGAAAGATTATTTTCACTCTTTTGCCACAAAAATACTTTCTGTGCATTCAGATATTGATGCCATTTTTGCCGCTGATATTCCAGCAATGGCATTATTTAATGAAGCAACAAGACGAAATATTGCCATTCCAGAACAATTAAAAATCGTTGCTTACGATGGAAGCCCTTGGCTAAATCAGACACTGCGCCAATTAACTTGTATTGAACAACCCTTTGAACGATTAGCTGAAAAAAGCGTAGAAGTGATTAGTGCATTAATTGAGAATAAAAAAATAACAGATAGCGTCTCTGTTATTCCAGTGAAATTTATTCAAGGTGAAAGTAGTTAAATCTTGTAAAATTAAAATGTAATAACACTTTGTCTTAATACTTCAGTTTTTTCAAAATTTTCTTTTAATTTTCAGCACATTGTTTTGGTACCCCTACCAATACCATAAAAAACGCCAAAGAAAGTTGCCCCTCTTTGGCGTTTTATTCGATTATGTTTTACTTCAAAATTGAGTAAAAGCTACCGTTCTTATTTTGCAGGACGAACAGCGATAACTTCAATTTCTACACGCCATGCTGGATTTGCCAGTTTAGCGATTTGGAACGTTGAACGAGCTGGCAGTTGTTCAGTTTTCGAAGCATCAAAGTACTTAGAATAACCGTCCATAAAGCCTTTAAAGTCCATCTCACCTTTAGTTTCTTCACCACCGACTAAGAAGACTTGCATTTTAACAACGTCTTTCATGTCTAAGCCAAGTTCATTCAAGTGAGTTTTGATTTGCTCTAATACACTGATAGTTTGTTCTTCAGTGTTACCATAAGAAGCTAATACACCTTCTGGCGCATCTGCTGATTTCTTAGCAGGTACTTTTCCGCTTAAGAAAACAAGGTTGTTACCTGCACTAACTTCAACAGATTCCGAAATAGGCATACCGTTTAATTTATGGTGCACAACACCCTCCGCATTCGCACTTGCTACACCAAAAATAAAAGGTAGGGCAACAAGTAAACTTTTATAGCGCATGAAAACTCCTTAACATGTTTAATTTACAGTAAAACAAGGGGTTACTTATTTCTTAAAACGATCCATACTAAATGGCGTTGGATCAATAACTGGTTTTTTGCCCGTTACGATATCAGCAGTCACTTCACCTGCTGCTGGGCCTTCGGTCATACCCCATACTGTCGCGGTATTGATAACCAGACCTGGGTATTCTTTGACCTCAGAAATAATTGGTAATTCATCAAATGTTGGGCTAACAACAGCACCCCAACGTTCAACAACTTGTGATTTTTCAAATACTGGGAATTCTGCTTTCATTCTTTGGAATACAGCATCTAAGTGCTCAGTATTTTGTGTTGCTGTTGCAATACGATATTGTTCAAACGGTGTTTTTTCATCTAATTTCCAAGATGTTGCCATCTTGAATGAATTAAATAAATCTTCACCGATAGAGAATTCTAATGGCAGCTCACCACCACCTAACAGGTGCATGAACTTAGGCCCTAACAAGAAGCTATCTTTCACGATAGAACTTGTGAAAATACGTGGTGCGACAGCATAAGTACCATCGGCTTGTTCACGGAAGTGAATACCATTTGGTAAATGCACGTTGCCACGAGGTGCACCCGGAACGCCTGATACACGTTGTTGTGATAAGTAAACATTCAGCGTTGGAATATCAATGCCCATGTTACCCATAAATAAACGTGACCAAATACCACCCGCAAGAACAACGTGAGATGTTCTAATTGCGCCTTTTTCTGTTACAACATCAGAAATTTTACCACCCGCAGTTTCGATGCCTCTTACCGCGCAGTTGGTGTAGATTTTTACGCCGATTTGCTTAGCGTAGCGAGCTAATGCAGGAGTTCCCGTTTCTGGATCAACAGAACCTGAGTCTTCTTCAAAAGCGGCTACAGTCCATGGTGTTTGCGCACCAACAAGACGGTTTGATAGCTCTTCACCTTTAATAATGCGAGTATTTAATGGTGTATCAAATCCAGCCGTTTCTTTTGCTGTTTTGATCCACGCTTGAGCTTTATCAAACGCTTTTTCATCAGCAAGGGCTTCTACTCGACCTTGTGTACGATAACTGGTATCAGCACCAATTTTCTCGTTCATTCCACGCCATAAGATTTTCCCGTAATGATGTAATGGGAAAATTTCTGGTGATGTCTGATAACTAATAATTTGGCTGTATGCTCGGCCCGATTGTTCACCGCCAATCTCGCCTTTTTCTAAAATAGTGACACTCATGCCACGTTCTGCAAGGTTGATAGCGGTCATGATACCTTGGATACCAGCACCGATAATCACTGCATCAGACTCTTTAGGCAGAGCACCCTCTGTACCTTCGACAAATGATACTCTAGATTTAGTTTCAACGAATTTGCCATCACGGCGAACCATTGGAACTAACGCAGCACCACCAGCTAAAACGCCCGCAGCACCAACACCTAAAAGCAGCTTTCTCCTTGAAATTTTCATCTTCTACCTCAGTAATGGATTTACCATTTATATTTATAATGTTATTAATTTGTATCTTTAAAAGTGGATATTATCATAGTTCATTACATTGTTAATAATTATAATTATTTGTTAACCATTTCCCTCAACAACAATATCCATAGATAAAATATGGTTACTTCAATCGCTTTTTCTCATAAAAAAACATCATTTAGAGACATTCCCTCCCTGAGCAAATAACCATTACTTTATGATAAATAAAGATATAATTATCAAACCTCAAATTGTTAATAAAAAATATAATTGTTTATTTAATTAACATTTCGATACAAATTAGTCTGTAAACCTGTCAATATTTGTTTACAAAATAAGCAAAACTCATCGCACAAATGCATAAAATAAAAAGAGGATATCGGCTAGGTAATAACCTTTTTTTTACAAAATAAGTGATTTTACTTACTGACTGGTTTATTGGTTAGTTTGTAGACGAATATGCTTTTTGGAAAATACGTAGAAAAGAAGATGTTTGAGTTCGAAACAAAACGGGGATCAGTACAAATTTACAATAAAAAAAGCCAGAGAGTTAACTCTAGCTTTTTACGTAATAATGAAAATAAGCTTAAGCGATATAAATGGAAATAGCTTATCTCATCGTAACAAATTCTTCTGCTGCAGTTGGGTGGATTGCCACAGTATCATCAAAGTCTTTCTTCGTTGCGCCCATTTTCAGTGCAACCGCAAAACCTTGTAGCATTTCATCCATACCAAAACCAATACCGTGAATACCCACGATTTTTTCGTCTGCACCAACACAAACCAACTTCATACGACATGGTTGACGATGACGAGTCACAGCACTATACATTGCTGTGAAAGATGATTTGTATACTTTGACTTGATCAGCACCGTATTGCTCAACTGCTTGAGGCTCTGTTAAACCAACAGTACCAATAGCAGGATGACTAAATACAACGGTTGGGATATTTGAATAGTCTAAGTGTTCGTTAGGTTTGTTGTTAAATAAACGCTCTGACAAACGACGCCCTGCAGCAACAGCAACAGGCGTTAATTCAACCGCCCCTGTATTATCGCCAACAGCATAAATTCCTTTTACATTGGTATTTTGGAATTTATCGACTTTGATATAGCCTTTTTCATTTAACTCAACGCCCGTTACTGCCAGATTCAGGTTATCTGTTGCAGGTTCACGACCAATTGCCCAGATTAAGGTATCAACTGTCTGCTCTGTGCCGTTTTCTAGTTGTAGCGTTAAACTTCCATCTGCATTTTTAATCACAGCTTTAGGAATAGCATGTGTATGTAACTTAGGCCCTTCGGTTTCCATCACTTCTAACAGTGTTTCAACGATTAATGGATCGAAATTACGCAGTGGTGCATGTTTACGTACAAATAGATGTGTTTCGCTACCTAGAGCATTTAACACACCTGCAAGTTCAACAGCAATATAACCGGCACCAACAACTGCAACGCGTTTTGGTAAGGCTTTTAATTCAAAGAAGCCATCAGAATTAATACCATACTCAGCGCCCGGAATATTAGGTTGAACAGGACGCCCCCCTGTTGCAATCAGAATATTATCAGCAGTGATCTTCTCACCATTCACTTCAATAGTATTGGCATCAACAAAACGAGCAAACCCTTGGATAACATCAACTTTGTTATTGCCTAAGACACGGTCATAAGATTGATGAATACGGTCAATATAAGCAGAACGGCTACTGATGAGAGTATCCCAATCAAAACGGTTCACTGTGGTATCAAAACCATAATCAGGGCCGTATTGATGAATAGCTTCGGCAATTTGCGCTGCATGCCACATCACTTTTTTAGGTACACAGCCCACGTTTACACAAGTGCCACCTAATGCTTTCGCTTCAATTAATGCACATTTTTGACCATACATTGCTGCTCTATTAATTGATGCAATACCGCCACTACCGCCACCGATGGCGATATAATCGTAATGTTTGCTCGTCATTTCTCTGATCCATTTATCTGTAGAAAAATAGGTAACTCACAGGCTAAGTCTTTCATATCATGATGTCTATTATGACAAAATTTAAAACATAGCACGTCAGATTTTAGCTTTTACAGTAATAGGCAAAAACAATAATAAAGATGCTTATTCTGGTACAACCCACTCAACTAATGTATGCCCAATACCCTCAGGAACTAAAGTTTTATGTAACCACGGGAGTATTGATTTCATTTGTGATTCTAATTTCCAAGGTGGATTAATCACAATCATGCCTGATGCCGTCATTCCAAGTTGATCACTATCGGGTTTTACTGCTAATTCGATTTGTAAAATCTTACGGATCCCTGTTGCTTCAAGCTCTTTTAACATACGTTTAATTTGCTGACGATGAACAACTGGATACCAAATCGCATAAGTTCCTGTCGCAAAACGTTTATGACCGTCAACAACACCTTTAACAACAGCAGAATAGTCTTGTTTAAGTTCATAAGGAGGATCAATTAATGCGAATCCGCGACGGCTTGAAGGCGGTAACTTAGATTTCAATTGACCAAACCCATCTTCACGAGAAACTCTAGCTCGCTCGTCACGAGAGAATTCAGTACGTAATAAAGGAAAATCCGTTGGATGTAATTCTGTTAGTACTAAGGAATCTTGTTCTCTTAGTAATTTACCCGCTAATAAAGGAGATCCTGGGTAATAACGCAATTCTCCGCTTGCGTTTAATTCTCCAACCGCTTCGAGGTAAGGCAAAATAAGCTCAGGCACCTCTTCTTGTTGCCATAAGCGTGCGATCCCCTCTAAATATTCGCCAGTACGAGTCGCGTGAGCATTGGTTAATTGATAACGTCCAGCGCCAGCATGAGTATCAAGATAAAGAAAAGGTTTCTCTTTCTCTTTTAAAGACTCAATGATGAGTGTTTGAACAATATGTTTTAAAACATCGGCGTGGTTGCCAGCATGGAAACTATGGCGATAGCTCAGCATTCTTTATCTTCCGTTAGAAATAAGTATAGCTTAGTAATTAATTTACTCTGAAATCGTGATTAAACTCAGTGTATCAGAAAAAGCCGAACTTCTTCATTGAAAGCGAAAGAAACGTTGTGTCTTAGCATTCAGCCGTTATGATAAGTCTATATTTCACTTAAGTTTAAATAGGGTATAAAGATGAAAAAATTACTTTTTACAGCCATAACTTTAAGTTTACTCGCAAACAATGCTTATGCAGATAGACCAGCCAATGGCTGTGAGATAAAAAAACAGAATATCCAAAAACAGATGGAATATGCAAAAGCACATGGTAATCAATATCGTATCCAAGGTTTAGAGCGAGCATTGCAAAATGTTGAACGCTATTGCACACCTGAAAAAGTGGTTGAAAATACACGCCTTGAATTACGCGAAAAACAACTTGATGTTAAAGAGCGCGAACTTGAATTAAAAGAAGCACAACTTAAAGGTGATGTAGACAAAATTGCTAAGCAAGAAAGAAAACTGGCTGAAGAAAAGGCAGATTTAAAAGCAATTGAAGCAGAATTAAATCTACTGACAAAGTAGTTGTCATCAGTAATTAATGCCTACTCCTTATTTGACTGTGAAATACAGAATAAAACAATAAGTGAGTAGCCATTCTCTTATTAAACTAAACTTAATTTCAGAATTGCTGTATTGGTTTTTTATTCTTTATTAAGTACAAGATTATCTACGCCTTTTGATAGTGCATCATCTACACTTAAGCCAGAACAAACAAATACATCTCCTAAATCAGTGGCTAATTACAATAAGCATAAGGTGTGTAATAGAAATTAAGCTATGATATTTTTGAATGAAAACTATAGTAGTGACACTCAGTTATTAAAAATGGACAGATCTAATTAAAGAGGATATATGTCAGAAGAGCATCAACCCAAAACAGAAAATGAAAAAACTCAACTGACTCAGCCACTCAAGAAAGGGCTGGAAAAAGGGCTTCACGGCGGAAAAAAAGCCATTGGTGTTGGGATAAAAATCAGTAATTTTATTACTAACATTCCTTTTATTGCACATCTAATTCGCACCGCCGAACGCTTTACTGACAGAATGGGAAATCAGTTTGGTGCCGCTATTACCTATTTTTCATTTTTATCATTAATCCCTGTATTAATGCTCTCCTTTGCTTGTGCGGGTTTCGTTTTAGCCTCAAACCCAGATTTACTCGCTAAATTAATTACAGGTGTTGCAAATAGTATTGATGATCCAACGCTTGCATCCACAGTTCAACAGAGTATTGATACCGCAGTTCGCCAGCGTACAACGGTTGGTTTAACCGGTTTAGCGATTGCACTTTATTCTGGTGTCAATTGGGTGGGTAATTTACGCCAAGCCATTTTGGCGCAATCTCGCCCCGTATGGGAAAGAAATAAAGAAGAGCAAGAAAAAATCTATTTCCGCTATTTTCGTGACTTTTTAGCGCTAATTGGCTTACTTTTTGCGTTAATTGTCACGATTACGCTTACTTCAGTGGCAGGTTCGGCCCAAAGGATGATTGTTCATACATTGGGATTAGACGGTATTGAATGGCTAACCCCCGCATGGACAACAATCGGCTTAACCATTTCTATTACTGCAAACTATTTACTATTTTTATGGATATTGTGGATCCTACCTCGCCACCAACCAAAGCGTATTTCACTTATTAAAGGCACTCTTATCGCTGCCATTGGTTTTGAAATATTGAAATCGGTAATGACATGGATGCTACCCAAAATTGCAAGCTCACCATCAGGTGCTGCTTTTGGTTCAGTGATAGGTTTAATGGCTTTTTTCTACTTTTTTGCCCGATTAACGCTCTTTTGTGCCGCGTGGATCGCTACTGATGGCCCAAATATGCGTAAAGAACAGTTGGCTGAAACGCAATCAACATCTTAACTTTATGATAAAACTAGATGGTTAATTCCCTGCATTAACCGCCTATAAATAACGTAATAAGGAAAAACAATGCCATACGTTAATATTAAAATTACACGCGAAGGTGCAACCGCAGAGCAAAAAGAGCAACTTATTGCAGGTGCGACACAACTTTTAGTTGATGTATTAGGCAAAAACCCAGCAACCACTGTTGTGGTAATTGATGAAGTTGAAACAGACAACTGGGGAATAGGCGGTAAAACAGTAACAGAATTACGAGCAGCAACAAAAAGTAAATAAAGAGTTCTGCAATATAAATAAAGGGTGCCAAGTACACCCTTTTTGCTGATTTATTTTCCTGACAGATAAGGAAGTAACTATGGTTCAATCAATGACTGATGCTTTTCATGCCTTACCTTCAGCAAGTGCTATCTATATCACAGGTGCTGGTATTCAATACCCCTTTGGTATGGCACACGGATTTGCTGACGAAAGTACCCAGAAAAAATTAACTGTAGATACGCCTTTTCGAATCGCTAGTAATACAAAAACCTTTCTTGCTGCCGCTTTTTTACGTTTATGGGAACAAGATGCTCTATCCCTTGATGATGACATAACTAAGTATTTAAGTGCTAATTATCAACAGACATTATTAGAGCTAGGGTATGATCTCAAAACCATTACACTACGTCATTTATTAAGCCACAGTAGTGGTTTATTCGATCATGCAAATGAAGCTTACCTTGAAGAGGTGATTAAAGATCCCTCTCATAAATGGACACGAGAAGAGCAAATAGCACGCTATGCTCAACAAGGTTTTCCCATTATCCCAGCAGGAAAACGCTTTATTTATTCAGATACAGGCTACATTTTGTTAGGTGATATTCTTTCTCAGTTTATGAGAAAAAATATGGCCA
Organism: Proteus sp. GOKU; assembly: GCF_015475555.1. Taxonomy (NCBI): domain Bacteria; kingdom Pseudomonadati; phylum Pseudomonadota; class Gammaproteobacteria; order Enterobacterales; family Morganellaceae; genus Proteus; species Proteus sp. GOKU. The sequence continues at coordinate 3,820,858 of NZ_CP034105.1, forward strand.
TCGCCGTTCGTGAATTATTGCATTTTCAAGACTTAAATTTACCACAAACATGGTGGGAAGGTTTGGAGCTACAACCTAAGCCCCCTAAAGCGCGCGCTAGACAATTTACAGGTGAGCATGAAGGTACTCATATTGATCCTTCAATGGACGCTTTTGGCGGCGGCGGACTTGTGATGACAACCCTTGAATTAGCTGAATTTACAGCTGATCTCTTCGAAGATAGAGTTTACTTACATCCCTCAACCTTGAAAGAGATGAAATGGCAAGGCTCGCATACTGGTGCTGCAAATTACCGTTTAGGTTTAATGGCTGAAGAAACTAGCCTAGGCACACTTTACTATCACCTTGGTTACTGGGGCTCGGTAGCTTATTATTTACCTGAAAAACAGATTGCTATTGCAGGTTTTACAACCCAGAGAAATAGCCGTGAAGATTTGATAGCTATTATTAAAGAAGCGTTTAAACGTCTTTAAGATCAAACAAATAAAAAGCCAAAAGTGTATCGATAACACTTTTGGCTTTTTGTTTGCTTTATGGCTGATATATTTTCAATATCAGCCTATTTCTGTTCTACTACGATTTCTTCGTCGGTGTTGTTTCCGCCGCTGGGGTTTCAACTGCTTTATTTGGTGTAGCATTAGTTGCAACAGGAGCCGGTGTATTTGCCGTTTCTGGATGAACTTGCTTTTCAAATTGAATACGCAACTCACCTAGATTTACAGTTGGCGTTTCACCACTTTGCGTTAGTACAAAAGCAATATCTTCAGATAAAACTCTTGAAAGCTCCTGATTTAAGGTCTCTTTTGTTAAGCCAGCTAAAAATGCTTGGCGTAAACGCTGATATTGTTCAGGTGGAATATCAATAATATTGCTTTGTTGCGATAACAAGCGCTGATTAATTAAAATAGCCGTACTGGTTTTTGCATAACGCGCAAATAATTGAGTTAATTGAAGTTGTTTCTCTTGTTGTAACTCTTGGTATAGTTCGTCGCTGATACCTTGGTTACGCAAGCGGCCCAATTCTTCTCCTACCCATGATGCTAATGCAGGAATGTGTGCTGTAGCAGTATCAAGATTTAAAGAGCAACTTGCACGCTGATATTGTACTCGGCAATCAATGTTAATTTGAGTGCTGTCGTTTTCTTTGCGTTGTTCAAGACTACGACCTAAATGTACAAAAATTACTTCACGAGCTAAATCACTTAACCAATATTTATTTAACGTGTCAGAGTCTTTTACTGGCGACCAATCTAAATCCCAAATTAAAGCAATCTGGTCTTTTGCACGCATAGGCTCTTGCACATATAACGTTTCAGGTTTCATATCAGCAAGAACAGGCACTGGAACTGGCGTTACACGCTTTCCTGATAGAGATGAAAAAGCCTGATTAATACTTTCAGTCAATACACGGTTATCAACATTACCTGCAACATAAAGCGTCATCATATCTGGGGTATACCAACGCTGTTGGTAATCCGACAACTCTTTGGTATTTACAGATTGATTAACGGGTTTACCTGGATTGTGGCCTTTTAAATTAGAGCCTTCAAGGCGTGAGCGCCAGATAGGATCTTCAATATTAAGAGGAAATGTTGCAATCGGAAGCGGTGATTGAACTGCGTTACGAACCGCATTTTCTGTGTATTGTGCAGGTTTAGCAATACCTGCTAATAATGCAAACGCATCCTTTAACAACTCAGGCTGGTTGTTCGGTAAACTTAGATTATAAACAGTAAAATCGTATGAAACGATCATTGGAGGCAACGGATAGTCAGGATCTAACGCATTTTTCCATAGATTATCGCGTTTTTCTGGCGTTAAACCTGTATTTTCCAAAACGTTGAGTTTGGACACCAAGGATGAAAAACCCGTTTCACTGCTTTTTTCCGATAAAGACCCCGTATTGACTAATAAACGGATCTGTATTCTATCATTTGGACGTTGCGGTGTTTGTAAGATTTGCCACTGAAAGCCATTTGCTAGTCGCCCTTCTTGCCAAGCCGGATCAGGCTGTAAAGCCTCTGCTTGAACTTGGCAAACAACAGCGCCGAACATAACGCTTCCCAATAAAATTCGTGTCATTACACCCTGCATGTGAACCTCTGTTGTATTAATCCTTGGTATTAAACCACTTATGAGGTTTAACAATAAGTGCCAAAAGACATGTTAGATGTTGGATGTCTATTTTTTGTATTATCATTCTTTATCACCACAGAAACATGAAATGAAATCACTATAGTGATTAGACTCATTATGGCGTAAGAAGGTTCAGACCTTCGGCAATTTTTGATCAGATTTTTGATGATTATATCCTTTAACCAGCAAACCAATCTCATCATCACAATGTGATTTTGGACAAGATAACGCTGAAACTTGGCTATCTTTATTGAGGGTGACGGCGATTTGGCGTAAAGGTTTTACAACAATACGATTAATACACCAACTAATAGCAACCGTCAGAATAAGCCCCATCAACAGATATGTTGTTAGCATCAATGCGACAGTATTACTGGCAAAACGATAAAAACGGTTTGTGTCAGCCTGTAAAATGAGATGACCACTATAGGACTTATCATCTGTTGAAGTAATACCTAATGGCTGTAAAGGAATAACAGCTTCAACGGGAATACCAAAAAGCCAACTTGAAAATTCAGAGACTTCTTTTTTGGGTGCAAAATCTAAATTCATTACTTGCACATTCTCGGGTTGCATGACAATCGCTTTACCCAAAATCCCCGTTGCTTTTAGTGCAACTATCTGTTGTTTAGCATCGTTCAAATCTGACCGTAACAATGCATCAGCGAGTGGTTGCTGGATACTTACACCGGCATTAAAAAGCTGATTTTGATAATCTTCACGACGTTGATCTATCAAATAAACAAGTTGAATACTGATAAAAATAGCAATAGTCACCAACGTAACGCCCGCAACAGCGGCCATCTGTTTTATTGTTAATGAATGTTTAAGATGAGGTTTCATCGTTGCTATTTCCAATATACATGTCTGATCAGAGTGATTATACTGTATTTTTGTGATTATGTATCACTCTCAATAAAGAAAATAACGTTATAAAAAGCGCCTATCCATTAAAATGAAAGTAGATAAATATATAATTATTATTATTTGAGTATAGTTATAATATAAAAATAGTAAAATAAAAATAAAATCTTACTCTCTTTGTTATTTACAACAAATCTACTTTATATTAATGAAAAGATACAATTCACTAAAAAACACCAGGGCATATAAAATTAAACACTATTAAACCCTTAATCCAGAGTTAAAGCACAATTCTAAGCACAGTATATTTCTTAATGGAAAATATTATTTATCTTTAATATTGTTGAAGTTTATATTTTAAAAAATTCACATAAATATAATATTTGATATCTATCAAATCATTATTAGATTATTTAGTTAAGATTAATTAAATATTATTAATGAAAAAATAAGAACAATATAAATCAATATATTGCTCTTATTTAATGAGATGAGTTTATTTAAACTATTGCGTTATCTTGCTCCACGGCAAAACAAGCAATAAGCTGACCGTCATACTCTTTTAATGTTGGCTGTAATTGACTACATGGTCCAAATGCACGACGACAACGAGCAGCGAAAGCACAACCCGGTGGTGGATTTAATGGGCTTGGCAATTCGCCCGTTAATTTAATGCGCTCTCGTCTTAATTCAGGTGTCAATCTTGGTGTTGCTGATAATAATGCCTGCGTATAAGGGTGCTGTGGATTTTCAAAAATTTGTGCTTTTGTTCCTTTTTCTACACAACGCCCTAAATACATTACAATAACTTCATCGGCGATATGCTCAACAACCGAAAGATCATGGGAAATAAAAACATAAGAGAGCCCCATATCTTGTTGCAGATCCATCATTAAATTCAGTACTTGAGCACGAACTGATACATCCAGTGCAGAAACCGGTTCATCCGCTACCACAATATCTGGATCAAGCATCAAGCCACGCGCAATAGCAATACGCTGACGTTGACCACCAGAAAACATATGTGGGTATCGGCTATAATGTTCTGTTTTTAATCCAACTTTAGCCATCATTGATAATACTTTTTCTTTACGCTCAGAAGCATTCAGTGTTGTATTGATCAATAGAGGCTCTTCTAAAATTTGTCCCACTTTTTTACGCGGGTTCAATGATCCATAAGGATTTTGAAACACAATTTGGATCTTCTGACGACGTAACTTCTCAGCCGATTTATCTTTAATTAGCAAATTTTGCCCACGATAAGAAAGCTCACCGGAAGTAGGGATCTCAATCATCGTTAATAATCGACCTAATGTAGATTTACCACACCCGGATTCACCAACAACTGCCAAGGTTTTACCCCGCTCTAATTCAAAAGAGACACCGTCAAGGGCCTTAACTGTTCTCTCTTTTGAGAAAAGCCCGCCTTTCACGCTGTAATATTTTGCTAAATTGACAGCTTTTAATAAGGGAGTTAATACATTTGGATTAACTTCAGCCATGAGTTGGTCTCCCTGCATTATCTAACGGTGTATGACATTTCACACGATGCGTTCCAAGTTCTTTTAATTCAGGCTCAATCTTATAACATTCATCATGAGCATATGGGCAACGTGGATTGAGTAAACAACCTGTTGGTCGATCATAACGTCCCGGTACAACGCCCGGTAGTGATGCTAATCGTGCTTTATTACTCGCGAACTCTGGGAGTGCTCTTAATAATGCTTGAGTGTAAGGATGGCGAGGCGCTTTAAAAATTTCTGATGCTTTTCCAGATTCCACGACTTGCCCCGCATACATCACAATAATAGTGTCTGCAGCTTCTGCCACTAATGCGAGATCATGAGTGATCAACACCAGTGCCATATTTTCTTGTTTTTGTAAGTCGAGCAAAAGCTCTATGATTTGTGCCTGAATAGTCACATCCAGCGCAGTGGTCGGTTCATCAGCAATCAATAATTTAGGGCGACAAGCGATCGCCATTGCGATCATAACACGCTGACTCATTCCCCCTGAAAGCTGGTGTGGATAAACATCTAAGCGAGAAGCCGGATCAGGGATACCCACCAGCGTTAAGAGATCGATAGCACGTTGTTTACGTGTTTTACGGCTTCCACCCTGATGGACTTTTAACGCTTCCATAATTTGATAGCCAACCGTAAAGCAAGGATTCAAGCTTGTCATTGGATCTTGGAAAATCATCGCAACATCAGCACCAACCAAATTGCGTCGTTCTGATTCAGAGATTTTCATAAGATCTCTACCATCAAAATAGAGCTCTTGTGCACTCACTCGTCCCGGAAAATCAATAAGCCCCATAATCGCCAACGAGCTAACAGATTTACCCGAACCAGATTCTCCTACAATGCCGACCACTTGCCCTTCTTCAACTTGATAGCTAATTCGGTCTACCGCTTTAAACGGAGTATCTTCATCACCAAAGTGAACAGATAGTTGATTAATATTTAGTAATGCCATGTTCTTACTCCGTTACTGCTTTAATTTCGGATCAAGCGCATCTCGTAAACCATCACCCATTAAGTTAAAGGCTAATACGGTAAACAAAATCGCCAGACCAGGAAACGTCACAACCCACCATGCGCTTTGTGTAAACTGCAACACATCAGATAACATGGTTCCCCATTCAGGAGTTGGTGGTTGCGCGCCCATACCTAAAAAGCCCAATGCCGCCATATCTAAGATTGCATTAGAAAAACCTAAAGAGGCTTGAACAATTAAAGGCGCAAGGCAGTTAGGTAAGATATTGATAAACATTTGACGCATTGAACCTGCGCCTGCAACACGAGAGGCAATCACATAGTCACGGTTAACTTCAATTAAAACAGCAGCACGAGTCAATCGAACATAATGCGGTAAGGCAACAAAAGTTAATGCGATAGAAGCATTAACAATAGAGGGACCAAAAATAGCGACCAATACTAACGCCAATAATAAACTTGGTAATGCCAGCATGATGTCGACAACACGCATAATGCCGATATCTACAAGACCACCGAAATAACCCGCAGCTAACCCTAGAATAATTCCTAAGATAAGTGATAGCACAACAACGATACAGCCCACTAATAATGAAAGGCGAGCACCAAACATTAAGCGAGAAAGAATATCGCGGCCAACATCATCTGTACCTAGAATAAATTGCCAGCTTCCGCCTTCTTGCCAAACAGGAGGTGCCAATAAGAAATCTCGAAATTGCTCATTAGGGGCATGAGGTGCAAGAAAACCTGCAAGTGATGCGATAAGCAACATAATTACAATATAGATTAACCCAACAACGGCACCTTTATTTTGTTTAAAGTAGTGCCAAAATTCTTGGAAGGGCGTCATGGGAGCCGGTGCACTGATGACCGGTGTTACTTTATTTTCAGTCATTTATGCATTCCTTATTTTTTATGGCGAATACGAGGATTTACAATGCCATAAAGAACATCAACCAACAGATTGACGAAGATAATCATCGTTGCAATTAAAAGCACACCACCTTGAACAACGGGATAGTCACGTCGCTGTAAGGCATCAATCAACCAGCGTCCTAATCCCGGCCATGAGAAAATGGTTTCTGTTAAGATTGCGCCAGCCAGCATTGTCCCGACTTGTAATCCAATAACGGTGACAACAGGCAACATCGCATTACGTAATGCGTGGATAAGAATGACGCGAGCACGGCTTAAACCTTTTGCTCTTGCAGTACGAATATAATCTTCGCCTAATACTTCAAGCATTGAAGAGCGCGTCATACGCACGATAACGGCTAAAGGAATGGTTCCTAATACAATGGCAGGCAAAATGATGTGATGAACGGCATCTAAGAAATCCCCTTCCTCACCCCAAATAAAGGTATCAATCAGCATAAATCCAGTAAGTGGATTACTGTCATCTAAAAAGACGCTATCAGCAAGACGTCCAGAGACAGGTGTTAGGTCTAATTTTACAGACACTAACATGATTAACATGATCCCCCACCAGAAAATTGGCATGGAGTAACCTGCTAATGACACACTAATCGCAGTATGATCAAAGATAGACCCACGTTTTACCGCAGCTAAAACACCAACTGGGATCCCAACTGAAACCGCAAAAATCATGGCGCAAACGCCAAGTTCTAAAGTGGCTTTAAAGCGAGGTAAAAATTCATCCCATACAGGAATGCGACTTTTTAATGAGATACCCAAATCACCATGGAAAATACCATTTAGGTAATTGATATATTGTTGCCATAAAGGCTTATCCAGCCCCAACTCTGCCATTAAATAAGCATGACGCTCTGGAGAAAGGCCACGTTCACCCGCCATAATCATTACCGGATCACCGGGAATAAGATGGACGAAGATAAACGTCAGTAATGTAATTCCGATAAACGTAGGGATCACAAGTCCCAAACGTTGAAGGATAAATTGCAGCATATCCTAATTCTCTTTTCAAACATCAGCTAAAAGATAGCGCTGATAAATCAGGGGAAAGTCCCCTGCGCCCACAGTGTACTGAATGTATTCGTTATTATTGAATAGCGGTGCCTTTCATAAAGAAAGACACCGTACTTAAGGCAATCCAACGATTAGGTATTGCTATTATTTAAGAGAGACATTCTCGAAGTGATGTTTGCCTAACGGATCAACCACATAGTTTTCTACTTTTTTACTCACAGGCTCATAAACGGTCGAGTGAGCAATAATCAGTGCAGGTGCTTGATCATGCATAACCACTTGAGCTTGTTTGTAGAGTTCAACACGCTTGTCGTGATCGGCTGCAACTCGAGCAGGTTGGATCAGATCTTCAAATGGCTTATAGCACCATTTTGAATAGTTCGATCCTTGCTCTTTTGCGGCACAACTAAATAGCGTAGCAAAGAAGTTATCTGGGTCCCCATTATCCCCCGTCCAACCCATCATCACTGCTTGGTGTTCACCAGATTTAGCACGTTTGAGATATTCGCCCCACTCGTAACTTACAATCTTGGTTTTAACACCAATTTTTTCCCAGTCCGCTTGTACCATTTCAGCCATACGGCGGGCATTTGGATTATAAGGACGCTGTACTGGCATTGCCCATAAATCGATAGTAAAGCCATCTGCAAGACCCGCTTCTTTTAGCAGCGCTTTGGCTTTTTCAGGGTTATATTCGTAATCGACGATATCGTCGTTATAACCCCACATTGTAGGAGGAATGAGGTTTTTCGCTTTCTGGCCTGCGCCTTGATAAACAGCTTCAATAATGGCGTCTTTATTCACCGCCATACTTAATGCTTGGCGAACCTTTTGGTTATCCAGTGGTTTTTTCTCAACGTTAAAAGAGATATAACCCACGTTTAAGCCCGGTTGTTCTAATAGATTGATATCGCTATTTTGTTTCATCTTCGCAATATCAGCAGGATTTGGGAAAGGCATTGCCTGACACTCACCTTTTTGCAGTTTTGCATATCGTACAGAGGCATCAGGTGTAATAGAGAAGACTAAACGGTCAATATCTGGTTTTTTACCCCAATATTGGTCATTCGCTTTATAAAGAATACGAGAGTCTTTTTGATATTGCTGTAATTGGAAAGGCCCTGTACCGATAGGATCTAAGTCCACTTTTTCAGGTGTACCTGCTTTCATCATGTTATCCGCATATTCAGCGGATAATATAGAAGCAAAGTCCATTGCCATATCAGCAATAAAAGGGGCTTCTGAACGCGTTAAAACAAAACGAACGGTATGATCATCAACCTTCTCGATTTTCTCGATCATGTTGTTCATATCCATTCCGGAGAAGTATTCATAACTTCCGCCAGACACTTTATGGTAAGGATGTTTCGGGTCCATTTGACGCATAAACGTGTACATCACGTCATCCGCATTAAATTCACGTGTTGGCTTAAAAGTTTTACTATTATGCCAATTCACGCCTTTACGTAAATGGAAGGTATACACTTTACCATCATCGCTCACATCCCAACTTTCAGCTAAGCCTGGAATGATTTCTGTTGTACCCAGTTTAAATTCAACTAAACGGTCATAAATAGGCACTGAACTTGCGTCATAGGTTGTTCCAGAGGTAAATAACTGAGGGTTAAATCCTTCAGGTGAGCCTTCAGAGCAATACACCAATGTTTTTGCCTGCACACCCGCAGAAACAGCTAATGCGAGCAATCCAATTGTAGCGGTCAAAATTCCTGTCTGTTTTTTGGAGCTTTTCATCATTACTCTCCGAAATTGTTCTGTTGTGTTTTGGTTTCCTGTTTAAAAACGGAATACCTTTTTATTTTGTCATTGTTCAATTAACCAACTGTATCCCCTTACGTCAATAAGGTGTTAGAAGGTAAAAAGAACTCGTTATAAACACAAATGAAACAAATATTGAACAAACTCAGAATAAAAAAATAAGTCTCTGACTAATATCTAGTCAATAAAACCACACATTAAGGAATCCTTAAGTAAAATGACTATTTTAAAAAAAGCCATAATTTGTGATTAACCGCTTAAATATTGAACGAATATTTTGAAATGAAACAAAGAACTTGGCGCTTTATTCTGTTATGGAAGAAAAATAATTATCTTACTAGAGGATACTGATTTTAGTTTTAATCAAGCAAATAGAGTGAAAAGTATCAATTTTTACCTCTTAGCAAATCACTTAACTAGATAAGACCATGAAATTCAGTCTGTTATTAATGATTTTAATTCTTTCATAGTGAAAAATTTATATTCTTTAAATATTACCAGAAGTTCTATCGCCCATAAAAAGTGGCGTTAGAAGAAAATTTACAGACGTCTTTAGGCTGTTTATTAAAAAACTTCTAAAATAGTTTAATGCCTAAATGACTTTATAGATCAGCGAAACCTACTGCATTTCCAGCCAATATTTCTCTTGATTTGGAAAATATTTCCATGAATTTCTGTTTTTAAACTTAATAGGAACTTCGAATGCAAGGTATGGATGGGATAGAAGTAAAATGATTGAGAGAAAGCACTATTATGGTGAGAGCAAAAAACAGAGAGGTATTTTTAGTGAGGCTAAAACGACAAAACCCCGCTTTAAAAGCGGGGTTTCTTAATATGGTCGGCGAGAGAGGATTCGAACCTCCGACCCACTGGTCCCAAACCAGTTGCGCTACCAGGCTGCGCTACTCGCCGAAAACGAGGTGCATCTTACTGCCTGAAGCCCACTCCGTCAATACTTTTTTAGTATCTCCTGACTGTTCGTATGGTTTTCAACCAAAACGGTTGATTTTTAACTTTTTTATCATAAAAAGAGGTGAATTTTAGCGTTATTGTAACAAGCTTACCTGTCTATCTTCGTTTTACTATGGCTTTCTTTACGTTACCCATAAAAAATGAAAAAAAATAACAAATTTATTCTTAATTATTATCGTCTAATTAGTGTGCTTTTTATATAATTCCCTTATGTCAAATAAGGTAGGTAGTTTAGAGAATGAAACAACGTTGGTGGGGTGTCGCATTACTTTTATTGTCAACCACACTTCCAGCTCAAGCATCTACAGTTCATGCTTGCCGAGTGTACTTTAAAGAAGCGGATAGATTTATTCAGTACATTTCTCAAAGAGAAGATCTAAAACATAATATGCCGGAGATTAAGGCTAACTTCGAGCAAAGCAAAAAGCAGATAATGACAGCGCCTCTGTCAGAACAAAAAGTAATATGTGACAAGGAAATGCAAGAGCTTAATAGTTTGAATAAAATGTTTGGACCTAAAGAAGAAACGGTACTAAATAAATAATCAAATAAACAGATAATGACTAAATATAATTACTTATTTATTATTTAGTCATTAATTTGATATTAATTCTTATTTTCATGATTATTATTCGCAGTTGTACTTTCCAATCTTTTTATGCGTTCTTTAGGTGAATTATCACTTTTATCATCACCCTGAGTATAATAATCATAAGGTAATAATAAAGTATCTAATACGGCACTAAAAGGAAGATCGAGAATAACCAATGGTTTCATTGCCCATCCAGTTTCATCATCTTTTAGCATTGTCATGTTATTTTTTGTCCCTGAATAAAGTTCTTTATTCGGACCAGCATGAGTCATAACACTTGAGCAACCTGTCAGTAATGTCGTCAAAAATGTGACTAATGTTAAATTTTTACTTGTCGTTCTGAATATCATAGGGCACCTATAAAACGAGATCCGTAGTCAACGCTTTTTATCATATAGTTAAACCTGTTTTCTCTTACAGGACAAGAGAAAGATGATATAAAAAAGCTTAATTTTTTAGTTATTAAATAAATAAGTCTCGCGTGAAAAAGTTTCACTTTATCTAATTTTAAAAAGCATAATAATATTATTAATTATTATGTTTCTATGATATTAAAATTCAACCTTCATTATTTTAAATAAACATTTTAGCTTTATATTTATCTTTCTTGTTTGTTTTATCTCTATATATGCTAGATCTGTGCGATAAGACACAGCGACTTTCATTATTCTTTGCCAAAATAGGTTTATCGTTTTAGCTCAAATTTTCTCATTTTTATTTTTGGGTACAGGATCTTTTCTATGAGTGATATTGCATTAACAATGGTGATGTTGTCATTAGCAGGCGCTCTAGGTCTTTGGATTGGCAATATCAAAATCTATCGAGTCAGCCTAGGGATAGGTGGTGTTCTTTTTGGTGGAATTATTATTGGCCACTTTGCTCAGCATTATAACTTTTCGCTTAATGCACAAACTCTTCATTTTATTCAAGAATTTGGGCTTATTCTTTTTGTTTATACTATTGGTATCCAAGTCGGTCCGGGTTTTTTCTCCTCACTACGTGTTTCAGGCTTAAAACTAAACGCCTTCGCCATCTTAATTATTCTTCTTGGCTCAATCATAACCGCTTCTATTTATCGTCTATTTGACGTTCCTTTACCTATTATTTTGGGTATTTTTTCTGGTGCTGTTACCAACACGCCTTCTTTAGGTGCTGGGCAACAAATACTGACAGATCTGCATGTTGACCCAACTTCTGTGGGACAAATGGGAATGGGCTATGCCATGGCTTATCCTATGGGTATCTGTGGCATTCTACTCGTAATGTGGCTTATTCGTGTGTTCTTTAAAATCAACATTGATGAAGAAGCAAAAGCCTTTAGTAACCAACAACACAGCACTAAAGATGCACTACATACCATTAATATTGCGATTAAAAACCCCAATTTAGATGGCTTATTAATGCAAGATATTCCTCTACTCAATGAAGATGCCATCGTCTGCTCCCGCTTAAAGCGTGGAGATAACATTATGGTACCGATGCCATCAACAATTATTCAGTTAGGGGATTTACTCCATATTGTCGGTTCAAAAGAAGATCTCAATAAAGTTCGCCTAATACTTGGTGAAGAGGTCGATGCTTCACTTTCAACATCAACAAATTTACTTCAATCAGTACGAGTCGTTGTAACGAATGATTCCGTGCTCAGTAAACGTTTAAAAGATCTGGATCTTAAAAGAAAATACGATGTTGTAGTGACTCGATTGAACCGCGCAGGTATCGAACTTATTCCAAGTAATAATAGTATGTTGCAATTCGGGGATATTCTTAATGTTGTTGGACGCCCTGAATCTATTGAAGCCATTACAGTTCTGTTAGGTAACGCCCGTCAGAAATTAGAACAAGTCCAAATGCTTCCTGTCTTTATTGGTATCGGCTTAGGGGTTCTACTTGGCTCTATTCCTATTTTTATTCCCGGTATTCCTGTGGCTCTTAAATTAGGTTTGGCTGGTGGTCCTCTTGTTGTTGCCTTAATTTTAGGACGTATTGGTACATTTGGTAAGCTCTATTGGTTTATGCCTCCAAGTGCAAACTTGGCATTACGAGAGTTGGGTATTGTCATGTTTCTTGCTGTGGTAGGGCTAAACTCTGGCGGTGAATTTGTCGAAACATTAATTTATGGTCAAGGTTTGAGTTGGATTGGTTATGGTATTTTGATTACATTATTACCGTTATTGATTGTCGGTGTGATTGCCAGAGTCTTCTTTAAGCTTAATTATTTAAGCCTCTGCGGAATGTTGGCTGGTTCAATGACCGATCCCCCTGCATTAGCCTTCGCAAACTCAATTCATAGCTCAAGTGGGGCTGCCGCGCTTTCCTATGCCACAGTTTATCCTTTAGCAATGTTTTTACGCATCATAACACCACAATTAATGGCACTTATTATATGGACTTTGTAGTAAAAATAATAAATATATTAAATAGTTGAACCAAATTTGTTATCAAAATCCACATTTGGCTTAGCAGAGGGATAATTAAGGCAATGAATGGCTCTTATTTAAGCCATAGATTTTATAAATGTCTGTTTTAATAGTTCTCGTGCTAAGAAATTTAGATTGAGACGGATTGCTAAATTTTTAGTAATCAATTTCTTTCCGTCAAACTTATGCTCAAAAGTCCTCGTTATTGTCTTTGCCCCTTCTTCTCGCTGAAGGGGCATTTTTATTAGATATTCACTGGCTGATAGATGTTCTCGATTTCTTCAGCCAGAATTTTTATTCCTTTCTCAATCAATTCAGGCTCAGGCACGTAATTCATCCGCATACATTGATGAGCGTGATCCCATGAATTTTCTAATCCCGGAAAGAAGTAATGTCCCGGCACCATTAATACACCACGTTTTTTCAAACGACGGTAAAGCTCTTCACAAGAAACAGGTAAATCTTTAAACCAAAGCCATAAAAAGATCGCACCTTCCGGCTTATGAATAAGACAACGCTCTTCAGGTAAGTAGCGGCGGATAATATTAATAGTTTCAAGTACTCGTTGATGATAGAAAGGCCCTATCACATCTTGAGATAACCGCATTAAATCATCGCGTTTTAGCATTTCTAATGCCATTGCAGGCCCAATTCCACCGGGTGCGAGACTAATAATGCCGTTAACATTTGTAATAGCTGAAATCAGCGTTTCATTGGCGATAATAATGCCACAACGTGCTCCCGGTAGGCCTAACTTAGACAGACTCATACAAAGGATAGTGTTGTCATTCCAACGAGGTGTTGCTTGAGTGAAAATAATACCTGGAAAAGGAACACCGTAAGCATTATCTATAATCAGAGGGATATTGTGCCGTTTAGCTAAAGCCTCTAGCTTTTCAACTTCATCGTCAGTAATTACATTACCTGTTGGATTGGTTGGTCTAGAAACACAAATAGCGGCAATGTCATCACCAATTTCAAGATGAGCAAAATCGACATGATATTTAAATTGTCCATTTGGCAACATTTCTATTGTTGGCTTATTCGCAACAAACAGATCTTCTTCTAATCCAGAATCAGTATAACCAATATATTCAGGGGCAATTGGGAAAAGAATTTTACGTTTCTTCCCATCTTTGGTTGTGCCACCTAATAAATTAAATAGGTAGAAAAAAGCACTTTGGCTGCCATTAGTTAGTGCAATATTTTTTGCCGAAATATTCCAGCCTAGCTTCTCTTTTAAACATGCCGCCAACGCTTGTAACATGGCATCTTTGCCTTGCGGACCATCATAGTTACAAACCGCATCACTTAATGAGCCATTTTCGGTCATCTCTTTAAGCAACTGACGAAAATAGTTATCCATTTCAGGAATATGAGCAGGATTTCCGCCCCCTAGCATCACAGCACCGGGTGTACGTATTCCTTCATTTAAGTCTTGCATCAAGCGAGCAATGCCTGAGTGCTGAGCAAACTTTTGCCCAAATTGTGATAGTTGAGTCATCTTTGCAGGTATCTTCTATGTTGCTTTCTCGTTAAGAAATACCATACCGCGAGCTTTAACCTGCATCAATAGTTATAATCGAAATGATAGAATAGTAATATTAATATGATTTTAAATATTGAAATATAAAGCCAATAACACTCTCGATTAAAGATAACTCAACTCATATTTTACTTTTTATTGGCGTTTTTATTCTCTTCTTGGCGACAAAAGCAAGAGAGAATATGGTCATTTACCATACCAACGGCTTGCATAAATGCGTAGCACGTTGTTGTACCAACAAATTTAAAGCCTTTTTTCTTTAACGTTTTTGCCATTTTATCCGAGATTTCAGTAGATGCAGGTACTTGAGATATATCGCTCCACTGATTAATAATGGGTTTATTATCAACAAATTGCCAAATAAACTGACTAAAATCTTCACCTTGTTCTTCCATTGCCATGAAAATACGAGCGTTATTAATAATGGCGTTAATTTTTCCTTGATGACGAATAATTGCGGGATCTTGCAATAAAGCTTCAACATCCTTATCTGTCATTTTGGCAATTTTTTCGGGTGAAAAATTAAAAAAACAGCGGCGGTAACCTTCTCTTTTCTTAAGTACGGTATACCAAGATAACCCAGCTTGTTGACCTTCAAGACAGATCATTTCGAAAAGCTTGTATTTATCTCGTTCAGGTTTACCCCACTCATCATCATGATATGCCAAATATTCAGGATCACTGGTTACCCAATCGCAACGCTGTTTATTCATTTTCTCATTCCTTGTTACCAATAACTTGTAATAGTACCATTTTATATACTGTATAAATATACATGTAAATAGGTGAAAAAAAATTCAATCTAATTCTTTGAGCATAGTCATAAAGTCAATTAAGGGATTATTTTTTTGATCGAGGGAAAATTGCCCGCATTCCTTGCTGTATATCTTTCGTCTAGAAGGTATACTGAAACCTTTCTTTTTATTCTATGTATCGCCATGCGGATATAACATGCAAAAGTTTGATACCAAAACCTTTCAAGGTCTTATCCTGACACTACAGGATTACTGGGCTCGCCAGGGCTGTACCATTGTCCAACCATTAGATATGGAAGTGGGTGCGGGCACATCACACCCAATGACTTGTTTACGTGCATTAGGCCCAGAGCCTATCGCTGCGGCTTATGTACAGCCTTCTCGTCGTCCAACAGATGGACGTTACGGTGAAAACCCTAACCGCTTACAGCACTATTACCAATTCCAAGTTATCATTAAGCCATCACCTGATAATATTCAGGAACTTTATCTTGGTTCATTAAGAGAATTAGGTTTAGACCCAACAATTCATGATATTCGTTTTGTGGAAGATAACTGGGAAAACCCAACTTTAGGTGCTTGGGGCTTAGGCTGGGAAGTTTGGCTCAACGGCATGGAAGTGACGCAGTTTACCTATTTCCAACAAGTCGGTGGATTAGAATGCAAGCCTGTTACGGGTGAAATCACTTACGGCTTAGAACGTCTTGCCATGTATATTCAAGGTGTTGATAGCGTTTATGACTTAGTTTGGTGTGATGGTCCATTAGGTAAAACCACCTATGGCGATATCTATCATCAAAACGAAGTTGAGCAATCAACCTATAACTTTGAATACGCCGACGTAGACTTCCTGTTCTCTTGCTTTGAGCAATATGAAAAAGAAGCTCGTGAGTTGTTAGAGTTAGAAAAACCTCTGCCTTTACCTGCCTATGAACGTATTTTAAAAGCAGGACACACCTTTAACTTATTGGATGCACGTAAAGCTATCTCTGTGACAGAGCGTCAGCGTTATATTTTACGTATCCGTACTTTAACCAAAGCGGTTGCTGAAGCATATTATGCTTCTCGTGAAGCGCTTGGTTTCCCTATGTGTAAAAAGTAAGAGGCTATCATGACAACTGAGACTTTCCTCGTGGAAATCGGCACAGAAGAATTACCGCCGAAAGCGCTTCGTTCTTTAGCCGAATCTTTTGCTGCTAATTTTACTGCTGAACTGGATAACGCAAATATCACTCATGGTGATGTATCTTGGTTTGCAGCGCCTCGCCGTTTAGCCATTAAAGTGGCTAATATGGCGAAATCACAAGCAGATAGAACCATTGAAAAACGTGGTCCTGCGATTGCTCAAGCATTTGACGCTGACGGTAAACCGACAAAAGCAGCTGAAGGTTGGGCAAGAGGTAATGGCATTACTGTTGACCAAGCAGAGCGCTTATCAACAGATAAAGGCGAATGGTTATTTTATCGTGCAGAAGTAAAAGGTGAAGCTGTTAACCAATTACTGATTGGCATGGTAAGCAATGCATTATCAAAATTACCAATTCCAAAATTAATGCGCTGGGGTGATAAAGAAACTCACTTTGTACGCCCTGTTCATACCGTCACCTTATTATTAGGTGATACCGTTATTGATGGTGAAATTTTAGGTATCCAAAGCGATCGCGTTATTCGTGGTCACCGCTTTATGGGTGAAGCTGAATTTACTATTGATAATGCAGATCAGTATCCTGAAATTCTTTATGAGCGCGGAAAAGTTATTGCTGATTACGAAACACGTAAATCAATTATTCTTCATGATGCTCGTCTTGCTGCTGAAAAACTTGGCGGTATCGCAGATTTAAGCGATAGCTTAGTCGAAGAAGTCACTTCATTGGTTGAATGGCCAGTTGTGTTAACAGCAAAATTTGAGGAAAAATTCCTTGAAGTTCCCGCTGAAGCACTGGTTTATACCATGAAAGGTGACCAAAAATACTTCCCTGTTTATGACAAGCAAGGCAAATTATTACCTAACTTTATTTTTGTCACTAATATTGAATCTTCTGATCCACAACAGATCATTAGCGGTAACGAAAAAGTAGTGCGTCCTCGTTTAGCTGATGCTGAGTTCTTCTTCAAAACTGACCGTAAACAACGTTTAGAAGATAACTTACCACGCCTTGAAACCGTATTATTCCAGAAAGATTTAGGCACACTGCGTGATAAAACAGACCGTATTCAAGCATTAGCTGGCTTTATTGCTGGCAAAATGGGTGCTGATGTTAATAAAGCAACCCGTGCAGGTTTACTGTCAAAATGTGACTTAATGACCAATATGGTGTTCGAATTCACAGATACCCAAGGTGTTATGGGTATGCATTATGCGCGTCATGATGGTGAAGCCGAAGAAGTCGCGGTTGCATTGAAAGAACAATATCAGCCTCGTTTCGCGGGTGATGAATTACCTTCTAATCCTGTTGCTAGCGCCCTCGCTATTGCAGAGAAGATGGATACACTTGCGGGTATTTTCGGTATTGGTCAACATCCTAAAGGGGATAAAGACCCATTTGCTCTACGTCGTGCATCACTGGGTGTTTTACGTATTATCGTTGAGCAAGATTTACCGTTAGATATTGAAGAGCTGACACAAGAAGCGGTTCGCCTTTACGGTGACAAGCTGACTAATAAAAATGTGGTCAGTGATGTGGTTGAGTTTATGTTAGGTCGTTTCCGTTCTTGGTATCAAGAACTGGGTTACAGCATTGATACTATTCAAGCTGTATTAGCACGTCGCCCAACACAACCTGCTGACTTCAATGCTCGCGTTAAAGCAGTAACTTACTTCCGTACATTAGACGAAGCCTCTGCATTAGCAGAAGCCAATAAACGTGTTTCTAACATCTTAGCAAAATCCGCTGATGTAAAACTGAATGACACTGTTTTAGCTTCCGTCTTAAAAGCACCAGAAGAAGTTCAATTAGCAGCTAATCTTTCTGTATTACAAGATAAATTGGCACCATTATTTGCAGAGCGCAAATACCAAGAAGCATTAGTTGAACTTGCCTCATTACGTGATGTGGTCAATAACTTCTTTGATAAAGTCATGGTAATGGATGAAGACGAAGCTGTTCGTATCAACCGTTTAACCATGTTAAGCCAATTGCGTGAACTGTTCTTAAAAGTCGCGGATATTTCTGTTTTACAATAAGTTGTAAACCTCAGAAAACAGAAACCGGCATTGTGAAAGCAATGCCGGTTTTTTTATTCATTTTTAATAGGATTGACATAAAAAAGATTTATTTACATAGAAAATTACAGTGGTAAAATTTACCATAGTAAAAACTACCACAGAGGAAGTGATGGTTATCTATAAAACAAAGATGTTCAAAAATAATTTCAAGAAAATACCTATCAATGATGCTGATTTAATAGATATTGCCAACGAAGTATATGCAGGACACTTTGAAGCTGACTTAGGTGGTGGGATTATCAAAAAACGGATCTGTATCCAAGGAAAAGGAAAGAGTAGTGGAATTAGAACAATTATATTTTATAAACAGGGAAGTAATTTATTCTTTGCTGATGGATGGAAAAAATCTCACTTAAGTTCTAAAAAAGCGAAAGAAATTACAGATGATGAGCTAGAATCCTATAAAGATCTGGCAAAAGATCTCTTCAGTGCAACTAAAAATAAAATAGATAAGATGATTGCACTAGGCCTTTTAACGGAGGTTAAACATGACTGATAAAATGAAAGAAATGCTGAAATTTGCACAAGAAATGGAAGTTGCGGGAATAACCGATGGAGAATCGGCTAGACGAATTGCAGCCAGAATAAAAGCCAAAGAATTAAAAGAAAGATATGCTCACCTGACTCCAATGAGTGGTGAAGATATAAAAAGAATTCGCGAGCAAAATAACATTTCGCAATCGTCTCTTGCTTTAATACTAAATATGACAAAAGAGAGTGTATCAAAATGGGAGCGGAACGAAATTAAACCCAACGGAGCAGCACTGAGACTTTTGAATTTAATAGATAATAAAGCAATTTCAATCTAAGATTATTTCTACTAAATACTTGTTAGTAGATAAACCGGCATTGTGAAAGCAATGCCGGTTTTTTATCAAATATTATTATTCTTATCGATTCTTTATCAATAATACTCACAATAATATGCAGTAAATCATCAATATTCTCCGCATAAAAAGATTCAATTTCGGTTTCTATTTCAATAGGAAAACCATTTATTTTACTAAAACTATAGCCAAATAATATAAACCCAGACTTATCACTTGCATTTAATTTATCAATATAAATAAGTCTTTCGCTATTAATAAATTTAGGACTGTAATGATGATTATCTTTAAATAATACTTTAATTTTATTATTAGTGATCACTTCTAATTTTTCGATAACTATATTTATTTTATTCTCTATTTTATTTTTTATATCAATAATAGAGGATGCTCTATCCAATGAAGCTTTTATCTTTTCAAAAAAATTATTTTCATCGTTCATGTGAAACCCTACAAAATATTGGATAATGATCAAACTTTTTAAAGAAAATATCATCGAGGCAGTGATTAGCATCATTTAAGATCCGATAGAAATCAAGCTGTTCGAGATCTAACTTAAAGCAGTCTTCTTTCCCATATAAAAATGAAGAAGAGAAAATCATTTGATCAAAAACATACCATCGATTTATTGATGCTGAATTATAATAATACGTACCTAAGTTATTCGTTTTCTTATCCGACAAAAGATACCAAAATGGATTAAATAATAATTCTCTTTTCTTTTTTATGATGTGATAGTCTCTTGTTGCATATAATATATTAATCATCACATCAGAATAAGGTTCAGTATTATAATCACCCATACAAATAATTTGTGTGTCTTTTCCTTTATTTTCAAATAGCTTATCAATACTATTTCTCAACTCTTGGGCAGCTATACGCCTAGTTTTTTCATCAGCACTTAGTACAGATGGCCAGTGTGATAAAAAGAATGTGATCATTTTTTGATTTTCAAGATCTTTAAATGAAACACTGACGCCCACTCTTATTGTTCTATTATCAGGTTGAAGTTTAGTTAAAAACTTACTTGAGATAAATGCTAATTTATTCATATTGTACATTATAGAAATATCAATAAGTATACGCCCTATCTTTCCTGATAAATCGATATATTCCATGTTTAATTCGCAAGCTAATTGTTTGAAATCTATGTTTTCTCTTTTAGAAATCTCACAAAGTGCAACTATATCAAGCGTTCTCTCTTTTATTATTTTTCTAAGATATTGTTTTGCCAATCCAATATCTTCTATATCTATTTGCTTACTTGACCTTATTGGTGGAGATAATCCCATATTCCACCAGCATAAATTCAATTCCATTTTTACATATCATTCCATTTATAATAAATTATTTTTAAATATTACTAGTTATTATCTTACTAAAGCTTAGTAATTTAGCACAATAAATTAAAATAGAAAAAATAATAAAACAAATCAAAATAAACAAATATTTTAATTCATATTTAAACTATTAGTTTTTTATTAAATTAAAAGGTATCTTATTATTTAAGATACCTTATTTATATACGATAAAACTTTACAACCCAGTCTCTACTGTAAATATTTGGCGATAACCATCAATATCACGCATAAATGCAATATATTGGTCATTTGGAGAGAATACGACTGCATCACTACTTGGTGCCTGTGCTGTTCTTTCTGTTAATCGAGTTAACTCACCCGTTTTCACATTACATAGCATCACGCTGTTATCACAAATAAAGGTGAGATATTGTCCGTTACTATTCCACGTAAAGGCAGACTGAATATCCCAATCCTGCGAAGTGACTTGTTTTATCTCTTTCGTACTCGGTGATACCGTATATAACTGCACAATGCCGTTATCATCTTTCATCAAGAAAGCAATCGCATCACCTTTTGGCGAGCTTCTTAACCAGTGGCGAGGCTGATTTAAAACACCTGCATACTTCCTATTTGCTGTATTTGTTAGGCGAACTTGATGAATACCTTTAGCCACTGCGGGCATTGTTGTATCCGTTCCTGCCAATGGTTTATCACCTTCAACACTGAAAGCCTGATTATCATCAGGTAAATCCACTAAGAAAATATCAGCGACTTTATCACCATTTT
Source organism: Proteus sp. GOKU (assembly GCF_015475555.1). Taxonomy (NCBI): domain Bacteria; kingdom Pseudomonadati; phylum Pseudomonadota; class Gammaproteobacteria; order Enterobacterales; family Morganellaceae; genus Proteus; species Proteus sp. GOKU. Next base: position 3,842,507 of record NZ_CP034105.1, read on the forward strand.
CACTCATGGTATCGCCGATAAATGCAATAGCCCAACGCTGCTGTGAACCATCAGCCTTTATATAACCTTGAGTACCAACCCAACACTCTTCATAAGCTTTATTAATTTCGTCGCTTCCCTTTTGTGGATAAGCAACAGTTTGGCTTATTACAGTGCAAAAATATTCACCGTCATATTCACGAGGATGTTTTTTAGCGACATTAACCGCTTTTAGTGGCACAGCAACAGCCACATTACGTTGATCATATTCGCTCCCCAGTTCATGCATAATATGATCATTGTAGGTAAAGCTTAAACGTGTGCCGTCAGGGCTAAAGACGTGAACATGTGTACCGCCACGTAATGCGCCGGCTTGATAAGGTGATGTCAACGAACAAGCGTCGATATTAAATGCACGATTATTTTCTGATTCATTAACAATCACACCTCGACGATGATGAAAGTCATAATGCCATTCATTATCTGGGTTTTCTGGCCCATGAATAAAGGCATAACGCACGGGCTCTGTTGGGCTTACTGTCGCAACCCCTGCATGTGCCCCTTGTGTTGCTGTGTAAATGATCTGTTGCTGTTTTGTTTTCGCATGAATTTTTTCTATGGTTAGACCTGTAAAAGATCCCCCATTGGGACGTACATCATAGACTAACCACTGGCTATCTGGCGTCCAAACATTTATATTAGTTAGCTGATGATGACGGCTATCAAACGTAATCTGGTGTTCCTGAAAAGACATATTTATCCTTATCGGGAAATAAATTTCCACATTATAAAAACTAATTAATTTTACCTGGCACTAAAAAAATTCAGTCGAGACTTTTTCGCAAGGTAATTATTCTACCCTCACTAAATAGTCAGAAAATTAGAAAATCATGTTACTTAGTGTTCTCTATATTATTGGTATTACTGCAGAAGCCATGACCGGTGCGCTTGCTGCTGGTCGTCGTAAAATGGATGTTTTTGGCGTTATTATTATCGCCTCTGCAACTGCCATTGGTGGTGGCTCTGTCAGAGACATTCTGCTCGGCCATTACCCGCTGGGTTGGGTAAAACACCCTGAATATATCGTCACTGTTGCATGTGCTGCTGTTATCACCATGTGGGTTGCTCCCATGATGAAACACCTACAGCGACTCTTTCTTATCTTAGATGCCATTGGTCTAATGGTTTTCTCTATTATCGGTGCGCAAATCGCACTCGATATGGACTATGGCCCAATTATTGCTGCTATTGCTGCGGTGATTACGGGTGCTTTTGGTGGCGTATTAAGAGATATGCTTTGTAATACCATTCCTTTAGTTTTCCAAAAAGAAATTTATGCCGGTATCGCTTTTGGTGCTGCGTGGCTTTATATGGGATTACTGTTTTATACACCGTTACCAAGAGACGTCATTATCATCATTACCCTAATTGCAGGGTTAACAGCTCGACTTCTCGCAATTCGTTATAAATTAGGCTTACCTGTCTTTAATTACGAGAATCAAGATTAACGAATCGCTGTTTTAACGACAGCGGTTCTTTTTGATTCTGTGGGGTATCTCAAAATATAATCTCTTTTCGCTATTGTGATAAAAGGTAATTCCTATCACTGAGCCTTTAATTCTATGTTAATATTGACATAGTTTAATTTTTCTCTTGTTTCTATATTCAGAAAATAGAATTTAATAAGAAAAAAATGGCCCTGTATTAAACATGGGCACTGTATGTCATTCATTGTATGTGTATACTATATGGGGGATTTGCTCCCTAAACATGTATTTATACTTAATTCTCCAGTCAAATTCAGAAAGTCATCATGATCCAAGGAACACTTTATATTGTTTCCGCTCCAAGCGGTGCGGGTAAATCAAGTCTTATTCAAGCGCTGTTAAAAACACAGCCTTTATATGACACTCAGGTTTCTGTCTCTCATACAACCCGCCCAATGCGACCGGGAGAGAACCATGGTGAACATTACTTCTTTGTTACTGAAGAAGAATTTAAAAGCATGATAGACAGCGGGGATTTCCTCGAACATGCTTGTGTTTTTGGTAACTATTACGGAACATCCGGCAAAGTTATCAAAGAAATCTTAGCCAGTGGTGTAGATGTCTTTTTAGATATCGACTGGCAAGGCGCACAGCAAGTGCGTAAAGCGATGCCAGAAGCTCGCAGTATTTTTATTCTGCCACCGTCAAAAGAAGAGCTTTACCGCCGACTTCGTGGACGTGGACAAGATAGCGAAGAAGTGATTACAAAACGTATGTCGCAAGCTGTATCGGAAATGGAACATTTTAATGAGTATGATTATTTGCTGATTAATGATGATTTCAATACTGCGCTTGCTGATTTACAATCAATTATTCGTTCAGAAAAATTACGCCTTGATCGTCAAACGCTACGACATGGTGATTTAATCAGCAAATTATTGGCAGACTGAGTTAACTTTCAGTATTATGCCCAGTCATTTCGTTAATGGTGGAGTAACACAAATATGGCACGCGTAACCGTTCAAGACGCTGTAGAGAAAATTGGTAACCGTTTTGACCTCGTTCTGGTCGCAGCACGTCGTGCGCGTCAGTTACAAGTTGGCGCTAAAGATCCTTTAGTTCCAGAAGAAAATGATAAAATGACTGTTATCGCGCTACGTGAAATCGAAGAAGGCCTGATTAACGGTAAAATTCTTGATGCTCGTGAACGTCAAGAGCAGCAAGAGCAAGAAGCAGCAGAATTACAAGCTGTTTCAGCGATTGCGGAAGGTCGTCGTTAATCGTTTTATAAAATAGGGGTAGGTCTGCCTTGTACCTGTTTGAAAGCCTGAATCAAATCGTTCAAAAATACTTGCCATCGGAGCAAGTTGAACAACTTAAAAAAGCCTTTATCGTCGCCCGAAATGCCCACGAGGGACAAACTCGTTCAAGTGGTGAGCCTTATATTACTCACCCTGTTGCGGTTGCGTGTATTCTCGCAGATATGCGATTAGACCAGCAAACGCTGATGGCGGCGCTGTTGCATGATGTTATCGAAGATACACCTGCAACCTTCCAAGATATCGAAAGCCTCTTTGGTAGTACGGTTGCCGATCTTGTTGAAGGGGTGTCTAAACTTGATAAGTTGAAGTTTAGAGACAAAAAAGAGGCTCAGGCTGAAAACTTCCGTAAGATGATTATGGCGATGGTAAAAGATATCCGCGTCATTTTGATCAAGCTGGCAGACCGAACTCACAATATGCGCACACTGGGATCATTACGCCCAGATAAACGTCGCCGTATTGCTCGCGAAACACTCGAAATTTACAGCCCTCTCGCACACCGTTTAGGTATACACCATATCAAGACAGAGCTTGAAGAGCTGGGTTTCGAGGCGCTACATCCTAATCGCTACCGTGTAATCAAAGAAGTCGTTAAAGCAGCTCGAGGCAACCGTAAAGAGATGATTAATAAAATCCTCTCTGAAATTGAAGGTCGCCTGACAGAAGCGCATATCGAATGCAAAGTTAACGGTCGTGAAAAACACCTTTACTCTATTTATCGGAAAATGTTGTTAAAAGAGCAACGTTTTCACTCGATCATGGATATTTACGCCTTTCGCGTGATCGTGAAAGAAGTCGATACCTGTTATCGCGTTTTAGGTCAAATGCACAGTCTTTATAAACCGCGTCCCGGTCGAGTTAAAGACTATATTGCAATCCCAAAAGCCAACGGCTATCAATCTCTTCATACTTCACTTATTGGCCCTCATGGGGTGCCTGTCGAAGTGCAAATTCGTACTGAAGATATGGATCAAATGGCAGAAATGGGGGTTGCAGCACATTGGGCTTATAAAGAGCAAGGTGAACAACCGGGCACAACTGCACAAGTTAGAGCTCAACGCTGGATGCAAAGTTTACTTGAATTGCAACAAAGCGCGGGTAGCTCATTTGAATTTATTGAGAACGTAAAATCAGATCTCTTTCCTGATGAAATCTACGTTTTCACGCCAGAAGGTCGCATTGTTGAATTACCAACAGGCGCTACTCCTGTCGATTTTGCTTATGCTGTACACACTGATATCGGTCATGCCTGTGTAGGTGCAAGGGTTGATAGACAACCTTACCCACTTTCACAATCGCTACGCACCGGACAAACGGTTGAAATTATTACCGCTCCAGGTGCAAGACCCAATGCAGCTTGGCTAAACTTTGTTGTCAGTTCAAGAGCACGCTCTAAAATCCGACAACTACTGAAAAACCTAAAACGTGAAGACTCTATTAATCTAGGTCGTCGTTTACTTAATCACGCATTAGGCGAGCACAAGCTTGCTGATATTTCAGCTGAAAATATTGAGCGCGAGTTGAAGCGTATGAAGCTTCATTCAATCGACGACTTAATGGCTGAAATTGGTTTAGGTAATACCATGAGCGTTGTTGTTGCGCGTAATTTATTGATTGATAGTCAAAATCAAGATGAAAACGCACAAACAGAAACAACCAATGATGAAACACCTAAACTCCCAATTAAAGGCGCTGATGGCGTATTAATCTCCTTCGCTAAATGTTGCCGCCCTATTCCGGGTGATCCTATCGTTGCACATATTAGCCCAGGTAAAGGTTTGGTTATTCACCATGAATCTTGTCGTAATATTCGTGGTTACCAAAAAGAGCCTGAAAAATTCATGCCTGTCGAGTGGGATAAAGAGATCAACAGCGATTTCATTACTGAAATTAAAGTCGATATGATTAACCACCAAGGCGCTTTAGCAAACTTAACCGCAGCTATTAACGATGCTAACTCAAGTATTCAAAGTATGAATACAGAAGAGAAAGACGGTCGCGTATATTGTGCTTTTATTCGCTTAACGGCGAAAGACAGAATTCAATTAGCCAATATCATGCGTAAACTTCGCATCATGCCAGACGTTCTGCGCGTTAGCCGTAATAAAAACTAGTCATGAATTCAATTCGATATGCCCGCATCTGCCAAATGATGGCGATGCGGCAGCCTGATCTTACCGTCTGCCTTGAAGAAGTGCATAAATCCCATAATGTTGCAGCCGTTATCAGAACGGCTGATGCTGTGGGCATTCCTAAAATTCATGCTATTTGGCCTGAAGAAAAAATGCGAATGTTAGTTTCCCCCGCAGCAGGAAGTAATAGCTGGGTCAATGTAGAAACTCATCCTACTATCACAGACGCGGTTAACGCCTTTCGAGCCCAAGGTATGCAAGTTCTTGCGACTCATCTCTCAGATAAAGCGGTTGATTTTCGTGAGATTGATTACACGCGCCCAACTTGTATTATTATGGGACAAGAAAAAACGGGTATCTCACAAGATGCTATCGCGCTTGCAGATCAAGATATTATTGTGCCGATGATGGGAATGGTACAATCCCTAAATGTTTCTGTCGCCAGTGCACTAATTTTATATGAAGCACAACGCCAACGTCAGGCTGCGGGTATGTATAACCGAACAGAGAGCACCTTAACAGAAGAAGAACAGCAAATTCTTCTCTTTGAAGGCGGATACCCGGTTTTGGCAGAAGTTTCTCGTCGTAAAGGACTGCCTCGCCCTTATATTAATGGCAGCGGTGAAATTGAAGCCCCTGAATCATGGTGGGCGGAAATGCAAATGACGCAAAAACAACTTAGGAAATTAAAAAAGACGGAGTATTGATCCCATGAAAGGAAAACTGCTTGATGCAATCCCCTTAACCACTCTTCACGGCGTAGGTGCAAGTCAGGCAGACAAGCTGGCAAAAATAGGGCTTGTGACTATTGAGGATTTGTTACTCCACCTTCCTTTGCGTTATGAAGATCAAACGCACCTCTATGCTATCAGTGATCTCCTTCCCGGTATTCCTGCCACTGTCTCTGGCGAAATATTAAGAACTGAAGTCAGTTTTGGTCGTCGTAAAATGATGACCTGTCAAATTTCTGACGGCTCTGGAATTTTAACACTTCGCTTTTTTAACTTTACAGCGGCGATGAAAAATAACCTTGCTCAGGGTAAACAAGTCACTGCTTATGGAGAAGTTAAACGAGGAAGTCGGGGTCCTGAAATTATTCACCCTGAATACAAAATCAAAGTTGCAGGCTCTGAAGTTAAACTGCAAGAAACGCTCACTCCCATCTATTCAACGACAGAAGGCTTACGCCAAACATCATTACGTAAATTAATAGAGCAAGCATTAGAATTACTTGATACCTGCGCTATTAACGAACTATTACCCGATCAATTTATTCACGGCTTACCGCCGTTGGCTACTGCATTACGTACACTGCATAATCCGCCTCCTGATATTGCTTTTGCAGAACTTGAGAAAGGACAGCATCCTGCGCAAAAAAGGCTAATTATTGAAGAATTGCTAGCTCACAATCTAGGTATGCTCAATGCAAGAGCTGGTGCACAATCTTATCGTGCAGAGCCATTGTTTATGCCAAATACATCGACATTACGTCAGCAGTTTCTCGCCTCTCTCCCCTTTACCCCGACTAATGCACAACAACGTGTCGTTAATGAGATAGAAGCAGATTTAGAAAAAGACTATCCAATGATGCGATTGATCCAAGGAGATGTAGGCTCAGGTAAAACACTAGTGGCCGCATTAAGTGCGTTACGTGCTATTGCTAATGGCAAGCAAGTGGCTTTAATGGCACCAACAGAATTATTGGCAGAGCAACATGCATTAACCTTTAAGAAATGGTTTGAGCCTTTTGGTATCCAAGTAGGTTGGTTGGCAGGAAAACAGAAAGGGAAAGCCCGCGAAACGCAGCAAAATGCTATTGCGAATGGTGAAGTCTCAATCATTATTGGAACACATGCGATTTTCCAAGAACAAGTTAAATTTCACTCTCTAGCCTTAGTGATTATTGATGAACAACACCGTTTTGGTGTGCATCAACGCCTTGCCTTATGGAAAAAAGGTGAAGAGCAAGGCTTTCACCCTCATCAATTGGTGATGACAGCAACGCCAATCCCACGCACATTAGCGATGACCGCTTATGCTGATATGGACACCTCTATCATCGACGAATTACCGCCGGGGCGTACACCTGTTACCACTGTCGCTATCCCCGATACTCGCCGTAATGACATTATTGAACGCATCAGACTGGCTTGCACAGAAGAGGATCGACAAGCCTACTGGGTATGCACCCTAATTGAAGATTCTGAAGTGCTTGAAGCGCAAGCGGCCCAAGTTATCTATGATGAACTTACAATAGCACTCCCTGAAATCAAAGTAGGATTGGTACATGGGCGAATGAAGCCCGCAGAGAAACAAGCTGTAATGGCGGCATTTAAAGAGAATGAGCTGCAACTTTTAGTTGCAACAACAGTGATTGAAGTTGGCGTTGACGTACCTAATGCAAGTTTGATGATCATTGATAACCCAGAACGACTAGGGCTAGCACAGTTACACCAATTACGCGGGCGTGTAGGTCGGGGTGCTATCGCCTCTCATTGTGTCTTGTTGTATAAAACACCACTCACTCAAACAGCACGTTTGCGATTGCAGGTATTAAGGGATAGCAATGATGGTTTTGTCATTGCACAAAAAGATCTCGAAATTCGTGGCCCCGGCGAGCTTTTAGGTACTAAGCAAACAGGTAATGCACAATTTAAGGTCGCTGATTTATTACGTGATCAAGGGCTTGTTCCTGAAGTGCAACGTATCGCTCGTTACCTGCATCAGCACTATCCTAAGCATTCTCAAGCCTTAATCGAACGCTGGCTACCTGCCAAGACACAATATAGCCAAGCTTAAGATTACTCTTTTGCATGCCTTAGCGTGCGTTTGAACTCACTTTAAGTTGATCTCGAAATATTCGTAAGTTAAATGCCACATAGAAAAACACCTCAATGTCGATATTCAACATTGAGGTGCTCTTTAACGTTTTTGAAGCTATTTTAATTTATAGTAGCCAAACTACCCTGCAACTATAGGTGTAAAAAACGGTAGCATCAGATACAGTTTAATCACTATTGCATTCACAATATCAATGAAGAATGCACCGACCATAGGTACGACTAAGAACGCAAGATGAGAAGGTCCAAAACGGTCTGTCACGGCTTGCATATTCGCAATCGCAGTTGGTGTAGCACCTAAACCAAAACCACAGTGACCAGCTGCTAAAATCGCAGCATCGTAGTTTTTACCCATAACACGGAAAGTCACAAAAATCGCATACAGCGCCATTACAGCCGCTTGAACACCAAGGATAACCAGCATTGGTATCGCCAGTGATGCAAGCTCCCATAATTTCAAGCTCATTAATGCCATCGCTAAGAATAACGACAAACTTACGTTACCTAAGACTGACACGGCTCTATCAAAAACACGGTAGAACCCAAGCATTGAAAGGCTATTACTTAAAATAACGCCAATAAACAGAACACACACAAAGGTCGGTAGTGAGAATGCAGTACCTTCTAACAATTGAGAAAGGAAAGTACCCGCCATTAAACAGATAGAGATCATCGCAATAGTTTCTAATAAAACCATTGAAGTGATCATTCTGCCTGTTGTCGGCTTCTCAAACGCAGTTGGCATTTCATGGTCGTCGGCGCCTAATCCTGGCGTTGGGATATTTTTGATTAAGTAGCGTGCAACTGGGCCACCAATCAATCCCCCTAAAACTAAACCAAAGGTCGCACAAGCCATCGCCACTTCAGACGCACTCATAAAACCATAGTTTTCAACAAAGGTTTTACCCCAAGCAGCACCAGTACCATGACCACCCGATAAAGTAATCGAACCAGCCAGTAATCCCATTAATGGATCAAGGCCTAACATTTCTGCCAATGCAATACCGACTGTGTTTTGTACAAACAACAATCCAACAACAACAAAGACGAAAATAAAAAGCGCTTTTCCTCCCGCTTTTAAACTCGCGAGGTTTGCGTTTAAACCAATTGTTGCAAAGAAGGCTAGCATTAATGGATCTTTAAGTGAGAGATCAAAACTCACTTCCCAGTCCATAAAAGATTTGAATGCTAATAGAAGAACTGCAACAAGTAGCCCACCTGCAACGGGTTCCGGGATCGTATACCGTTCTAAAAAAGGAACAGATTTCACTAACTTACGTCCGATCAAGAGAACCAAAGTGGCCGCAACCAGCGTGCCATAAACATCAAGATGATACATTTATGTACCCCGTCTTATTTGTTAATTTTATATAAAAATACTACGACGCTAAGTTCATCCATAAACAACGCCAAAAGCAGGTATCCCCGATTAGAAAAAAAAACGGAGACAAACACAAGTTAAAACATATAAAAATGTGAGCGCCTCTTATGCATTTTGATAACATCATTTTTACGCAAACGATTGCTTTTGTGGCGCAGATCATTAAAATACCGTTTTTGCCGAATAAGAAATTCACACCATGGTTACTTCAGAAAATCAAAATTTGCCTAAAAATAGTGACGTTTCAATTAAAAAAAATAGCGAACTTCTTTTTGCTTTAGAAGAAAAACCGCCATTACCACAAACCCTTTTTGCTGCTTGCCAACATCTTTTAGCCATGTTTGTCGCGGTTATTACACCCGCGATCCTCATTTGCCAAGCATTAGGACTACCTGCACACGATACCCAACGCATTATCAGCATGTCTTTATTTGCATCAGGCATTGCCTCTCTTATTCAAATTCGAGCTTGGGGGCCGATAGGTTCAGGATTGTTATCAATTCAAGGAACGAGCTTCAACTTTGTTGCTCCGCTCATTATGGGGGGATTAGCACTTAAAAATGGTGGGGTTGATATTCCAACAATGATGGCAGCCCTTTTTGGTACTCTAATGGTTGCCTCACTAACCGAAATTATTCTTTCTCGTGTACTTCACTTAGCAAGACGTATCATTACACCGTTGGTTTCAGGTGTCGTAGTGATGATAATCGGCCTCTCTTTAATTCAAGTTGGATTAACCTCTATTGGTGGTGGTTATGCAGCCATCGAGAACAATACCTTTGGTTCACCACAAAACTTGTTATTAGCAGGCTCTGTTCTTATCGTTATTATTTTACTTAATCGACAAAAAAATCCTTACTTACGAGTAGCTTCTTTAGTCATTGCAATGGCTGTGGGCTATGTTCTTGCTTGGGCTTTAGATATGTTACCCACACCCGCAGAACATCAAGAAACGCCTTTTATGACTATTCCTGAGCCATTTTATTATGGGCTGTCATTTGATTGGCATTTACTTATTCCTTTAATGCTGGTGTTTATGATCACTTCGCTAGAAACTATTGGTGATATCACAGCAACGTCTGATGTTTCAGAGCAACCCGTCAGCGGTCCTTTGTATATGAAACGCATTAAAGGGGGCGTATTAGCTAATGGAATTAACTCCATGGTTTCAGCATTTTTCAATACCTTTCCAAACTCTTGTTTTGGTCAAAATAATGGTGTGATCCAATTAACGGGTGTTGCTAGTCGTTACGTAGGTTATGTTGTTGCGGCAATGCTTGTTATCTTGGGTTTATTTCCCTTCGTTGCTGAATTTGTACAAAGAATTCCTGAGCCAGTATTAGGCGGAGCCACATTAGTGATGTTCGGTACGATAGCTGCGTCCGGTGTACGTATTGTGTCTAAAGAGGCATTAAACCGCCGAGCTATCATGATCCTTGCTATTTCACTTGCAGTAGGCTTAGGCGTTTCGCAACAGCCTCAAATATTACAGTTTGCCCCTGATTGGCTAAAAACATTGCTATCATCAGGTATTGCTGCGGGCGGTTTAACAGCCATTATTTTAAATCTGATTTTCCCACCAGAAAAATAATGATTAACTCGCAACAAATGAGTAAAGCGCTATTTGGGATTATGAAAATAGCGCTTTATTTATCATCTTTAGGTCAATGGTATTTTTATAAAAGTATTGTCCTTTGCGTTACGGTAAATCTTTATCTCAATACTGAAAATCAAAGGAAAATAACATGGCTACACCATTGAACCCAATTAAAAACCCTGCACTCGAATACTTAAAAAGTTATCCGTCTACTCAAGATTTTCATATACAAACTATTGGGCAATTTTTTACTTATCTCAAAGACTCTATTCTTTCATTATTTAATAGTGAGCATAAATTTACTTATTTAGGAAATAAGTCTGTTGCTGAATTCAATTTAGAGCATATTAAAAAAGATTTAGATACGTTTTTAACCAATCCATATCTTAATAAGCCTACAGTGGATGCCCTTAAATATTCATTTAATTACTTACAGAATCAATCTTACATTACACCTAATCTTCACGATGTTTACCGTTCTGGCAGTCTTGAACCTAATGATTTGATTTCTCGATTAATTAACTACAGTAACAAACTTCAGCTGCAAAAATTAAGTACAACAGAAACAAAACATGCTCAATGGGTTATGAAAATACTAGAGGAGATAAATAGTCATTTAAAACAATTACCCAATACGGAAAACCTGACATCCAGAATATCTAACATCCTTAATAAATGAGTGAAATCTCTTTGATCTATCCGATGAATACTTGAGCATCGCCTAGTTTTCAGGCATAACTGTATAATGTTTTGATGGAGTATAAAACAGGAGAAGGGTTATGCGCTGGCTGATGAAAAGTTTGGTATCTCTGATACTTATCGTTATTTTATTTATTATTATAATTTACGCTTTTATTCAGACTCAGTGGGGCGCGCAGAAAACCAGTGAATGGCTGACACAATACACTGACTATGATATTCGCTTCTCAGGTATTGAGCATGATCTTATGCAACCCGAGCAAGTCATTGTCCATGATCTCCTCGTTAATCCTAAACAAGATAAAGCCACCGTATCGGCTAAATCAGCACAAATTCGATTTAATTGGCAATTTTTTACCACACCTTCTCATCTACAAAAAATCACATTAGAAAATGGCAATATTGAGTTTGCAGACAAAACACCTTCAATACCCTTAAGTGCCGATATCTTACAATTTAAAAATATGGCACTAAGTAGTGAAAAAACTGATTTTTCTTTTGATGCCAAGAAAGTGACGGGCGGTATTACGCCGTGGCTCCCAACATCAACCGATTTAATAGGAGCAGGCCATTTCCAATTTTCTATTGCTAATGGCATGGTAAATAATAATGAATTCAGTAATTTTATTATCTCTGGGCAATATCAACCTAATAATATTCAAATAGAGAAATTAGGTACTCGTTTACTTAATGGCTCACTATCTTTGAGCGGGCAATATCAAGATAATCAATGGAAATTTGATGAAGTTTATATGAATGGCTTGCGCTGGCAATCCTCGCAAACCTTTAACGAATTAATTCAGTCTCTCTCTAAATACCCTCGTATTAGTATAAGAGCACTTAATATTGTTGATTTTACTGCTGAAGGAAAACAGTGGGCAGTCAGCGGTTTTGATGGGCAATTTTCTCAGTTTAGTTGGGATAACGCTCTTTCATTTACAACTGGTGAACTCAATACAAATGATGTTGTTTTTCAAGATGAACACTTCACTGATCTTATCGCAAAACTTAATCAACAAAATCATCAACTCAATCTAGATAGCCTCAGCCTACGCTACGAGAAAGGCTTAATTAAGCTTGCTGGTAATTGGAATAAAGGTAATAAAACGATTACGATCCAAGACGCCACATTATCAGGCCTTTTATATACACTACCTGAAAATTGGCTCACTTTTTTAACTAAACCAATAGATGATAAGAGTAATATTCAAAATATCACTATCGAACAGTTATCTATCAATCAATCCATCTTGATTGATATCACGCCAGAATTTCCATTCCAATTCACCAACTTAACAGGAAAACTGCAAAATTTAGTGATTGCAAAAGAAGGGGAATGGGGATTATGGCAAGGCTCAGCGGTATTTAATGCTGATAGTGGTACATTAAATCGTATTGAATTACGTCGCCCTGATTTAAAAATTGTCACTCAACAAGACAACGCTATCGTTGAGCAATATTCAGCATTTATTGGTGACGGCATTGTTCGAGGTTCAGCCGGTTTAGTACAATCTAACCAACAGCGCCAATTCTCACTTATTGCTAATGGACTAAATGTACCTTTATCAACGCCTTACACATTGGGTTTAAAAACAACCTACTCTGACGAAATAGGCCAATTCACATTAAAATTGAAAGGGGATTTACGTTCAAGCCCTGTGGAATCAACACTTAATGGTACATTAACTGGAAGTAAAGGTGAGCAACAAATACTCAACTCAGTGATACAAAATGGCGAAATAATTAATCACCTATAATATTGATCTTTCGCAGGAGCACGGATTGCTCCCTTTATAAAAAGCGTTACAATGCGCTATTGCCCTTTTCTTTATTGTGGAGTTTTCATGTCTGACGAAGATTTTTCCCCTGAAAAAATATCTTTAAATGTGTTTCAACAATCTCCTTTAACTGCACTTGAAGATAACAGCACACTGCTTGTGTGTGATGACAACAAAACTCCGTTGTTCTATTGCCTTTCTAAAGAAGATTATGATGCATTGATTGAGCGAGTTATGGATGCTGAACTTGCAGCTATCGTACTTGAACGTCGCCAAAATAAATTAGATGAGCTTGATTTAGACTAATTTTATCGATGTGTAATTTGTCTTAAATAGAACAAACAAAAAACACCCTTTCAGGTGTTTTTTTGTTTTTATCGCATCTTCAAAGATGAACTTAACGTTTTTTCTTTTTACGACCAGGCTGAACAAAACGCTTACGGGAATTATTTTCCGTTTCTTTGGTTTTTGTTTGAGGAATATGAATACCCAATGCTTTTGCATTGCTACTAATTTGTTTTTTCGGCTTATTTTGCTTTGGTTTTGGCGGTGCTTCAGAAGTCGATTTTTCAATCGATTCAAATAAGGTAATCAGCTCATCATCCGTCAAATCACGCCATTCACCGACAGGCAATCCTGATAAGCTCACATTCATAATACGAATACGTTCAAGCTTAGTGACTTCATAACCAAAATATTCACACATACGACGAATTTGACGATTTAACCCTTGAACTAAGGTAATACGAAACACCATCGGCGCTTCTTTCTTAACCTTACATTTCTTGGTTTTTTGTCCCATGATAGGAACACCAGCACCCATACCATGAATAAACTCATCAGTAATCGGCTTATTCACTGTCACGAGATACTCTTTTTCGTGATCATTACCTGCACGTAGGATTTTATTCACTAAATCGCCGTGGTTGGTCAGGAAAATCAACCCTTGAGAGTCTTTATCTAAACGTCCAATTGGGAAAATACGAGTACTGTGGTTAACATAGTCAACAATATTATCTTTCTCGCCATCATCTGTGGTACTGACAATACCTACTGGCTTATTCAGTGCAATCAAAACTAGCTCAGAGTTATCCTGTGCTTCAATCAACCGACCATTGACTTTGACTTCATCGCCCGCAAATACTTGGTCGCCAATACCGGCACGCTTGCCATTAATAAGGACAAGTCCTTGCTCAATATAACGGTCAGCCTCACGACGTGAGCAGATCCCGCTTTCACTGATATATTTATTAAGACGAGTAGATAAATTGGTGTCCATGCTTCCCTCCGTAAACTGCGAAATATACATCAATTGGATAGCGATAGAAACACTATAAAATAAGCATTAGAGCATAGATTGATTATCCCCACGCTTTAACGTAGAAAAGATAACAAAAACGTCGATAAGATCGGTAAAAAATAGATTAAATTCAATTAATTAAAATAAGCACACTTAACATTGCTTATTTTGTGAAGGTAATACAATATAAGTACCACTAAAAACAGCACCAACACCTTCATCGCCACAAATATCAACATCTAGCTTAATGCGAGCTTTACTGCCCTTCGCTAATCGCCCTAAATCCCCGCTTAAATTTTCCATATCTGCAACGGCCGCAGGACGTCCTGATACAGGTTTGCGATAACGAATATGAGCATCCACCAGCACAATATCACCTTGTAACTTATGCTCTCGCATTAATAGCCAAATCAATCCCCAACCGGTTAATGTTGCGAGTGAAAATTGGCTGCCAGCAAAAATAGTGTGATGAGGGTTTTGGTTTCCCGCTTCTGGGATAGTGGTATAAAAACGAGTTCCCGTATATTGAGTAATACGTAATCCCATTTTCTCACTTAAAGGAATATGTTGATGCCACTGTTTTTGTAATTCAGCACACCAATCTGGTCGATGAAGAATGTCATCTAAAGACTCAATACTTTTTTTCATAAAGAAGTGCTTAATGGGTGTAGTTTGTGGGCCTGTGACTAGACCACAATTTTCATAACCCAATTTTTCAAAGAAGTTTACAGACTCTTCTCTTGCACTACATACGATCCGTTTTATACCTTCTTGGCGAGCCAATGACTCTAGCGCCATAGCAACAAGAGTGCCTAAGCCTTTACCTTGCGCATCTGTACGTACTGCCATAAAGCGGATAGCGCCTTCGTTATCCGCATTAATATAAAGCCGTCCAATCGCGACAGGTTGACCGGTTTCATCGACAACCATTTGGTGATGAGCAAGGGTATCATAACCGTCTTTTTCAGAGCCTTCAGGTTGATGTAGAGGTTTACGAAGCATTTCCCAGCGAAAAGCATAATAGGCATCAAATTCCGCCTCTGTTTTTGGGGTTCGTAAATGGTACATATCTGAGCTCCTTTTAACATCACGACATATTTGACGTTATACCTGCAACCAAAAGGTGACTGGACCGTCATTAGTCAGTGTGATTTGCATATCCGCGGCGAATTGGCCTGTTTGTGTTTCTAAACCTTGTTGCTGACATTGTTCTATAAAGTAGTGGTAGAGATCTTTCGCTAATTCAGGGGGGGCACCATTCGAAAAACCAGGGCGCATTCCTTTTTGTGTTTCTGCGGCAAGGGTGAATTGAGAGACGACTAATAAACTACCACCTGCTTGTTGCACATTTAGGTTCATCTTGTCGTTTTCATCGCTAAATATGCGATAACCGCACACTTTTTCACATAATCTTTTGGCTTTCTGTTCGTTGTCGTCTTTCTCTACACCTAATAAAACCAACAAACCTTGATTAATAGCGCCGACTGTTTCACCTGCAATATCCACTTTTGCCTGTGTCACTCGTTGAATTAACGCGATCATACTCTCTCCAAAATAAATCAATAAAAAAGGATAACAAATTCAATCCATTGTTATCCTTACAATAGCATTATTCTTCTACTGGGAGAGAAAAATCATAATCTTTAAAGTAGTCAATGACAGTTTGTTTATCAATGACATGTACACCTTTCATACCCACAGCAATGGCTGCATCAACATTGGCTTTCACATCATCAAAGAAAACGGCATTCTGTGCTTCGACGTCTTCAGACTGTAAAACATATTTATAGATTTCAGGATCAGGTTTTCTCATACCGATATCTTGAGATAGATAGAGGAAATCTGCTGAGGCAGCTATTTCAGGATAGTGTTCCGGCCAGTAGTCTTGGTGTAAACGGTTAGTATTTGATAACACCACGACCCGATGTCCTTGTTCTCTTAACTTATTCATTATATCAATGACTTCAGGGCGTAATGCGACGAAAATAGCCTGCCATCCTTCAGCAAACTGTTCAAAGCTTAAATTCATTTCTAATTCTGAACTGATTTCTTCTGCAAACTCGATGTCTGTAATATTGCCGCGTTCGTGTAATTTAAAGATCTCTCCTGTGGTGAAGTTCTTTTTTATGTTCGCTAATGGAACACCACTGAGTTTACTCCATACTGCGAATACCCGGTTAAAATCGATATCAATAATCACATTACCCATATCAAAGATATAAAGCATAAATCCTCTCCATAATAGAAAACTCATTTTACTTTAATCATAAATCGCTTTACTGAACAGGCTTAAACACCAAAAAAGTACAATAATCACACTTAATTTTTTTGTAAAACATAAAACCAGAATAGGGAGAGACGAAAAATGAGACTAAAAGCATCATTATCTACAATGAAGTTGTGATGTGATGATAAAACACCTTCTTCTTATTTATTTTTGTATGATTTTAAAATCATCATGCAACTGTGCCCAATTAGGAACCGCTCCTGCTTTTATAGGTGTTACTAAAATAGCACCGGGTAAATTTGCCCCTAAATAAGCAAGAATGGCAAATTCATTATCTATATGGCATTTCAATACATTCGCAATGTATTCTCTTAATACACCTTCAGGTAGCAAGTTAGATAGCACAGGCGAGATTTTCTGTGTGCGAATTTGAGGCTTAGTTAAATATTCAGGATCAAATAACTGTCTTAATGTGAAACTCGGTCGACTTTCTTTTGGCATATCGACAAAATGGGGATTAAATGTCAGTATATTTTTCCCACCAGCATAATGTGCAATAATCGCAACATCAATGCCATGTAACTGAATATTAAGACCTTCCACTTTCTCAACCTGTTTAATCATTGGTTATTCCTTTTTCTTAAACCAAAAATCGAGATCATCCACGTCATCGTCCAAATCAATTTTGCTTCTGTTGGCTATCTCCGTATTTGCAATTGCCGAGTTTACATTAGAATTTTTAGCCTTAATTGATAACTCTAAATCTAATCCTTCTAGTACCCGTAGTAAGGTAGAGAGCTTAATATCATTGCCTGATTCTATGCGTTGGTATTGTTGTTGCTTCATACCAATACGTAAATACATATCTTTTTGCTCTATGCCTAATTTTTTACGTTGTTCAGCTATTAAATTGGCAATTTCATTAATCGTTTTCATATGTGTTTCGATATTGTATTGGTGATTTTTACAACACTTTAGTTGTATTGCAACTTAAAAACAACTTATAAGTTGTATTTTGAGTTATAAACAACACTTAAGTTGTAAATGCAACTTGAGGAATAAAAGGTAAGAAAAGAGAGGCAGGAAGAGAAAAACTTATGCGGTGGCAAATACTCCACCGCATTCGTCTTATGGTACCTATAGTACCTATACTCTAAATAATTTGAGTTACAGATAGGCAACAAGTGAAGATAGGCGGGGAACATAGATAAGCTATGTGACTCGACTAACTGAGCGTAGTCAACTCCTCTGTAACTTGAAGTATGACGAGTATAAACTCAGGGCGCTAACGCGCCCTAAGAATTATGTTATCAGAATAACGAATTAGTCTTTGCTACGGTAAGCGCGACGACGATCGTTTTCTGACAGATAACGCTTACGCAGACGGATAGACTGCGGAGTTACTTCAACTAACTCATCGTCATCAATAAATTCTAATGCTTGTTCTAATGTTTGTTTCAGGTGTGGAGTCAGCGTTGTCGCCTCATCTGTACCAGAAGCACGCATGTTAGTCAGCTTTTTACCCGTTAAGCAGTTTACTGTTAAGTCATTAGAGCGAGTATGAATACCAATCACTTGGCCTTCATAAACTTCTGCACCATGAGTCACGAATAATTTACCGCGGTCTTGTAAGCTATACAGTGCGTAAGCAACGGCTTTACCTTGGCCATTAGAGATCATAACACCGTTATTACGGCGACCGATTTCACCCGGACGAACATCATCATAATGACTGAATGTTGCGTACAGTAAACCAGTACCTGATGTCATGGTCATAAATTCAGTACGGAAACCAATCAGACCACGGCTAGGGATAATGTAGTCTAAACGTACACGTCCTTTACCATCTGGTTGCATATCACGCATTTCGCCTTTACGCTCACCCATCGCTTGCATCACATCACCTTGGTGTTGTTCTTCAATATCGATAGTAACTTGTTCGAAAGGCTCTTGTTTACGGCCGTCAATATCACGGAAGATAACTTTAGGACGAGATACACCTAATTCGTAACCTTCACGACGCATATTTTCAATCAGAACTGACAGGTGAAGCTCACCACGACCTGATACACGGAATGCATCTGGATCTTCAGTTTCTTCTACACGTAATGCTACGTTATGGACTAACTCTTTTTTCAGACGATCTAAAATCTGACGAGAAGTCACAAACTTACCTTCACGACCACAGAAAGGTGAAGTATTAACACAGAAATACATGCTAACAGTTGGTTCATCAACGGCTAATGCAGGTAATGCTTCAACAGCACCTGTTTCGCAGATCGTATCAGAAATATTCAGTTCGCCTAAGCCTGTGATGGCAATGATATCGCCAGCTTCTGCGACGTCAACTTCGATACGTTCTAAGCCTAAGTGACCTAACACTTTACCGACTTTACCGTTACGAGTATTACCTTCGCTATCGATGATAGTAACTTGCTGGTTAGGTTTAACCTTACCACGCTTGATACGACCGATACCGATAACACCCATGTAGTTGTTGTAGTCCAACTGAGAAATTTGCATCTGGAATGTGCCTTCCAGATCAACTTTTGGTGGCTCTACATATTTGACAATAGCTTCATATAACGGAGTCATATCTTCAGCCATGTCATTGTAATCTGTTCCCGCAATACCATTTAATGCAGATGCATAGATAATTGGGAAATCAAGTTGTTCGTCAGTTGCGCCTAAGTTTACGAACAGGTCAAATACCTGATCAACAACCCAGTCTGGACGCGCACCAGGGCGGTCAACTTTATTGATAACAACAATTGGTTTTAAGTTGTTAGCAAACGCTTTTTGTGTCACAAAACGAGTTTGTGGCATTGGGCCATCCATCGCGTCAACCAGCAATAGAACGCAGTCTACCATAGACATAACGCGTTCTACCTCACCACCGAAGTCGGCGTGTCCTGGGGTATCTACGATATTGATACGATAGTCATTCCATTTAATCGCTGTATTTTTCGCAAGAATAGTAATTCCGCGCTCTCTTTCGAGATCATTTGAGTCCATCACGCGCTCAGCAACGGTTTCACGTTCACCGAACGTACCAGATTGCTGTAGTAATTTATCGACGATAGTTGTTTTACCATGGTCAACGTGGGCGATGATGGCGATATTACGCAAGTTTTCGATCACAAAATTTGCCTCAGGCATTGTAGAAATAAGCGCAGTATTGTACACGCTTTAGACGAGAGACTAAACAAGATCACAATAATGATTGCTTAACAATATGCAATTAATTGAATTGTGATCCTTTTCACGCCTCAGAATTTAGTAGCATCCGTTCAATTGCACCAAAATAGTGCAATTAATTAGGCTTAATTTGCACCAACTTTGTGCAATAATTAAAAAATCACAGGAGATATTCTACACTAAACTTCATCAATACAGTATATATCCCTTTTTAGATAAGTTGGCATGCTTTTCGCAATAGAATTTAGGTGAGCAAAAAATTCACCGAAAAATGTGTAAGGCCACTGCACTCAATAAAACCATTCGCCAGGAGAGTTCCTATGTCCCTTGAACATGTGTTATCCATGATTGAAGAACATAAAGTTAGATATATTGACTTACGTTTCACTGATACCCGCGGTAAAGAACAACATCTTACTATTCCGGCTCATCAGGTTAACGATGATTTCTTTGAAGAAGGAAAAATGTTCGATGGTTCTTCTATTGGTGGCTGGAAAGGCATTAACGAATCAGACATGGTGCTGATGCCAGATGCAACAACTGCAATGCTTGACCCATTTTTCCAAGATCCAACCCTGATTATTCGTTGTGACGTTTTAGAACCTGGCACAATGCAAGGTTACGATCGCGACCCACGTTCAATCTCAAAACGTGCTGAAGACTATTTAAAATCAAGTGGTATCGCAGATACAGTGCTGTTTGGGCCAGAGCCAGAATTCTTCCTGTTTGATGATATTCGTTTCAAAAACGATATTTCAGGCGCTTCTTACGCTATCAATGATATTGAAGCTGCATGGAACACCAATACCAAATATGAAGACGGTAACAAAGGTCACCGCCCAATGGTTAAAGGGGGTTATTTCCCACTGCCACCCGTTGATTCATCACAAGATATTCGTTCTACTATGTGTAACATCATGGAAGAAATGGGCTTAGTTGTTGAAGCTCATCACCATGAAGTAGCAACTGCGGGTCAAAATGAAGTGGCTACTCGCTTTAATACCATGACCAAAAAAGCAGATGAAACTCAAATTTATAAATACGTGGTACAAAACGTGGCTCACGTATTTGGTAAAACAGCGACCTTTATGCCAAAACCATTAGTTGGTGATAACGGTTCAGGTATGCACTGCCATATGTCACTGTCTAAAAACGGCGTAAACCTGTTTGCAGGTGACAAATACGGCGGATTATCTGAAATGGCGCTGTATTACATCGGCGGTATTATCAAACACGCTCGTGCATTAAATGCATTTACTAACCCAACCACTAACTCTTACAAACGTTTAGTTCCGGGTTTTGAAGCACCTGTAATGCTGGCTTACTCTGCACGTAACCGTTCAGCGTCAATTCGTATTCCAGTTGTTGCTAGCATGAAAGCGCGCCGTATTGAAGTTCGTTTCCCAGATCCGTTAGCAAACCCTTACCTTGCGTTTGCTGCGCAGTTAATGGCTGGTCTTGATGGAATTATCAATAAAATTCACCCTGGTGATGCTATGGATAAAAACCTCTATGACTTACCACCAGAAGAAGCGAAAGAGATCCCAACTGTCGCAGGTTCATTAGAAGAAGCATTAAATACATTAAATGCAGATCGTGAATTCTTAACTCGCGGTGGTGTATTTACTGATGATGCTATTGATGCTTACTTAGAATTATTACGTGCTGATGTACAACGTGTACGTATGGCTCCGCATCCTCTTGAATTTGAAATGTATTACAGCGCTTAAGACTATTTTTACTAATAAACACTTAAGCCTAGATGTAAAACTGTTTTTTTTGCCGTGAAGCTATTTTGCCCATCTTCGGATGGGCACTTTTCTCCCACTTAAGGAGTCAGTCTTTTCACTTACGCATTGGTTCATTAATGTAATAAAGGTAAGATGCACTAAAATGGTGCAATGGGGTATTCAATATGGAAACGGCAGACTTACCTGACAACACATTAATTTTAGACTCACTGATACACTCTGTATTGGTTATCAACAAAGAGTTTATTATTTGCTACGCAAATCATTCTGCGTTACAGGTTTTAGCACAAAGCCGTCGAAAACTATTTGAAACGCCTTTCACTGCCCTTTTCAGCTATTACTCTTTTGATGCTGATTTAATGCGTGAAACATTAGCGAATGGACAAAGCTTTACCGACAATGAAGTGATATTGGTTGTCAATAACCAATCACACACAATGTCGCTCAGTGCCCAACCTATTTCCGAGCAACATATTTTGCTGGAACTGGCGCCTATGGATAGTCAACGCCGGTTAAGCCAAGAGCAGATCCAACAAGCCCAACAAATGGCTGCTAGGGAATTGGTTAGGGGGCTGGCACATGAAATTAAAAACCCGTTAGGAGGATTACGAGGTGCAGCTCAATTGCTAGCAAAATCCTTACCTGATCCTGCCTTAACGGAATACACGCAAGTCATTATTGAACAAGCTGATCGCCTACGGGTGCTGGTGGATAGATTGCTTGGTCCTCAACATCCGGGGACAAAAACCCATCAGAGTATTCATCATGTTGTGGAGCGCGTAGCTCAGCTTATTTCCCTTGAATGCCCTGAAAATGTCACCTTATTGAAAGATTACGATCCGAGTTTACCTGAGTTATCACATTACCCAGATCAAATAGAACAGGTACTCCTAAATATTACACGCAATGCTTTACAAGCCGTTGAAAAAACAGGAGGGACGATTATTTTACGTACCCGTACTGCTTTTCAAGTCACGCTTCATGGCGAACGCCATCGCCTTGTTGCTCGCATTGATGTGATTGATACCGGTGATGGCATTCCTCCTCATCTACAAGATACGCTTTTTTATCCTATGGTGAGCGGTCGAGAAGGTGGCAATGGGTTGGGGTTATCTATTGCACGTAATTTAGTGGATCAGCATGCAGGTAAAATTGAATTTACCAGTTGGCCCGGAAATACTGAATTTTCTATTTATTTACCAATTAAGTAGGAGATAACCAATGCAAAAAGGAAATGTATGGGTTGTTGATGATGACAGCTCTATTCGCTGGGTACTTGAACGCGCTATTTCTCGTGAAGGTCTGTCATGTAAAACCTTTGAACATGCGAATGATGTGCTTAATGCACTTAATACAGAAATACCTGATGTATTGTTATCAGACATTCGTATGCCTGATATTGATGGTTTATCTCTTCTAAAAATAATTAAAGAACAATATCCAACTCTGCCCGTGATTATTATGACGGCACATTCTGATCTCGATGCGGCTGTTAATGCCTATCAACAAGGGGCATTTGATTACTTACCAAAGCCGTTCGATATCGACGAAACGTTGGCACTAATTGATCGCGCCATTACTCATTATCGCGAGCAAAAACAACCGAATAACGATGAAACTTCATTGCAATCAGTTTCAGATATGATTGGCGAAGCACCTGCAATGCAAGAGGTTTACCGTATTATTGGTCGGCTTTCTCGCTCTTCAATTAGTGTGCTGATTAATGGGGAATCAGGGACAGGGAAAGAATTAGTGGCACATGCATTACATCGCCACAGCCCAAGATCTTCCTCTCCTTTTATCGCCTTAAATATGGCAGCCATTCCTAAAGACCTGATTGAATCAGAGCTTTTTGGTCACGAAAAAGGCGCATTTACAGGTGCTTCTCAAGTACGACAAGGTCGATTTGAACAAGCGAATGGCGGCTCACTGTTTCTTGATGAAATTGGCGATATGCCTCTTGATATTCAAACACGTTTACTGCGAGTCCTTGCTGAAGGGCAATTCTATCGAGTAGGTGGTTATGCCCCTGTAAAAGTCGATGTACGTATTATTGCCGCTACACATCAAGATTTAGAAAAGCGAGTTCAAGCAGGTGATTTTCGTGAAGATCTCTATCATCGACTCAATGTAATACGTATTCAGTTACCCCCATTACGAGATAGAACGGAAGATATTCCCAGCTTAGCACGCTATTTTCTACAAAAAACAGCAAAAGAATTAGGTGTCGAAACCAAAGCGCTTCATCAGCAAAGTTTGCAAATAATGATGGAATACAACTGGTCAGGTAACGTCAGACAATTAGAGAATGTGTGTCGCTGGTTAACCGTAATGACGGCAAGCCAAGAGATAATGCCTCAAGATTTACCACAAGAAATTCGCCAACCTGATGAGAAAGCCAAAAATATCAGTCGAATTGCTTCTTCTCAACATTGGTCACAGCACCTTTCATTATGGGCAGATGAAGCATTAGGGGAAGGAAAAGAAAATATCTTAACAGATGCCCTACCTCAATTTGAACGCACATTATTACTTAGTGCCTTGGCATACACACAAGGACATAAACAAGATGCGGCAAGATTATTAGGTTGGGGAAGAAATACATTAACCCGTAAATTAAAAGAGTTAGGGATAGAGGAATATTGATCCTCTACCCCTTCATCGATTAAATAACACGCGAGAATTGACGTTGGCGCATTTGATTTCGTAAATAGGTATCAAAACACATACAGATATTACGAATTAGCAAACGTCCTCGTGGTGTAACTTGGATACCGTCTACTGTTATTTCAACTAAACCATCATCCTTCATTGGCACAAGTAATTCTAAATCTTCTTTAAAATAGTCATGGAAGACAATATTGTGCATTTTTTCAATATCAGAAAAACGCAGACTAAAATTACAAATTAAGGTTTTAATTACATCTCGACGAATACAATCATCATTAGTCAGAGATAAACCTCGCCATAGTGCATTCCCTTCACTATTTACACGCGCATAATACTCTTTCAATACTTTTTCATTTTGCGCATAGTTATCGCCTAACATACTTATTGCAGAAACTCCCATGCCTAATAAATCACACTCTTCATGAGTGGTATAGCCTTGGAAATTACGATGTAAAATACCTTTGCGCTGAGCAACGGCTAATTCGTCATCAGGTTTAGCAAAGTGATCCATACCAATAAACTGATAGCCGTTTGTTGTCAGCGTAGAAATTGTTTCTTGTAATATTTCTAATTTTTCTTCAGCTAAAGGGAGATCTTCATCTTTAATTTTACGCTGAGCAGCGAATAAATTAGGTAAGTGTGCATAATTGAAAACACTTAATCTATCGGGTGATAATTCAATAACGCGTTTTAATGTAAAGGCAAAACTCTCTTTGGTTTGCTTAGGTAAACCATAAATTAAGTCAATGCTGGTGGAGTGAAAACCCACTTCACGCGCACGCTCTACCAATGCAAAAATAAACGCTTCATCTTGCTCACGATTGACTTTTTGTTGTACTTCTTTATTGAAATCTTGCACACCCATACTTAGGCGATTAAATCCTTCATGGCGCAGATGATCGATAACATCTAGCTCAATTTCACGAGGATCGATTTCAATAGAGAGTTCTGCATTATCAACAAAATGAAAATGGTGACGTAATAGCGAAACCAATCGGCTAATTTGTTGCTTATCCAGAAAAGTAGGTGTGCCCCCACCCCAATGCATTTGAGTCACTTTTCTGTCTTTAAAATAACGAGCCCTGTTAATAATTTCTTTTTCTAAAACATCAAGATATTCATCTGCCTTATGTTTATGCCGCGTAATAATTTTATTACAGCCGCAGAAATAGCACAGCTTATGGCAGAAAGGGATATGAATATAAAGCGATAAAGGGCGCTCAAGATAACGTTGAGTCGCTTTGATAAAATCATCATCGCCATATTGCTGATTAAACTCTAATGCTGTTGGGTATGATGTATAGCGAGGACCTGAATAGTTATACTTATGGATCAGGTCAAGATCCCAAATAATTGTTTGTTCTGACATGCCTCTACCTTCCAAAAGTGAACCGCTGATATTTCATACCAGCAAACAGACATTATGAATATCTGAAAGAATAGTGTAACCAATAAATCGAGAACTGAATATGATCGAAAGAGGTATCGTATAAATCCCTTTCTTCTTATTGATAGGTGATAACACTCAAATATACGACGTGATGTAAATCACATTATGTAAAAATAGTCTTATCCATTAAATATATTCATGAATAAATTAAGTTTATTCAATATGTTAGTAGTTTTAATTCATCGCGAAATATCAGAAGAAAACTTTTACGCCGAGTTTAAAACGATATATTACTCAAAATACGATTTAAATTAATTAAATATCTCGTTATATTAGTTTTATTATTCTTTTATTCCCTCTTAATTCGATGATTATAATAATAGTAACAATTATATCTTTACCTAAATTATAATATTACATATCCTAGAGACAAACATTGATTAATATCCAACTAGGTCGTGTTTTGATTTAAATTTGAGGCTCATTTAAAGAATAAAGGTCGCTATATTACAAGGAAAGATAGCATCCCCCATACCTTATCTTATTCTAATTGACGTTTCTCTTATTTAATCAGTCTCTTTTATATACCCGAATTATGGATTATTAACCACGGAAGGAAACGGACTAGCAACCAAGGATGGTTTATCTCTTCAATAACAATTCATCTCTTTTATTCACTCTTCTACTTCACGTTTATCTTACAATAAATATATGTAGCATTACCTAGCACCAAATAAGAATAATTATTATTTATACCTACAAATAAAATAAGGCTCTACTTATTTTAAAGTTAATAAGCAGAGCCTTTCTCTTTATTATGCTTATTTTATAGCATTTATTTATTCTGCTTCTTTACCATAATTAGGAGAACGAGGACCATACAGAATGCCATTCGCATTTCCAGCAGAAAGTAAGCGAACACTGGTTATACCCGCAATTTGATAGCTTTTATCTGATACTGTATTCACGATTTGATTCACAACCGCTGAAACCAGCATCCCGACTAAACTACCTGATGAGCCTTCTGTTTCTGTACTTGATGCCGTTGCAGAACTACTCCACAACACACCACCATTACGAAGATCAACAAGCTTGGCTGCGACAGTAACTCGCGTATCACTAGAAATAATTTGGTATGACGTTCCAAATTCGGTGATATCTAAGTATAAAACAGCATCAGCGCCAAAGATTTCACGTAATTTATTAGGACTTACTGCATGAATATCCCCAGCCATGGATAAGCCGTTTTGCTTAAATGTCTCTTCAACGACAGCAACAGGGAACACATAATATCCTGCTTCCGCTAAAGGATACGTCACTTGAGATAAGAAACTGTGTCCAGCTCCAACTTCTGTTGTATGGTTTTGGGGCACCAAGACTAAAATGCTCTTTGGTTTACTCTGCTTAAATGCGGAGTAATCTGTTTTAACAGGCTGAGCACATCCCGTTAATACCAGCGCAAAAGCCAAACAAATTAAAGTGAATAAGCGACTCATTTTTGCATTCCTTTATTTTTCATCAGGCGATCCATAAATTCCGCTGATTCTGGGTAAAGTGCTTTCTCTTCATTAAATTCAGCCATCGCTAAATCTAACGCCCCTGTTGCACCGTATAACATACCTAAATGTGCATGTAATCCCGGTGGAATACCTAATGATTTGGCACGAGAAAGCTCAATACTTTTCTTTAATGCATCGATTTGTGCTTGAGGATCACTTTCACTTTGTTGATAGTGCTGATACACCACTTGTTGATAACTATCCCAGTTATAAAGTGGTTTAGGACCACTTGCACAGCCCGTTAGTAATAATGCACCAAAAACAAGGCTTATTAATGATTTTGACATCGTTATATCCTTATAAAATGTGCATTATTTTGAAGGCTGCCAAGCATTGCTTTCAATGCCTGCAACTAAGTTATTAACTGCTTCACGAATAGCTAAATCAAGTACCTTACCGTTAAGTGTTGAGTCATAGCTTGCTGTTCCACCAAACCCAATGATTTCACGATTAGAAAGCTCGTATTCGCCCGCACCTTGAGATGAGAACACCACTTCTGATGTATTCACATTCACAACGTTTAAGTTCACTTTGGCATAAGCAACTTGTGTTTTACCACGACCTAAAATACCGAATAATTGACGGTCACCAACTTCTTTACGGCCAAATTCAGTGACATCGCCAGTAATAACATATGTTGCACCTTTTAACTGTTGGCTTTGGCCTTTAATGCCCGCTTCTTCTTTTAATTCAGATAAGTTAGTTCTATCTAATACATTAAAACGCCCTGTTTGCTGTAAGTGCGTCATTAAAATCGTTTTGGATTGATTTCCTAATCTATCAACTCCATCAGAGAATATTCCATTCATATAACTAGAACGGTTATCAAACTTACCAATAGAAATAGCGCTCTTAGTGCCGGTATAAGTTGTGTTATAGGTTGCAACTTTAGCAACTTCTAAAGAGCGTGAAGATTCTGATGCACATCCTGCAAGTAATGATGCAGAAACCAAGATCAAACCAAGTGATAATTTATTTAAATTCATATTAATAACCCAATAAAGGTGAAATAAACCTATAGATATTCATTCTATTAATTGAAGTAGAGTTGATATAAACGGAAATAATAATTTTCAGTTTTAGCTCATAAAGCCCACACTTATAAACCTCAGTAATAATAAGGTTAAAAGATACATCAGCTCTTATTTATAATATAAAGGCAATCAGCGGCGGGGAGAATAGAAGATGGGTGATAAAAATAACAACAAATAAATATAGAGATAAAATAGAGAATGCTTTATCTATTATTTTATCAATATCCCTTAAGTCAGTTTAAAATTAAACTTATAAAAAAATGAAAAAGAATTTGTATTACGTTGCTATTTAATTAGTTTTTATAAATATTTTTATCTAAAAGCAACATCTAAATAATGTGTAATAAAAAACGTGATATAACCAATATTAGTTATATCACGCTCATAATTTTTACTCTTTTTACCGACTAATACGGTAGCAATAAATGCGCTATTAGCGTTTTTTTCCAAATGCGGCAGCTAAAGCATCACCCATTGCACTATTTCCCGCACTATTACCATTATTTATTGTCTGGCGGTTATTGCGAGCTGGTTTCTGTCCTTTGTTGTTTCTAGCAGAATTCGCATTATTTGATGATGATTGTTTTTTATCACTATCACCTGCGACTTCATCTAAACGCATAGTCAGTGCAATGCGTTTACGAGCTAAATCAACCTCAAGAACTTTAACTTTAACAATATCTCCGGTTTTCACCACTGTATGTGGATCTTCAATAAATCTGTCTGCTAAAGAAGAGATATGAACCAGACCATCTTGGTGTACACCGATATCAACGAATGCACCGAAATTAGTCACGTTAGTCACAGTTCCTTCAAGGATCATGCCACTGACTAAATCATTCATCGTTTCGACACCTTCAGCAAAGGTTGCAGTTTTAAACTCTGGACGAGGGTCACGTCCCGGTTTTGCTAATTCTTTTAAGATGTCATTAATTGTTGGCAAACCAAATTGCTCTGTAATAAATGCTCTTGCATCTACTTGTGAAATTAAAGTGCTATTACCCATTAAATCATCAATTTTTTGATGTGTAGATTGCAGGATATTTTCAACGACTGGGTACGCTTCAGGGTGAACCGTTGAGGCATCTAGCGGATTTTTACCATCACGAATACGCAAGAAGCCAGCACATTGCTCAAAGGCTTTCGGTCCTAAACGCGCCACTTTGAGCAACTGTTTTCTATCGACAAAGCGACCGTTTTCATCACGCCAGCTAATAATATTTTGAGCAATAGATTGGCTAAGCCCTGCAACACGCGTTAATAACGGTACTGATGCTGTATTTAAATCAACACCAACACCATTCACACAGTCTTCAACAACAGTATCAAGTTTTCTCGCTAATAATGTTTGGCTAACATCGTGCTGATATTGACCAACCCCAATCGATTTAGGATCGATTTTTACAAGTTCAGCCAACGGATCTTGTAAGCGACGCGCGATAGAAACCGCACCACGAATAGAAACATCCAAATCAGGGAATTCATTAGCCGCAAGCTCTGACGCAGAATACACCGATGCACCTGCTTCACTGACAATCACTTTTTGCGCTTTGACTTCTGGATAACGTTTTACTGTTTCAGCAAAAAAGCGCTCTGTTTCACGAGATGCCGTACCATTACCAATCGCCACCAGTTCAACATTATGCTTAATACACAACGCAGCTACACTTGCCGCTGCTTTATCAGCTTGTCCTGTATGTGGATAAATTGTATCTGTAGCAATTAA
Source organism: Proteus sp. GOKU (assembly GCF_015475555.1). Lineage (NCBI taxonomy): Bacteria > Pseudomonadati > Pseudomonadota > Gammaproteobacteria > Enterobacterales > Morganellaceae > Proteus > Proteus sp. GOKU. The sequence continues at coordinate 3,872,577 of NZ_CP034105.1, forward strand.
TTTACCCGTGCTATCAACAACCGCAACTTTAACACCAGTACGTAAACCAGGATCGAGCCCCATTGTGGCACGCATGCCAGCAGGAGCCGCCATCAGTAGATCATTAAGGTTACGAGCAAAAACATTAATCGCTTCTTCTTCCGCTTTTTCTCGTAATTGGCCCATCAATTCTGTTTCAATATGCATTAAAACTTTAATACGCCAAGTCCAACTCACAACAGCTTTACGCCAACTATCAGCAGGTTGATTATTTAAGCGTAATCCTAAATGTTCCGTGACCAGTTGTTCACCGTAGCTCTCTTTAGGCGCTTCTTCAAATTGCGGATCTGGATTGAGTGATAATTGAAGTATCCCTTCATTCCGACCACGAAACATCGCTAATGCGCGATGAGAAGGAACATTAGCGATTGGCTCATGGTGATCAAAATAATCACTAAATTTCGCCCCTTCGGCTTCTTTACCTTCAATCACTTTGGCAACAAGATGTGCATTTTTCCATAGATATTGACGAACTTTTGCCAATAATCCGGCATCTTCTGAAAAACGCTCCATTAAAATATAACGTGCACCATCTAAAGCTGCCTTCGTATCATCAACACCTTTTTCTGTGTTGATATAAGCGACTGCCGCTTCTTCTGGGCTATTTTGTGGTTCATTCCACAGTAAATCCGCTAAGGGTTCTAATCCATTCTCAATCGCAATCTGACCACGAGTACGGCGCTTAGGCTTATAAGGAAGATAGAGATCTTCAAGCTCTGTTTTACTTTGAGTTTCATTAATTGAAGATCGCAATTCAGGCGTCAGCTTTCCTTGTTCTTCAATTGATTTTAAAATTGTTTGGCGGCGATCGTTGAGTTCCCGTAGGTAACCGAGGCGAGTTTCTAATTGACGTAATTGCGTATCATCTAATCCGCCTGTGACCTCTTTACGATAACGGGCAACAAATGGCACCGTATTCCCTTCATCCAGTAACGTTATCGCCGAAAGGACTTGCTGGGGCTTAACCGAGAGCTCATCTGCAATAATTCGGCTTAATGATTCATTCATAAAATATTTACCTACCGAGAGGAATAGTTAAAAAAGATGGCTATTATACACGCAGAGCACTAAAAAAATTTGGCAAATTTCCCATCTAGCTCGACAATTATGAGGAAATTAACAGATTATTTTAACATTCACGCTATAGTACCTTTATGAAATTCAATGTTGATGATAGTTTTTATTCGTAATGGCAAAAAGTAACTATATTACTCGCGATGGCTGGTATGCCTTAGACAAAGAGCTAAAATATCTTTGGAAAGAAGAGCGCCCTCGTGTTACACAATCGGTTTCAGAAGCAGCGGCACAAGGCGACCGTTCAGAAAATGCTGAATATATTTATGGAAAGAAGCGATTACGTGAAATTGATAGACGTGTTCGTTTTTTATCAAAACGCCTTGATGAACTAAAAATTGTTGACCCTGATCCTCGCCAAGAAGGAAAAGTCTACTTTGGTGCTTGGGTCACGCTTGAAGATGATGACGAAAACGTCAAAACTTTTCGACTTGTGGGTCCCGATGAGTTTGATCCAGCAAAACAGTGGATTTCTATTGATTCACCCGTTGCCAGAGCGCTCATTGGTAAACAAGTTGATGATGAAATTAGTGTGCAGACACCAGGTGGTGAAGTTAATTACTGCGTATTATCTATCAAATATCATTCGGAATAAGATAAATAAATAGTTTTATCCCCTTCCTTAGGGCTAATGAACAAGTTTTATCTATAAATTATTAACATTTATTCTTTGGTTTTGGTTTAATATTCTTATCGATGATAGAATTCGCTAATAAAAGCATTTGCACTTCGGGAGCTTAAAAAATGCAAGAAAGTTATAAAGTGCTAATCGTGGATGATGATTTACGTCTACGTTCACTCTTAGAGCGCTATTTGACAGAGCAGGGTTTTCAAATCCGTACTGCTGCAAACGCCGATCAGATGGATCGTCTGCTCACTCGCGAATCTATCCATCTTATTGTGCTCGATTTAATGCTTCCAGGTGAAGATGGTCTATCTATTTGCCGCCGCTTAAGAAGCCAAAACAACCCTATCCCTATTATTATGGTGACAGCGAAAGGGGAAGAGGTTGATAGAATTGTTGGGCTTGAAATTGGTGCTGATGATTACATCTCAAAACCATTTAACCCAAGAGAACTACTGGCACGTATTCGCGCTGTTCTTCGTCGTCAAGCAAATGAATTACCGGGCGCGCCTTCACAAGATAACGCCATTATCTCTTTTGGTAAGTTCAAGCTGAACCTTGGTACACGCGAAATGTTCCACGAAGAAGAGCATATGCCTCTGACGAGTGGTGAATTTGCTGTATTGAAAGTACTGGTATCACACCCTCGTGAACCACTGTCTCGTGACAAATTAATGAGCCTTGCTCGTGGTCGAGAATACAGTGCTATGGAGCGTTCAATTGACGTTCAAATTTCTCGTTTACGTCGCATGATTGAAGAAGATCCAACACACCCTCGTTACATTCAAACGGTTTGGGGTCTTGGTTACGTCTTTGTTCCTGATGGAACCAGCGCTCAATGAGAAGGCTGAGGCTTTCCCCTCACAATAAACTGACGCGCTCTTTATTTCTGGTTATCTCGCTACTTTTTTTTAGCTTGATAGCCAGTTATATCGTTGTGCAGCATCTTATTGTTGGGCCAAGCCTTCAGCAATTCAATAAAGTATTAGCGTATGAAATACGCACTTTAATGCCTGAAGAATTGATCCTCGTTGATGGCACCCCGCTAAAAATCTCCCCTGCTTTACGCAATAAAATCTATAACGAATTAGGCATTTCTTTCTTTGATAAAAAAGCAGCACTTGAAGAAGGCCTGTATTGGGCAAAAATAGATGATGAATTAAGTGAGCAGATGACTGAATATCTGGGGGGAGAAACCGAAATTTGGATCGAGAATACGCTGGAATACCCTGTTTTATGGGTCAATACACATATGTCTCCCTCGCTTTGGATACGTGTTCCGTTGACTGAATTAGGGCAAAACTTCTTACTCCCCGTTTATCGGCAAGCGATTATTTTTATTATTATCGTTGTCGCTTTTTTCTGGCTCTATAGTCGTTTTCAAAATCGCCCACTTAATGAAGTGGAATATGCAGCGCGTCGCATCGGAAAAGGAGTTATTCCTCCTCCTATTCCTGAATCTGGCTCTTCTGAAATGCGCTCAATTATTCGTGCCTTTAACCAGATGTCATCAGGAATTCGCTCATTAGATAATGATAGAACGCTCGTTATGGCAGGTGTCAGCCATGATTTGCGTACGCCATTGACTCGAATTCGTCTAGCAACGGAAATGATGAGTCCCGAAGATAGTTACCTCGCAGACTCTATCAATAAAGATATCGAAGATTGTGATGCCATTATTGGGCAATTCTTAGACTATATGCGCACGGGTAAAGAGATGTCTTTAGAGCTGTGTGATATGAATAATCTATTGCAAGAAGTCATTTCAGCCGAATCTAATTCAGGGAAAATCAGTGAAGAACATCTTCATCCTGAACCTATTAATATCACAGCTAACCCTATTGCGGTAAAACGAGCACTTACCAATATGGTTGTGAATGCCACTCGCTATGGTAATGGCTGGATAAGCGTTTCAAGTGGCAAAAATGAAGAATATGCTTGGTTCCAAGTTGAAGATGATGGCCCCGGTATCCCACAAGAAGATAGACAACGTCTTTTCCAACCTTTTGTTCAAGGTGAGCAAGCGCGTAGTTCAACGGGTGCAGGTTTAGGTTTATCCATTATTCGCCGTATTATGGATGCTCATGGTGGTTATGTTGAGCTTGATGATAGCATTAAATGCGGATTATTAATTCGAGCTAACTTCCCATTAAAAGAGCGTGAAGATGAGGATGATTAGTCCTCTCTATTTCAAGTATTGAAGTGCTTTTTTATTACGCCATCTCCATTCTAATTTCTCTCCTCCTATAAATATTTCATCATTTTTTTGCTTTGTCATAAAACTGTCACAATTAAGACATTTAATTGTCATCAAACTGACCTATTGTCTGTGCGTACCGTAACCGAAGTTGATAGATGTCGAAAATTATTCTACCTATCCCACAGGAGGGATTATGAAACTGATGCGTACCACCCTGACTAGTGTCATTGCCGCTGCGTTTTCAATGACCGCTCTTTCTGCACAGGCAACGACCTCGCTGACTGGTGCGGGCGCAACGTTCCCTGCCCCAGTTTATGCTAAATGGGCAGATTCCTATCAGAAAGAAACGGGTAACAAAATTAACTACCAAGGCATTGGTTCCTCTGGTGGTGTAAAACAAATCATTGCAAATACCGTTGATTTTGGTGCTTCTGATGCGCCATTAGCAGACGATAAATTACAAGCTGACGGTTTATTCCAATTCCCTACCGTGATTGGTGGCGTTGTTATGGCAGTCAATATTCCTGGTATCAAATCAGGTGAACTGACCTTAGATGGCGATACTATCGGTAATATCTACCTAGGCAAGATCCAAAAATGGAACGACCCTGCCATCACTAAACTTAATCCGGGCGTAAAATTACCAGACCAAAATATCGCAGTTATTCGCCGTGCAGATGGTTCAGGAACCTCTTTCGTTTTCACTAGCTACTTATCAAAAGTAAATAGCGCATGGAAAGATGAAGTAGGCGCTGGCTCTACTGTTAAATGGCCGACAGGCTTAGGTGGAAAAGGGAATGATGGTATCGCGGCATTCGTTCAACGTGTACCAGGTTCAATTGGTTATGTTGAATATGCTTACGCGAAACAAAACAACCTTGCTTATACTAAATTAGTCACCGCTGACGGTGAGGCAATCGCACCAACAGCAGACAGTTTTAGTGCCGCAGCAAGAAAAATTGATTGGAGCAAAAGCTTTGCACAAGACCTGACTAATCAGAAAGGTGAAAACGCATGGCCGATTACTTCCACCACCTTTATCTTAGTGCATCAGAAACAGCAAAATGCAGAAAAAGGTAAAGAAGTACTGAATTTCTTCAACTGGGCTTACGACAAAGGTAATCAAGAAGCGAAAAATCTAGATTACGCCGTACTACCCGCAGAAGTTGTAGAGCAAATTCGTGCAGCATGGAAAACAAGTATTAAAGACAGTAATGGTAAACCGATTTACTAATAAAATCGGGAACCATTAAGAGATAAGTTAACGTTCACCCCCTGCAAAACAGGGGGTAATAAATTAAAAGAGGCTTTATGGCCGAGCATACAACGGTAATAAAGGCCCCTAGTAAACGAGGGGACGTTATTTTCAGCGCACTAGTTCGTCTAGCTGCGTTGATTACACTTTTGCTTTTAACAGGTATCATTGTTTCACTGATTTTCGCCTCATGGCCAAGTATTCAACAATTTGGCCTTTCATTCTTATGGTCGAAAGAGTGGGATCCTCCTGCTCAGGAATTTGGGGCACTAGTACCCATTTACGGCACCATTGTAACTTCAGTCATCGCACTGGTTATTGCCGTTCCTGTCAGCTTTGGTATCGCTCTTTTCTTAACTGAATTAGCGCCTAATTGGTTAAAACGCCCGTTAGGTATCGCTATTGAGTTACTCGCCGCTATTCCAAGTATTGTTTATGGTATGTGGGGACTGTTTGTCTTCGCACCACTCTTTGCAACCTATTTCCAAGAGCCGGTAGGTAATGTGCTTTCTTCTATTCCTATCGTTGGCGAGCTTTTCTCTGGCCCTGCTTTTGGTATCGGGATCTTAGCTGCAGGCGTTATCCTCGCTATCATGATCATTCCTTATATCGCTTCTGTTATGCGTGATGTGTTTGAACAGACGCCTGTCATGATGAAAGAGTCTGCCTACGGCATTGGGTGTACAACATGGGAAGTGATTTGGAATATCGTTCTACCTTATACCCGTAATGGCGTTATCGGCGGTGTTATGTTGGGATTAGGACGTGCCTTAGGTGAAACTATGGCGGTAACCTTTATCATCGGTAATACCTACCAATTAGACTCTGCCTCGTTATTTATGCCAGGTAACAGTATCACGTCTGCATTAGCGAATGAATTTGCTGAAGCTGAGACGGGATTACACACTGCTGCATTAATGGAATTAGGGCTTATCCTGTTTGTCATCACCTTTATCGTTCTTGCGATTTCTAAGTTTATGACATTACGTTTATCAAGAAATGAAGGAGCGCGCTGATATGTCTAAAACATCCTCTTCTTCATTGCGAGTTCAAACAGAAAACGAGCTGCGTGTACGCCATAAACGCCAACTTTGGCGTCGTCAAAAAAATCGTATCGCGCTATTTTTATCTGTCTCTACCATGGCATTTGGTCTTTTCTGGTTAACATGGATTTTATTCTCCACGTTTACCAAAGGCTTCGATGGCATGTCACTTGCACTTTTTACTGAAATGACACCTCCGCCGAATACTGATGGTGGCGGATTGGCGAATGCCATTGTCGGTAGTGGATTACTCATCCTTTGGGCAACAGTGATTGGAACACCATTGGGTATTCTTGCAGGGATTTATCTTGCTGAATATGGTCGTCGTTCATGGCTTGCTGAAACCACACGCTTTATTAACGATATCTTGCTGTCAGCGCCGTCAATCGTTGTCGGGCTTTTTGTCTACACCATTGTTGTCGCACAGATGCAGCACTTTTCAGGATGGGCGGGAATTATCGCATTAGCGTTACTGCAAATTCCTATCGTTATTCGCACCACTGAAAATATGTTGAAGTTAGTACCTGATAGCTTACGCGAAGCCGCTTACGCATTAGGGACACCAAAGTGGAAGATGATCTCTAAAATCACCTTAAAAGCCTCGGTATCAGGCATTATCACAGGTGTGTTATTAGCGATTGCGCGTATTGCAGGCGAAACTGCACCACTGTTATTTACTTCACTATCAAATCAATTCTGGAGCACAGACTTAAACGAACCGATAGCTAACTTACCTGTAACTATCTTTAAGTTCGCCATGAGTCCTTTTGCACAATGGCAAGAGCTTGCTTGGGCTGGCGTATTACTTATCACCCTCTGTGTTCTATTTATCAATATTATTGCGCGCGTGCTATTTGCTAAACGCAAGCACGGTTAACGCAGAAAGTTAAGTAAGAGAGACGTTGAATGATTATGGCTAATGATAACGCAGGAAATAAAATTCAAGTTCGTGATTTGAACTTCTACTACGGTAAATTCCATGCGCTGAAAAATATCTCTTTAGATATTGCCAAAAATAAGGTGACTGCATTTATCGGCCCTTCTGGCTGTGGTAAATCAACCTTACTGCGTACTTTTAACAAAATGTATGAGCTTTATGGCGAACAACGTGCAGAAGGTGAAATTCTGCTAGATGGCAACAATATCCTGACAGATAAGCAAGATATTGCGTTATTACGTGCCAAAGTCGGAATGGTATTCCAAAAACCAACACCGTTCCCGATGTCGATTTATGACAACATCGCCTTTGGTGTACGTTTATTCGAAAAATTGTCTCGCGCTGATATGGATGAACGTGTTCAGTGGGCTTTGACTAAAGCCGCATTATGGAACGAAACCAAAGATAAATTACATCAGAGTGGATATAGTCTGTCTGGTGGTCAACAACAGCGTTTATGTATAGCACGCGGTATCGCTATTCGCCCTGAGGTTTTATTACTTGATGAGCCTTGTTCAGCACTTGACCCTATCTCAACTGGTCGTATTGAAGAACTTATCAGTGAACTTAAATCAGAATATACCGTGGTTATCGTGACACATAACATGCAACAAGCGGCACGTTGTTCTGATCACACTGCATTTATGTATTTAGGCGAGTTAATTGAATTTAGCGATACGGATACGTTATTTACGCGTCCTGCGAAAAAACAAACTGAAGATTACATCACTGGGCGTTACGGCTGATAACGAGGCACTAAATGGATAATTTAAATCACAATAAGCATATTTCTGGTCAATTTAATGCTGAGTTAGAGCATATCCGTACTGAGCTGATGGTTATGGGTGGGCTTGTTGAAGAGCAACTGAAAAAAGCCATTACGGCGATGCATAATCAGGATCAAGCATTAGCAAATGAAGTCATTCAAGGTGACCATAACGTCAATATGATGGAAGTCGCCATTGATGATGCGTGTATGCGAATTATTGCTAAACGCCAGCCAACCGCGAGTGATTTACGTTTAATTATGGCGATATCAAAAACGATCGCTGAACTAGAACGTATTGGTGACGTTGCTGAAAAAATCTGTAAAACCGCACTTGAAAAGTTTTCACACCAACATCAACCACTGCTCGTGAGCTTAGAATCTTTAGGTCAACACGCCATACAAATGCTTCACGATGTTCTTGATGCATTTGCGCGTATGGATTTGGATGAAGCAGTGCGTATCTATCGTGAAGACGCTAAAATTGATAACGAATATGAAGGTATCGTCCGTCAATTGATGACTTATATGATGGAAGATCCTCGCACTATTCCTAGCGTGCTAACAGCACTATTTTGTGCGCGTTCTATTGAACGTATTGGCGACCGTTGTCAGAACATTTGTGAGTTTATTTTCTATTACGTAAAAGGTCATGATTTCCGCCATTTAGGGGGCGACCAAGTAGAAAAAATGCTCACAAAAAATGACGATAGCAACGCTTCTAAATAAATTTCTCTCTCTTTTTCTTCTCTTCAAAACAGCGGCGCTCATGTCGCTGTTTTTTATGCTCTATAAATTAATACCGCTTTCGCTCAACACTTTTTTCCATCTTATTCCTTAAAAGCATATCCATATCAATTTTTATTATTTTATGAACTTAGATCAACTTGATAGCGTGATATCCAACATAACGATGATAATTCTTTTCTTTGGGGTGAATAATGAAATTACGTGTCTTGGCAACCGCATTAATTGCAGGCTCTGTGCTTTTCTCTGGTATTGCAAAAGCAGATAAGCTCGATGATATAAAAAAAGCAGGTGTAGTACGTATCGCGATTTTTGACAGTAATCCTCCATTTGGGTTTATTGATCCTCAAACCAAAAAACTCGCAGGTTATGATGCAGATATCGCCAATGAGATCGCCAAAGATTTAGGTGTAAAACTGGAACTGCGTCCAACAAACCCAGCAAACCGTATCCCACTTTTAAGTTCTAAAAAAGTCGATTTAATCGCAGCTAACTTCACCATTACCGATGAGCGAGCTAAACAAGTTGATTTCTCTGTTCCTTACTTTGCAACCGGACAAAAATTTATTGCACGTAAAGGGGTTTTAACCAACCCAGAACAAATTCACTCACTGCGTATTGGTGCTGATAAAGGTACTGTTCAAGAAATCACATTACGTGAACGCTATCCTGACACCAAAGTTATCTCTTATGACGATACACCACTGGCTTTTGCTGCATTACGTAACGGTAACGTACAAGCCATCACACAAGATGATGCGAAGTTAGTGGGTTTATTAGCAAATCTTCCTGATGCCATTAAAGCCGATTTTGAAGTGTCATCATTTAGCATTACCCGTGAATACCAAGCAGTTGCAGCCGCTAAAGGTGAAGAGCGTTTAATTAACGAAATCAATAACACCCTATTAAGATTGGAAAAAGAGGGTAAAGCCGACGAGATCTACAATCGTTGGTTTGGCCCTGAAACAAAATCAGCTCAACCTCGTGGTGATTTTAAATTTGCCCCACTATCAGAGCAAACACCACAATCTTGATCTTTAAAGCGTAATAACTTTCTTCTTTCATCAAAATAAAGTTATTCCTTTATTAAAACACCTACCCCGCTTTTGCGGGGTTTGGTGTCTACAATAGGCCTATTATATGTTTGAGCAATTTCTTTCACATTACCTTCTTGAGCCACACTATTTAAATTGGCTCTGGAGTGGTTTTCTAATCACCTTGCTTATCTCTTTTTGGACTATTGTCATTGCAACATTAATGAGCTTTGCCCTTAGTGCTGCAAGAGATAGCGCTTTTGCACCATTACGCTGGTTAGCTACTACTTATACTTCTCTATTTCGTAATACTCCGCTGTTAGTGCAGTTATTCTTTTGGTATTTCGCATCAGGAGAAATTCTGCCACAAAGCGCCATGGTATGGTTAAACACTCCTCATGAGATTACATTTTTAGGTATAACGCTTTCTTGGCCTTCTTTTGAGTTTTTGGCGGGTATTGTGGGTCTGACATTTTACTCAACGCCATTTATTGCCGAAGAGCTAAGAGCCGGTATTCAAGGTGTTAGGCAAGGACAAAAGTATGCCTCTTTGGCATTAGGTCTAACTCAGTGGCAATCTATGCGCTATGTGATTTTACCTCAAGCCTTTCGTATTGCTCTTCCCCCTTTATTGGGTCAATACATGAATGTGATAAAAAACTCATCACTGACGATGGCTATTGGTGTTGCGGAGCTTTCTTACGCATCAAGGCAAGTCGAAACAGAATCACTACGCACCTTTGAAGCCTTTGGTGTTGCAACGATCCTCTATATTGCAGCAATCGCATTGATGGAAGCTTGGGGACAATGGCATCAGCAACGTAAATTAGCACAAGGGTATTAATATGGACTTTACTGTTATTGCTGATAACTGGCAGTACTTACTCTTTGGTGCTTATCCTGATGGGCCTTTAGAAGGTGCAGCACTGACCGTTTTTATCAGCATCATTGCAGGTATTGCATCAATTATTTTGGGTACATTAGGTGGCATTGCTTTGGCTATGCTCAGAGGTGTCTGGGTTAACCTTTTTGCAGCTTTCTTAGGTTTTTTCCGCGCAATTCCTGTCATTATGTTGATATTTTGGGTCTATTTTTTATTGCCCGTTGTATTAGGAATGGAAATTCCTGAAATTACCACCGTAATTTGTGCATTGGCTTTAATTACATCGTCTTATATTGCGCATGGCGTTAAAGCTGGTATTTTGGCAATTGGAAAAGGGCAATGGCAAGCAGGGTTATCGTTAGGTTTTAATCGCTGGAAAGTGTTGTGGTATATCGTATTACCACAAGCATTACGCATGATGGTGCCTTCGTTTATTAATCAGTGGATAGCCTTAATTAAAGATACTTCACTAGCTTATGTGGTGGGTGTAGGTGAACTTTCTTTCTTAGCGACCCAAGTTAATAACCGCAGTATGGTTTATCCAATGGAGGTTTTTCTATTCGTTGCTTTTATCTATTTTATTCTCTGTTTTTCATTGGAAATTATTGCCAATAGAGTAGCGAAATTATTTTCCACACAAAAAGAAAAGCGCCCTTTTTGGCAGATGGTGTTGCCGTTTAAACAACAATCATTTGTTAAGAAAGAAGTGGGATAAACAAAAGAGACTCACTTATTGTTTTAATAAAATAAGTGAGTCTCTTTATAATTAATTTATTCATTATCAACTAGACTTATTACCGCTTTAGCATTCGCCATAGTCATAAATAAACGATATTCATTTTGGCTAAATGAAGAAAAACCTAATCCTTGATACATACTTTTTGCAATATCATGTTTTGCATCTACGATAATCATGGGTATTGGAATATTACCTGATGAATTTATTGCCTTTCTTACAGCATCAACTAATAAAATAGACCCTAAACCTTGGCGTTGATACTGCTGACTAATTACTAACCGCCCGATTAATACGCAATAGAGCTCTTTGGGATATTTTTTCCCGATTTCTTGCGGTAATTCATCTAAATCGATAGTACACAATGCTAATGAATAAAATCCTTTAATTTTTGTAGGCTCGATTTCACTTGTTAATACAAAAGTACGTGCTAAATCTTTTTCATGATGTTGATTGGATATTGCTTTCAAGTAGTTATTAAGTGTTTTATCGCCACAATCAAAAGATGTTCTATCATGTATTTTTCTATTCAGAGGACTTATTTTCATCAAGAATTGTTTCCTTATGCTTGCGCGCGGCACGAAGGAAGCGATCATTTATTTCGATTGGTTTTTCCAATGCATTAATAAAATCTAAAGCGTCTTCCTGACAAAGTTTAATACGCATATCTTGCTCGATTAGCCGTTTAGCTTCAGCAATAGCTGCTTGTACAATAAAACTATTTAAACTCGTATAACCTGATAATGATAAAGCCTTTTCTAACAAAATTTTCATTTCGGGACTAATACGTGTTGTGATCCTTTCATTTGATAAAGTAGGCATAATTCCTCCACCTCTTTATTAAAACTTATTTAATAGCTGTTATTTATAAAACTAGTAAAACTTCAAAACAGCTCACTTTTCAAGCAAGATAATATGATCAAATTTTAACAAAGTAAATAAAATGTGCCATTTTGACGTCATACAATTATTAGCACTAAACTACACTTAGTTTATTAAATATCTCCATCTATTTTTAATGCCTTCGCTGTAGCGCTCTACGCAATCGATTACTTTTTTAGGTGCAGTTATTGTTTTATTTGTGTAGGATAAAGCGAAAAACATTTTTTTTGGGATCTTTTGTCTATGAGCATGTCATCACCAAATTCTGGATCACAGGGTTTGCTCCAACGCCTGTTTAAGCTACAAGAACACGGCACAAACGCTCGCACCGAACTGATTGCGGGTATCACGACTTTCTTAACGATGGTTTATATTATCTTCGTTAACCCTCAAATTCTTGCTGCTGCCAATATGGATATCAAAGCCGTCTTCGTGACGACCTGCTTAATTGCGGCTTTCGGCAGTATTTTAATGGGATTAGTGGCAAATTTACCTATTGCCGTTGCACCTGCAATGGGCTTAAACGCATTCTTTGCCTTCGTCGTCGTTGGTGCTATGGGTTACTCATGGGAAGTCGCTATGGGTGCGATTTTTTGGGGTGCCGTAGGGCTATTTTTACTGACTCTCTTTCGTATTCGCTACTGGATAATTGCCCATATTCCACTGAGTTTACGTGTTGGTATTACTAGCGGTATCGGTCTTTTTATCGCCATGATGGGCTTAAAAAACTCCGGTATTATTATTCCTAATAATGACACTATCGTTACTATCGGTAATTTTGCTTCTCATAACGTATTATTAGGTGCATTAGGCTTTTTTATTATCGCTATTCTTGCTGCTCGTAATATTCATGCCGCTATTCTTATCTCAATTGTTATCACCACTGTAATTGGTCTTCTTTTAGGTGATGTTCAATATCAAGGTATCTTCGCTGTTCCTCCTTCTATCACAACCGTTGTTGGTAAAGTTGATATTATGGGCGCCTTAGATATCGGTCTTTCTGGTGTGATCTTTGCTTTTATGTTGGTGAACCTATTTGACTCTTCAGGCACATTAATTGGTGTCACTGATAAAGCAGGTTTAACTGATGACAAAGGCAAGTTTCCACGAATGAAACAAGCGTTATACGTCGATAGCTTGAGTTCTGTTGCAGGCTCTGCAATGGGAACATCTTCTGTAACCGCATTTATCGAAAGTACTTCCGGTGTTTCTGTCGGTGGTCGCACAGGTTTAACTGCCGTTGTTGTGGGTATTCTTTTCTTACTCGCTATCTTCTTATCACCACTAGCAGGTATGGTGCCAAGCTATGCGACAGCAGGCGCACTGATTTATGTGGGTGTATTAATGACATCCAGCCTTACACGCGTGAAATGGGATGATTTAACAGAATCCGTTCCTGCTTTTATCACCGCAGTCATGATGCCATTTAGCTTCTCAATTACCGAAGGTATCGCACTAGGCTTTATTGCTTATTGTGTTATGAAGATAGGGACTTTCCGCTGGAAAGAAATTAATCTATGTGTTGTGATTGTTTCACTGCTATTTATTTTAAAAATATTGCTGATTGATACTCATGTGATTGATTTGAACAATCTTTTCTAAACTGCACTCCAAAGCAATAGTCTACGGGCTATTGCTTTTCCTATTTTTTATCAGGTGACAAGTTTTGCTTTATTTTTAAACATCACTAAAATACTATAAAGGGAACGTTATGGTTATTTATAATGATATTTAATAAATAATTTTCTTAATAGTTATTTTATTTACTAAACATTATATTCATCATAATAACTTTAAGTTTACTAATTATTAGGGGGGAGAAATGAATAAACGTTCACCTCATACAATAGCAAGTAGAACTATTCTAATTGGTGAAATTAAAGATAGTGAAGGTATTAATTTCGAAGTTAGAATAATGAAAGAGCGTGAAACAAGACCTAGAGTCTTAATCCTTAATGATGGCTGGGAAGAAACAGCTATTTGGGATAATGTATATCCTATTCTTGAAATTCAATTAGCACCATCTAAAAATAAAAAAGGATTTAGTGTTGTATCTGAGTCTTTTTCAAATAAAATAAATAATAAATATAAAGTACACTATGAAAAGCTTTTTAATCATAGAAAGCTTAAAAAAATGATTAAGACTTTTAACTCACAGCATAAAAAGGCTCAAATGAATGCCACCCATATTAATTGATCGCCATGATAAACGACTCATTAATCCAGATAACAGCGAGGATTTTGGTGAAATAGATGAATTAGGAATAATTTTAGATAATGATCAAAAAGAATATTTATTATTAAGAGAAAACGTTAGTTCTGAATTAAATCGGTTATATGTTAAAGATATAAAAAATAATATTATTGTTGCTAATTATGTAATGAGTTTTAATTTATCCACACCAATATTATTTTCATCTAATTTACCTCAAATAGAATCTGCTTATGTAGATAATGAATACCGTTCATTAGGTATTTCAGTCGCAATTTATTTAAGAATAATTGAAATTTACGGTGGCGTAATTAGTGATACTCAGCAAACTCTGGGTGGCATGAGTTTATGGGCAATTGGTTTATCAAATTCAGAAAATATTACGCTTTATGTTATGCATTGTCATAATAATACGCTATCACATAAATACTTTTCTGATGGTGAATTGATGTTTTATGAATGCGATAGAAAATCTCTTATAACAAACAGCGCTTATATTTGGAGTAGGCCTTCTTCAATAGATTTCAGTGTTGATCTCGCCTTCATAGAAAAATTAAATATCCCAGAAGGCGATTTTGGCGAAAGAGTCGTTTTACTTGCAATATCCAGCCTAATAGACTCCCCCTAATTAGGCTTTATCTATTGTAGGCAACAACAAACCAAAAATAATAGAGTCAGAAATCTCATCACCGACTATCCAACGCTGTTTTAGATACCCTTCTTGTTCAAAACCTAATTTTGCTAACAACGCAGCTGATGCTTTATTATCAGGGTGGATATCCGCTTCTAAACGACGAACAGATAGATGAGATTGAAGATACGTAATAAATGCCACCATCGCTTCTTTCATAACGCCTTTACCTTGATAAGCTGTATCAAGGCAATACCCAATTTCTCCACGTCGTGAATTAGGGTAATGATTAAAAAAAACACACATGCCCATCAGTGCATTTGTTGCTTTATCTATCACCGCTAAGCGCAGATACTCTTTTCTTTCCATATGCGTGATATCTTGAATAATATCTTCCTGCGCTTCTTGCAGTGACTGCCAAGGAAGATGGCTCCAATAACGCGTCACTTCAGCTGAACTCATGATCTTAAACCAATCTTCAGCATCCCCCATTTCAAAAGGACGCAATCTTAATCTTTCTGTTTCAACTTGAATATCAGCGTAACGCATCTCTACTTTTCCTTATGTGTTTTTGGCGCCACAAAAGCGATACAAACTGGCTCAGTAATGGCATCGGGCTCAGCGCGAAACATTATCTCTTGAGTATCGGCTATTTTTAAACTCGGCCAATACTTTAAGCCTTCATCAAAATGTGCTTTCTCACAGTAATAGCCGACTTCACTGACCAATACGACACCTTTTTCTTCTAATTGTTGAAGTGTGATATGTCGATTATAAATATTAGG
Source organism: Proteus sp. GOKU (assembly GCF_015475555.1). NCBI lineage: Bacteria > Pseudomonadati > Pseudomonadota > Gammaproteobacteria > Enterobacterales > Morganellaceae > Proteus > Proteus sp. GOKU. The sequence continues at coordinate 3,888,426 of NZ_CP034105.1, forward strand.
AGGCTGCACATTCGCTTCTAACACCCATGGCTGTGAAGATAATGGCCTATCTTTGCCATAAAAAGTTACCCATTCATGCATATATTCACCACCCACATACGCAAGTGGAGTGTGATAATGCTGATGCCAAGCTTGTTCAACATCTTGCACAAAGGTTTTTACACCAATAAATTTTTGACCTGCATTACGCACATTAGCGGCTTGAACGACGGTATAACCAGAAACAACCAACATCCCGAAAACACCTAAACCATACAGTGCACCACGTAACGAACGTTTGGGTGTGACACTAATTGAGCCGACAAAAAGTGCCGTCGCAATCGACATAAAGGGTTGTAGCCATTCGCTAATACGTCCCCCTTCATGAAAACTAAACCAAATAAAAATAATCGTTAATGGGAACAGAAAAATAAAATTGAGTAACTGGCTATCTTTAGAAGCAGACCAACTCACACGTCCACCATAAAAACGTAAAATTCCCCACATTAAAATCACTGGGTAAAAAACAGTGAGTGCAGCACGAGTGGTACGTAAATTAAAACGGCTTTCGATTTGTGAATCGACCCACTTAAAAGCGGCGAAATCGGTTTGCCATAACCAAATAAAATTGGGAATAACAAAAGCAAACCAAATAGCCAACGCAATATAGAAATAAGGAGAACGGTAGCTTGCTCGAACCTTAGGCACAAAAAGGCTTGATAAAAATACGGAACCAATAAAAGCTAATGATGAATATTTCCCCATTGTGGCGATACCCATCGTAATGGCAAAACCAATCCAATATTTTTGATTGTCATTAATAGCACAAAGGAAAAAATAGAACGCCCATGCCCAACAACCAACTAGAATATAGTTATCGTTATAAGGGATAATATCAAAGTTGATAACGCCAGATAAATTAAGCGCCAACATAGCAAACCAAGCTAAGTTAGTATTTTGTGTCAACTTATAGGCTAAGTTCCAAACGCCTAATAGCCCAACAGCAATGACAATAAAGTGGATAAAATACCAATAAAAGCTAAAATCGATACCGCCGTAAATAGCTGGTGTCATTATAAAGCCAACAAACCAAGGATTTTTAGGGGAACCCCACCCTCCGTTAGTGCCCCAATTGACAGCCTCTACGGCATCATAAGGCACTGTAGGGTCAAAAAGATAACTCACTAAGATCCAAATTGCCGCATAACCAATAACCCACCAATATACTGGTTTACGAAATTGCGCAGATGATAATGTCATAATAAATAGAAATTTAAGTTAATTAATTTAGTTTAGTCGTTAAATGATGTCACAACACAGTAAAGTATAGTGAAACGAACCGCACATTGTACGTGAGCAAAAATTAAATTGTCTTAAATTTGCGCTTTTATTGAAAATTTGTTTCTGATAGATTGCGCAACCAAGAAGATCACTATCGAGTTACCATTATGAATATGATTAAAAGAAAGCCCGCAGCTAAAGCACGTAAGAAATCGCGTGAAGAGCTGAACGCGGAAGGACGTGAACGTAAACGTCAAAAGAAACACCGTGGCAATCCTGCCGGTAACCGTCAGCAGGAAGCGGAAAATAAACAGCAAGCTAAAAATACAGCGCCGAAAGATCCACGCATTGGTAGCAAAAAACCGATCCCTCTGATTGTAGGTGATGCACCAAAAGTCGTGAAGAAAAAACCTGCGCCAGTTAAAGCAGAGCCAGTTCGTTTAACGCCTGAGCAAGAATTAGACCTGTTAGAAAACGATGCACGTTTAGATGAATTACTGTCTCGTCTTGAAAACGGTGAAAAACTCAATGCAGAAGAACAGGCCTATACTGAGAAAACCCTTGATCGCATTGACGAATTAATGGTTGAGCTAGGTATTGAGTTTGAAGATGATGACGATGAAGAAAAAACTGAAGACATCATGCAATTACTGAAAGGTAAATAATCAAAAGGCTAATCATTTTCCTTGATTACCTTATATCTAGCGGATATCAATAACCTGTTGATATCCGTTATTTTTTTATAAAATACCCGCTTTTTTATTTTTCATTAATCCTCACCATTAACAATAGATTAATTAACAACCTTAAGCTCAGATAACTCCATCTATTCCTCTCTTGTTATCCCTGATATCCTATTTTTCTATCTTTAATATACGAGTGATAAAAAACATGGATAACAGACAGCAGTACTTAGATATCGCAGCCGGGCAAGGAGAAAAAGTGCCCTCTCGTATAGTGGCTTTCCCTGCACAGCCACTAAACTATGCGCTTATTGAACAACGCCTAGAAGAACAGACAGATTACACTGATGGTGAAATCAATTACCTAAGTGAAAATATTGATGACGGTTTTTTCTATCGTTGTCAGCATGGTGATGACGAATTACATTTTTTTGTCTGCCTTTACCCTCGTGATGAAGATTACGAAATACGCCCAATGTATTCGACTGACGAACTCACGCCGCAACTACTTGCGCATGCAAATGCGACAACACAAGATTTATTATTAGAAACACTTTTTACTGAAACCTTGCATCCTTTGGCAAGTTATCGCCATCAACTGAATTTTCTCAATATCATTGCACCAGAAATGATCTTAGCATTAGATGAATCAGCAGCAGGTAAAGCATTAACGCCTGAGTGGGTCCGCTTTCAATTAGAAACACCCGATCTCTATCCTGAAGTAGAAAGCTTATATGTTATTCATGCTGTCTATGATACAGAAAATGATCCACCAACCATGTTCTGGTTCCATACTCATGGATTAGCACGTTGTGGCTTGACCGAAGTCGATTTAGTTATTCCAAGTATGCTTGAGTCTTACTATGGTATTCCTGATCTCTTCCGTTGCTTTGTTAACAACAGTATTAATCATCGCCAAATCGAATTTGGTGAACCGATGCTTTGTGGCCAAACATCATCAGGCTTAGAGTATCTTGTCGCCTTACCTTTTGAAGAGGGTATTCGCCATGTTAATCAATCAACACCGCTTGAAAGCCTTAGACCTTTAGAGGAAATGCGTTATGACACTGAAGGCGCACCAAATGGCATTTTCTTGGGTGATTTAGCCGATCGTGATGAATATCATCAACATCCTTCTTCCATGCTATTTAGAACCAATGAAGAAAACCCAATTTTAGAAACTTTCTTTAAAGGTTATGAAGAACAACAAGCGATGATGCTACTGCGTAGTAATGAAGAAACCTATGAGATGTCTGAAAAAGCCAAGCGACGCTGGGAATACTTCGTTTCTATGTTTGATAACTATAATCAGCCACCTGTTGAGAAAAAGAGTGGTTTCCTCTCTAAGTTATTAGGAAAAGACAAACCTGAAGAAACCGAAAACCCTTGGCAGTTTATGATCAAGTTCGGTATTCCTTATGGTGATGGGGAAGAAAAAGAGCTAGAGCATATGTGGTTTGTGCCACAGTCTCGTGATGGAGATACCATTTATGCAAAATTACTCAACGTGCCATTTTACGTTGAGGATATGCAAGAAGGTGAAACCTATCCTATCAACAACGCATTAATAACTGATTGGGTCGTTTCATACGAAGATGATAGTTATACCCCTAACAATATTTACCAACTTTTTAGCCACCAGCAAACTCACTAATTAGCGAGTATTTCACCATGACAACGCGAGCTTTTTACTTAAGCTCGCGATCTTCATATTCTTAAAATCTACTTTTATATTGTTACCCGTTAACATCATTAACTGATTGTTATTTTGTTGCTACGTTGACATTTCAACTCTTCACATTTTGTTTTTGTCTAGTAACAGATAAGGCAAACAGCCTATTTTCATCCTAATATCTTTTCTCTGGTTGATTTAAATCAAGTGTAGATAAGCGTAGACTAGGCTAAATTATACCCAATAAGGATAATTATAATTCGCATTAGCATTAAAAATATTTATTATAATTACCCTGACTATTATTGTGTGAATTCTCATACACGTTAATAATTATCAGTATCATTATTTTTTGTATCAATATTCGTGGAAGGACGATTATGTCTCTGATCCCAAATCACAGTTATAAAATCTTGAGCTACTCACCTCAGATTAGCCCTGCATACAGACAGAAACTATTATCTTTAGGTATGTTACCTGGCGCTGTGTTTAACGTTATTCGTATCGCACCACTGGGTGATCCTATTCAAATAGAAACGCACCGAGTGTCCCTAATTTTGAGAAAAAAAGATCTCGCACTCATTAATCTTAGCGAAGTGGTTCATAACGAAAAATAATCGTTATTTCTCATTCAACCAGGCAAGACAACTATTGGCATCACTATTATGACTCCTCTCACTATAGGCCTTATCGGTAATCCCAATGCCGGTAAAACAACACTCTTTAATCAGTTAACAGGCTCTCGTCAGCGTGTGGGTAACTGGGCGGGTGTAACGGTCGAACGCAAAGTTGGTCGTTTCACAACTGCAAATCATAAAATTGAGCTCGTCGATTTACCCGGGACTTACTCTTTAACGACAATTTCAGAACAGACATCTCTTGATGAGCAAATTGCCTGCCATTTCATTTTAAGTAATGAAGCAGACATGCTGATTAACGTGGTTGATGCATCAAATCTTGAGCGTAACCTCTATTTGACATTGCAACTGCTTGAGCTTGGCATTCCATGTATTGTGGCATTAAACATGCTCGATATTGCAGAACACCAAGATATGCAAATTGATATCAACGCACTTTCAGAGCAACTGGGTTGCCCTGTTATTCCAATGATTTCAACCAAAGCATCTGGTATTGATAAGCTCAAGGAAGCCATTGATACCTTCCCTGCTGAAAAGAAAAAACCTCAAGAATTACTGACTTCTTATCCACTATGGTTATTAAATGAAGTCGAGACACTTGCTGAAAAAATTAATCATGATGAGTTTAATTTACAGCAACGTCGTTGGATGGCATTACAGTGTTTAGAAGGGGATATCTATACCCATCAACGTGCACAAGTCACCAGTGAAGATATCAAAGCTATTCGTCAACGAATTCAAGACGAACATAATAATGAACCAGAATTAGTCATTGCTGATGCCCGTTATCAAAATATTGAGCGCATCTGTCATGCAGTGATTAATATGGAGTCCATTAAGCCAAATATCCTGACACAAAATATCGATAAAGTGATATTAAACCGTTGGTTAGGCGTACCTATCTTCCTATTTGTCATGTATTTAATGTTTGTACTTGCGATTAACATCGGTGGTGCATTACAACCTGCTTTTGAAGGTGGCTCTGAAGCTATCTTTATTCATGGTATTCAATGGATTGGTGCAACTTTTAACTTCCCTGAATGGCTGACAATTTTCCTTGCTCAAGGTGTCGGTGGTGGTATCAATACTGTTCTTCCATTAGTGCCACAAATCGGGATGATGTATCTCTTTTTATCTATCCTTGAAGACTCAGGTTATATGGCTCGTGCCGCATTTGTTATGGATAGATTGATGCAGGCTCTGGGTTTACCGGGTAAATCATTCGTACCACTGATTGTCGGTTTTGGTTGTAACGTACCTTCTATTATGGGTGCGCGTACTCTTGATGCACCAAGAGAGCGATTAATCACCGTATTAATGGCACCGTTTATGTCTTGTGGTGCTCGTTTAGCTATCTTCGCGGTATTTGCGGCAGCCTTCTTTGGTAAAAACGGCGCGAGTGTTGTTTTCTCACTTTATCTTCTCGGTATTGTGGTTGCTATCCTGACTGGCTTGCTGCTAAAACACACCATTATGCGCGGTGAAGCGTCACCTTTCGTGATGGAACTACCTGTTTATCACGTTCCCCACCTAAAAACGTTACTCATGCAAACATGGCAACGTCTAAAAGGTTTCGTTGTACGTGCAGGTAAAGTCATCATTATTGCGAGTATGTTTATTGGTGCGCTAAATAGCTTTACCTTCTCTGGAAAACCTGCGGATAACATCAATGATTCTGCATTAGCTTCTGTCAGTAAAGTTATCACGCCATTACTGCAACCTATTGGTGTTCACAATGATAACTGGCAAGCAACAGTTGGTTTAGTCACTGGTGCGATGGCAAAAGAAGTGGTTGTGGGAACATTAAATACCCTCTATACCGCAGAAAGCATTGTTAATGAGCCATTTGATCCTGAAGAATTCGACCTGTGGGGAGAAATTGGTGATGCCTTTGGTGAAACATGGGATAGCTTAAAAGAGACCTTCACTTTAGCTGCACTTTCTAACCCAATTGAAGCCAGTAAAGGTGATGGTGAAATGGATACCGGCACAATGGGAACCATGGGCGCTAAATTCGGTTCAGGCATTGCTGCTTATAGCTACTTAATCTTTGTTTTACTGTATGTACCTTGTGTTTCAGTAATGGGTGCTATCGCTCGTGAAACTAGCCGGGGCTGGATGACCTTCTCTATTCTTTGGGGATTAAATATTGCTTACTCACTGGCTGCGCTGTTCTATCAAACCGCAACCTTTAGCGAGCATCCACAAAGCAGTACAATCACCATTGCTGCGGTTGTGATATTTAACTTAGTTCTATTTATCTTGTTGCGTAATGCTCGTAATCGTCTAACAATTAACTTAAGCAATAAGTCATCATTGACTAAACAATGTTGTTCAAAAGGTAGCTGTCACTAAGTGACAAAGGAAAAGTAAGATGGCCAGTTTGATAGAAGTACGTGATTGTATCGCCCTTAATGGTCGAGCCGATGCCCGTCTTATCAGCCATCAACTCAATATGCCTGAACCGTTGGTGCAAGCAATGTTAGAGCGGCTCACATTGATGGGTAAGCTTCAAGAAGTCGATGTCGAGGATTGTCTTACGGGTAGCTGTAAAAGTTGCCCTGAAGCCACTGCCTGCCAGACAAAGCTTTATCAACTAGTTTAACTAATTGATAAATGCCTCATAAAAATCCCTTACTTATGAACTGACCCCAGTTCATTATGTAGGGGATTTTTTTATCTAATGCGCAAGATGAATCATTTTCATCTTCCTATTTAATGATTTACTTTCCTAACTATCGCGGCATAATCCATTAAATATAGACGTAAAGACGTCTATTTAATTTCACTTTATAAGAATATAAAAATTATGCCAATAACTGAATTTTCATCAACGATCACCACAGGCGAGCAAGGCAGATTACAAATGCAATGCGCGTCACGCCAATTTCAATTTTTACTTGATGAACCTGTATCACTGGGAGGTAAAGACAGTGCAATGAATCCTGTGGAAGCACTATTAGGTACGTTAGGTGCTTGTAAAGGTATCGTGGCAAAAAGCTTCGCACGTATGCACCAAATTAATCTTAAAAATATTCGCATTGAAGTCAGAGGCGAATTAGATACCGATGGTTTTACCGGAAAAAATAAAGAAGCTAAAATCGGTTTTAGTAAAATTACGACCGAGTTTTTTATTGAAGCAGATAATAGCGAAGAAGAGATCGCTGCATTTATCGCTTTTATTGAACGCACTTGCCCTGTTGCCGACACAATAAAAAATGCACCGATTCTAGAAACTGCATTTCACCTCGAGAATGTACTTGCATAGTCAGTAGTTATTGCTGCCCTCAATAAAAGGGCGGCATTGTTATGGGAGGCATTGTTACAGTGCTTCTTTAAACCACGGTTGGCGTAATAACTTCTCAAATAACTGCTTATTTTCTTCACCAATAATGCTCACAATTTCGGTGATGATCTCTTGCTTTAGCTCATCGTAGCGTTGATAGCATTCTCGACCTAATTGAGTCATTTCGACACCTTTTAGCTTCTTACTGTCTTTCATATCAAACACATTAATTAAGCCTTTTTGCTCCAATTGCCGTATAAATTTATGAATGGCTTGTCTGGAAATCGCGACTGTTTTACTGATTTCAGCAATAGTGGCGGGTTCATACACAATACGTGACAAGATATACCATTCTGAATTAGCCAAATGGATATCACTTTGTGCGTTCCAGCAGGTATCAATGCGCGAACGCAACAAAGTGTGTTTTTCACTAATTAAATCAATAATATCAATCTGTTCCAATGAAATAGCCATGCTTCTCATCCTCTTTTTTCTGCCAGTATAACAGAATAAAGTTGTCAACTCAGTTGATCATATTCTTCATTTCCGTTATTTTCCATTACGTCAATCTAGTTGACATAATAAATAGGAAATAAATGTAATGAACAAAGCAGAAAAAATTGTCACTCAACCCCGTTCAATGATAAGTGTCTTAATGTTAGGGACATTTGTGGGGTTATTTGGTGAAACCGCGCTGAATATGGCGCTAACAAATCTGATGGAACAATTCGTAATTAGTGCTGGGTTAGCACAATGGCTTGTGACTGGATATCTACTGACTTTAGCTATCTTCGTACCTATCTCCGCAATTTTAGTTCGGTGGTTTAATACGAGAAGTTTGATCATTAGCGCATTATTGATATCACTATTAGGCTGTGTAGTTGCCGCACTTGCACCTAATTTCGCTATCCTGATGATTGGACGTGTTATTCAAGCAACGGGGACAGGGATTATCCTGCCGGTATTAATGAGTGCAGCTTTACTGATCTTTCCTCTTTATCAAAGAGGTGCTGTTATGGGTGTTATTGGTTTAACAATCACCTTGGCTCCTGCATTAGGCCCCACATTATCGGGTTTTATTTTAACCTCAATGAACTGGCATGCCATTTTTTGGATCAGTGCGCTATGTTATATCGCCGTTTTAGTCTTGGCTTTTCGTTCAATGGAACATATTGGTACTCTGACAAAACCTCGTATTGATATTATTTCACTCTTATTATCTTCTATCGGTTTTTCTGGTGTGATTTATGGATTAGCTGTATTAGCCGAACATTCAATTACTTCAGTAAATGTTTGGGGTTCAGTATTAATAGGTATCTTGAGTTTATTGCTGTTTTGCTGGCGACAAAAACAGCTCGCAACACCAATGATTAACCTTCAAATTTTTAAGCACTCAATATTCGTTGTCGGGTTATTAATGATGATAGTTTGCATGATGAGCGTATTATCCGTTGCGATCATTCTTCCTATCTATTTGAAAGACGTTCTACTATTCAGTGCTGCGATTGCAGGTATTTTATTACTACCCGGCAATATCATTAATGTGATTTTTTCACCATTAATTGGTTTTCTTTATAATCGATACGATGCCCGCTTTTTTGCCGTTATAGGTGCATTGTTTATGTTGTTGAGTGCCAGCATTTTCTTAGTTGTTATTAATGAATATACTGTGGCATGGAAAATTGTTATCGCCTTTATGTCGCTTTGTATGGGCGTAACCTGTGTCATTATGCCAGCGCAAACAACCGCATTAAGCGATTTAACGCCGGATCTTTATGCTGATGGCTCTGCTATTTGGAACACGCTATATCAAGTTTCTGGTGCATTAGGCACCTCTATCGCCATTACGTTAATGTCTTATTTTCGTGAAAACGCCTTATCACAAAATAGTGCTATCGCCGCCCTATCATTTGGTACACACGCCGTATTTTATTTCACATTAGCCTTGAGCATCATTGCGTTATTACTGGCTTTTCGACTGAAAAAACCATTAGCAAAAGCAACGTTATCCTCTAAATAATACTGTTTGAAACACGTTATCATTTCAGATAAAAAAAGAGCCCATATTAAGCCAAAAGGCATAACATGGGCTAAATCAGACAATTATTCAAAACTAACTAAGGGCGGAACTAAGTTATAAAAGTGAAAAGAGAAAGGGTAATCGTGAATAGTTACTCATTAAATTGATGAGCAAAATAGTCATCGCTATAAGCTTGGGCAAAATTAAATGAGGCTTTACGTTCAGCAAGGCGGAAGAACTTCTCAACCTCTTGTGCCGATAGCGTTGTAAAGGATTTTGATTTTTCAGAAAGCGTATTAAATGCACATTGTGAGAGTGTTTCGACTTTCGCCATATCAAATCCCACAAGTTTGCCATCACGTTTACGAATAACACCATCAGCAATAACCGTATCAACATCACTGCCTTTCGTCATTTGTACAACACAACCAGCTGGATTCATGGTTGGAACAAAATCGTCTTTATGGCGAATAACAATCACATCTGCTTTTTTACCCTCAGTAAGTGATCCAATTTCATCAGCAAGTCCCATAATTTCGGCACCACCTAATGTTACCCAGTGCAAAGCTTCTCTTACTGTTGGTGTGATTTCAAAAGGCATGGTATCGCGTTGATGCACCTTATCATTAGCAAGTGCACGTTCTATTTGAAGCGCAATATTCACTTGGGTAAACATATCATCGGTTGTCACACCAGTTAAATCCGTTCCCAATGCAAAAGGAATATCATGTTCAACACAAGCGCGATAAGGCAAAAAGCCCATTCCCATTTGTAATTCACTTGATGGAGTACTGACAACATACCCTCCAGTTTTGGCAACCAGTTTCCAATCTTCACCTGTTAATCCATTACTATGAGCATGTAAATGACCGGGTAAAAGCAAGCCTCTGTCGTCTAACTCGCGTAATCCTCGTAGCAACAGTGAGGTCTTGGCAGCTCCTGTATGTGACGCACATTTGATACCTAGCTCATCCGTTAATTTGATCTGTTTTGCTGAAATATCAAAAGGCACTGTGCCTAGATCAGAAATGAGCATTCCCATTTCCAAACGATCTTGTCCATTAAATTGGCTACCCGTGATTTCTCGTACGTTCGCTAATCGCTCATCTTGAGATTTAAAGCCAATAGGTTTGAAATCATAGACTTGCATTCCATAGGCATAAACACCACGAATACCACTATCTTTCATTGCTTGAATTGCATTGAGAGCATGTTCTGGTGTATTCACACAATCGTTAACTTCATAAACCGTTGTTGTACCTGCATTTAATGCACTGATATTACCCGCAAGTACCGCTGCATACATATTGTCAGCCGTTAAGACACTACCAAAAGCATAAAATGTATTAATTAAAAATGCAGGCAATGATTCCTCAGTTGATACACCACGAAAAAGCGACATCCAATCATGGCGGTGTGCATCCACCATTCCTGGCATAACAATCGCACCTTGAGCATCAATAAACTCAGCATCTTTATGAGAATCAAAGCCATCTATCGCCTGACTAATACCCGTAATGCGATTTCCTTCGATTAATAATGCACCATTAATAATGTCGCCATGTGTTTTATCCATTGTGATAAACGTGCCACCGCGGATCACTTTTTTACTATTTACCATTGTTTTTCCTAACCTCATTTAAAGTGTACTGTATAGTACAGTACATTAAAAATAAAGATCAACTCTGCGTAATTGATCATTTTTTTGTTAAGATCCAGAAAATAAAAAATAGGCTATTCTGATCCAGAGATTGATAATAAATTGAATATTCACTAATTTTAGTATTTTCAATAACATCAATAGTCTATATAAACCACGTATTTTCTATCTAGAAAAAATCCCTGTTGCACACAAAATGCTGAAGAGGAAAAATAAATGGCACAGAATGCCAAGGCTACCCCTTTAAATGAACGAGGTAAAAAAAGAGCCGACGCCATAATTAAAGCGGCAACAGAGATCTTTATTGAAAATGGCTACGAGAAAACAAGCCTTGATATGATAATCACCCGTTCTGGTGGCTCTCGCTCTACACTCTATGCGCATTTTGGTGATAAAGAAGGGTTACTTTCTGCCGTAATCGAGTCATTAATTAATGATATTTTTAGCGTCGAGAACAACCAAGAGCATATAAACACACCTTACGACGTGTTATACCAATTTGGCTCCTGCTTTATTCGTAAAATGCTTAATTCTAGTTCGATTGGTCTCTATCGTTTAATTATTGCTGAGTCAGCAAATCATCCCCAATTAAGTCAAAATTTCTACCTACTGGGTCCGCAAAAAGTATATGGACATCTTACTGAAAATTTACGTTCTATATTACCTTCGCTCTCTGAAAAACAGCTGTTTCCATTAGCGCAACATTTCACTGAAATGCTAAAGACTAAACTTTTTTTCGACAAACTCTATCTACCTGAAACAGTTATCACAGAGGAACAAATAAACGACCAAGTTGCCCTTTGTAGCCGTATTATTGCAACTTATATAGAGCACGAATTAAGTTTATCGAAAAATTAGGTTTAAACTCGCTATTTTTCGACTATAACCTACGCTTAATTGGCATGATAAGTGACACTACTTATTTAATATTAAAAGTAACATTACCTTTTTAAAGGATAATATTATGCCAATTATTGAGTTTTCATCAGTTATCACTAATGACGCATCTTCGCCCTTACAAATGCAATGTTCTTCACGACAATTTACGCTAATTGTCGATGAACCTGTTGCCTATGGCGGTGAAGACAGTGGTGTTAATCCCATTGAAGCATTACTCTCCTCAATTGGCGCATGTAAAGGGATTGTCGCTAAGAGCTTCGCACGGCTTCACCGTATTAAGCTTAAAAATATCCGTATTGAGATGAAAGGCGAGATCGATCCAGATGGATATATGGGAAAAAATAAGAGTGCAAAAATTGGCTTAAGTCGTCTTTCAACGCATTATTTTATCCAAGCCGATAATACAAAAGAGGAAATACAGGCGTTTATTGATTTTATTGAACACACTTGTCCGCTTTCTGACACTATCAAAAATGCCCCTATGTTTCATACCTTTGTTGAAATTGAATAAATAATATCTGCATAAAGAGATCTGCCTTAACTTAAATAAAGGCAGATCGTTAAGATAATCACGACTGAATATCACAAGCCTCAATTAACGCTTGAGTAAATTCATCTGGATGTGAAATAAATGGCGCATGAGCTGCATTACGGAAAATAACAGAAGGTGAATGAGGATAAATAGCATCTAATAATCCAGCTACTTTCCGAGGAACTAAGCCATCTAAATAACCATAAAAACGAATAAAAGGACAACTCAGCGTTTTTAACTCTTCTCGTAAATCCTCAGTACGCAAAATTTCTAGTCCACCATTAAGTACTTCGACAGAAGGGAGTGGTTGCTCTAATACTACTGACTTTAATGCCTTCATATCTTCACGCGCACTTTGTGTGCCCAATGTTTGCAGTGCTAAAAAACGTTCAACTGTACGATGAAAATTCTCGTTTAACTGCTGTTCAAACCCCTTTAACACTTCAGGTTTGATACCCGGCCAATCCTCATGAGCAGCAAAGCAAGGCGAAGAAGCCACTGTAATCAATGCTTGTACATTATTGGGATTATCTAAAACAACACGGCTGGCGACTAATCCCCCTAAAGACCATCCTAACCAAATGGCATTATCGGGGGCTTTGGTAAAAACAATGTCAGCCATCTCTTTTAATGTAAGAACAGGAAACCCTTGGCTACGACCATATCCTGGGAGATCAACAAGATGCAGTGTAAAATGCGAACTTAGTCGCGGTATTAATGATTGCCAGACCTCTGCATTCAATCCCCATCCGTGTAATAGCACAAGATGCGTTTTTCCTTCACCCATTGTCTGCCAATACAATTTATTCATTGTTATGCTCTCTTCTCTTAGTACAGGGATTTTCATTATGTGGATAACAATAGCAGGATATTGTTGGTTGTGTCGCCAACCCTTACATTATGATACTAAAGGTGTTTGTTCGAGTTGTATTCGACATTTACCTAAGCAGCATAACCGCTGCCCATGCTGTTTATATCCCTCATCTCACTCTATGATGCTATGTGGGCGCTGCTTGCAATCACCTCCATTATGGAAACAGATGTTGACAGTCACTGACTATCAACCGCCATTAAATAAATTATTACACCTTTATAAATACCAACCTCGCCCTCAAATAGCTTTATGTCTTGCACGACTTTTTCTATTGCGATGGCTTTCACATCGGCGAGAAAACTTGGTGCAGATACCTGACAGAATTATTAGCGTTCCTTCGCATCATCATCGCCGTTGGTCTAGAGGCTTTGAGCAAGTAGAAGCTATCGCTAAGCCTTTGGCAAGGTGGCTAAATTGTGCTTATCAACCGAATACCCTGATAAGAACTCGTGCTACACTGGTGCAAACGCATCTTAATGCCAAACAAAGGCAACAAAATTTAAAGAATGCATTTGTATTAAATAACACAGTGTCGGTATCAGGGAAAAATCTGGCACTAATTGATGATGTTATCACTACAGGCGCGACATTAAAGAGCATAGTACCCTTGTTATTTCGTGCGGGAGCACGCTCTGTTGAGGTATGGGCGATTTGCCGAACCTTGTAGTTAACCGCCAATTGGGCGTATGATAACCAACCAGAACAGTCAACTATTGAGCAAGACGATATGATTATTATTACTGATGCCGCACAGGCGCATTTTGCCAAACTACTGGCTAACCAAGAACCCAACACCCAAATTCGTGTATTCGTTATCAATCCAGGCACACCTAATGCTGAATGTGGCGTTTCATACTGCCCACCTGATGCCGTAGAGCCAAACGATACTGAAATTAAGTTCGAAAAACTTTCTGCGTATGTTGATGACATCAGCGCACCTTTCTTAGAAGATGCAGAAATTGACTTTGTCACTGACCAACTGGGCTCACAATTAACGCTGAAAGCACCTAACGCAAAAATGCGTAAAGTCGATGCTGATGCACCGTTAATTGAACGCGTCGAATACGTACTGCAATCACAAATTAACCCACAATTAGCCGGTCATGGTGGTCGCGTTAGTTTGATGGAAATCACTGAAGATGGTTATGCTATCTTACAATTTGGTGGTGGCTGTAACGGTTGTTCAATGATTGATGTCACATTAAAAGATGGTATCGAAAAAGAGCTGTTAAACCTGTTCCCAGATGAATTGAAAGGTGTGAAAGATTTAACTGAACACCAACGCGGCGAACACTCCTACTACTGATCCCTCAGTATCACATCCCCTATGATACTCACCTGCACTGATATCATGGGGGATTTGTTTATTAAAATAATCATTTACAAAGTGTAACGTCATCTTTACCCATTTGACGTTATGATAAATGTATCGTTCTCTCGCTCAGAACAAATAAATCAATTAACAATATAATAAATAAGACAATTATGGATAAGTTTCAATTTCTTAGTATTGAACAAGCCTATCAATTCTGGACATCTCAATCGGCAATCTTAGTTGATGTAAGAGATCCTCAGAGTTACCGCATTGGTCATGCTACTGGCGCATTTCATCTCACCAATGATACGCTAAACCAATTTTTACAAGATGCTGACTTTGATGTTCCTGTTATGGTGATGTGTTATCACGGTCATAGCAGCCAAGGCGCAGCTCAATATCTGGTCAATATGGGCTTTGAAACCGTTTATAGTATCAACGGTGGTTTTGAAGCATGGCTAAGAGAGTTTCCACAAGCGATAACTTCTCTGCAATAACTACAGATGAGTTTTGTTAATGATCCACATTATTACGCTTTCTAACCCTCAAGCAGCTGATTTATTTGTCAATTATATGGCAACGAAAGGTGTGCGAATTCACGCAAAAAATGAAAATCAGCAGATCTCACTTTGGTTAGAAGACCAACATCAGTTGGATATGGTTGAAAAAGAACTAAATACTTTTTTACGTGAGCCTTTTCACCCACGTTACCAAGCCGCGAGTTGGCAAACCGGAGATCCGAAAAATACGGGTATAAAATATCGCCCTGCCTTTTCGATAAAAAATATGGTGCAACGCTCAGGCCCATTAACGGTACTGGTGGTCATTTTATGTATCCTTATTTTTATTTGGCAACAAGTAGCAGGCGATTATAACGTTATGCTCCATCTGGCGTGGCCTTACAAAGAGAGCTTGAACTTTGAAGTTTGGCGCTATATCACCCCTGCGTTTGTTCACTTCTCACTGATGCACATCGCCTTTAACCTTGCGATGTGGTGGTATCTCGCAAGTCAAACAGAGCAACGATTAGGTACGGGTAAACTATTTGTCATCATGCTCGTTTCTGCGCTCTTTAGTAATTGGGCACAATCACTGTTTACAGACTCTAATTTTGGTGGGCTTTCCGGTGTTGTTTACGCATTAATCGGCTATGTAGGCTTAACAGGAATACGTAATCCAGAAAAAGGTATTGGTGCTCCAACAGGCTTAATCGGCTTTTCGATTTTGTGGATTGTTGCGGGTTACATGGGCGTTTTAGGTGACTCTATCGGAAATACTGCACATTTTGCAGGCTTCCTTATCGGCTTATTGATGGCTTTGTGGGATAATCGACATCAATTATCTCGTAGATCATAATAAAATTAACATGATATTTTTAACATTAGGGGATACCTGTGAAGCAAACGCAACGACATGATGCCATCATTGAACTGGTACGCCTACAAGGCTATGTCAGCACTGAAGAATTGGTGGAGCATTTTGAAGTCAGCCCACAGACAATCCGACGTGATTTAAATGAATTAGCGGAAAAGAACAAAATCCAACGTCATCACGGCGGTGCGGCATTACCTTCAAGCTCCGTAAATACGGCTTATCATGATCGTAAAATCATGTGGTCTGATGAAAAATCACGTATCGCACAACGAGTAGCAAGCTTAATTCCTGATGGTGCAACACTATTTATTGATATCGGAACAACACCTGAAGCCGTTGCGCATGCTTTAATTAACCACAAAAACCTACGTATCGTGACCAACAATCTCAATGTGGCAACGTTACTGATGGGCAAAGAAGACTTTCGCTTAATTCTTGCCGGTGGTGAAGTACGTACGCGAGATGGTGGTATTGTCGGTGAAGCTACACTTGATTTTATCTCTCAATTCCGTCTTGATTACGGCATCTTAGGGATAAGCGGCATCGATATGGATGGTTCTCTACTTGAGTTTGATTACCATGAAGTTCGAACTAAACGCGCAATTATCGAAAACTCACGCTGCGTAATGTTGGTGACAGACCATTCTAAGTTTGGTCGTAATGCAATGGTGAATTTAGGCAATATGAATTTGATCGACTACTTATTTACCGATCAAGAACCACCAGCAGGGATCCAAAAAATTGTTGAGCAACACAACGTTCAACTCGAATTATGTTAATTGAATAAATTCCTCAAAAAGTACCTTCTTAGGTACTTTTTTTTCGCCTATTTTTTACTAAACTCTAATTAACTCATTCTATTTACACTCTTTTTTGATACATCACCTGTCTTTTTTATTAATACATTAACAATGTTGTTTATTTTTAATAGGCACACAAAAAATGTGGATATGATAATAAATTGTTATCCATATCACGCGGTTATGTTTTTTATCAGTTATATAGTTGGCATTTTCATCAAACTTCATTACAATTATGAGCGAAAACGAACATTAAAGAATTGTTTCGCGCATTCGTAGGAGGATGTTATGAAAACTCAAGACTTGATTGTCATCGGCGGCGGAATAAACGGCGCTGGAATTGCGGCGGATGCAGCTGGCCGAGGCCTTTCAGTACTTATGCTGGAAGCTCAAGACTTAGCAAGTGCGACATCTTCCGCGAGCTCTAAACTTATTCATGGTGGTTTACGTTATCTAGAACATTATGAGTTTCGCTTAGTAAGCGAAGCACTGGCAGAGCGTGAAGTATTATTACGTTTAGCACCACATATCGCATTTCCAATGCGCTTTCGTCTACCGCACCAACCACACTTACGCCCAGCTTGGATGATCCGTATTGGTCTATTCCTTTATGATCATTTAGGAAAACGTGTCAGCCTGCCAAGCAGTAAAGGCATTAAATTCGGTGCAAATTCTGTGTTAAAACCAGAATTAACACGCGGTTTTGAATATTCAGACTGCTGGGTTGATGATGCACGTTTAGTGGTACTCAACGCACAAGAGATTGTCCGTCGTGGCGGTGAAGTACGCACTCGCACTAAAGTCACTCGCGCTTGGCGTGAAAATAATTTATGGATGGTAGAAGCGCAAGATTTACGCACTGGTGAAACATCGCTCTATCAATCAAAAGCACTTGTCAATGCCGCTGGCCCTTGGGTTAAAACGCTGTTTGATGAAGGCTTAAAACTGAAATCACCTTACGGCATCCGCTTAATTAAAGGTAGCCATATTGTTATTCCTCGCGCTCATAACGAACCGCAAGCTTATATTTTACAAAACGAAGATAACCGTATTGTTTTCGTTATTCCTTGGATGGATGAGTTCTCTATCATCGGTACTACGGATGTTGAATATAACGGCGATCCTAAAGATGTCGCGATTGATGACAACGAAATTCAGTACTTACTGAAAGTCTATAACGATCACTTTAAAAAGCAGTTAACCAAAGAAGATGTGGTTTGGGATTACTCTGGCGTGCGTCCATTATGTGACGATGAATCAGATTCTCCACAAGCGATCACCCGTGATTACACCTTAGATGTTCACGATGATAATGGTCAAACACCACTGTTATCTGTATTTGGTGGTAAATTAACGACTTATCGTAAATTAGGTGAACACGCTGTTGATAAACTCGTGAGCTATTTCCCTAATATGGGTAAACCGTGGACTAAAAACGGTCAATTACCGGGCGGTAATTTAGAAGGTTGTGATCGTGATGGTTACTCTCGTTTAATTCGTCAACGTCACCCTTGGTTACCAGAAGCACTCGCACTGCGTTTTGCCCGCACTTACGGTAGCAACACTGAATTACTGCTTGAAGGTATTACTGATTTAGCAGGTATGGGTGAAAACTTCGGTCATAATCTGTATGAAGCAGAATTACGTTATTTAGTAAAACATGAGTGGGTTATCGAAGTTGATGATGCTATTTGGCGTCGTACCAAACTCGGCATGTGGCTAAATGACGAACAAAAACAACGTATTAGTCAATGGTTAGCGGCAAATACACACACTGCATAAGAGTAGCAAAAATATTCTCTGACTCTGTTCGATGTTTTTATTAGCAATTTTTGTGGCGCCTAATACCGCGCCACTTTTTTTTTGCTTTTTTTACTTTTTTTGCTTTTTTACTCAAACGCTCAAATTATTCATTATTAACAGTGTGCTAACTGTTTTTCTAAAAAAGCTTTTAACACAGTTGCATTATTTTGTTGCTCATCTTTGCCTGAATAAAGTAGTACTAGCGGTTGCTCTTTTGCTATCACAAGAAGGGGTTGCCAATGTTCAGGAGCGCCTGTCAATTCGGCAATATAACGTTGGGTAAATTCAGTAAAATCACCGCCACCCGCATGAAACCATTTTCGTAATTCGGTCGAAGGTGCAACCTCTTTATTCCACTCATCATAATGAAAGTCTGTTTTTTTCACGCCTCTTGGCCACAATCTATCCACTAATACGCGATAACCTTCATGGATTCCCTCTTTATCGTTATACACTCGCTTACAGGTGATCATTTCGCCTCCCTTCAATAAGTTAATTCATTTAATTGTAGAAGAAAAATCACACAGCTTATGCATGGTGAAGCTAATTTTCTTTATTAAAGAAAACTTCAACATGAAGTTTTCTCTCATTTCTATTGAATTATCCTCATCAAAAACAGGGTGAATAGTTGTTGACTAAATAGCCTAATTAAGAGAATCTACATCTAGACGTCTAAATGGTTAGATGGGTAAATAGGTAGTGATACTTAAATAAGAATAACAACACAGTGACATGATTGATGAGGTACAGGTATGAGCTTTTATCACGCAAGCCAACATGAAGCATTAAATCAAAATCTTGCCGAACTTGATGGTCAGATCCAAGTTTCCTTTGAGTTTTTCCCGCCTCGTACCGAAGAGATGGAAAATACTCTTTGGCAATCTCTTGCGCGCTTAAATACCTTAAAACCGAGCTTTGTTTCTGTGACTTATGGTGCAAACTCAGGCGAGCGAGATAGAACTCACTCGATTATTAAAGGAATTAAAGAGCGCACAGGATTAGAAGCTGCACCGCATTTAACTTGCGTTGATGCTAGCCGTGAAGAGCTACAACATATCGCACAAGATTATTGGCAAAGTGGCATTCGACATATTGTTGCCTTACGAGGCGATTTACCAGACAACTCTCAAAAACCCGATATGTATGCCACAGATTTAGTTCACTTACTCAAAGGCGTGGGTGATTTTGATATCTCTGTTGCGGCTTATCCTGAAGTGCATCCTGAAGCAAAAAGTGCACAAGCAGATTTAATTAACTTAAAAAGAAAAGTCGATGCGGGGGCAAATCGCGCGATCACTCAATTTTTCTTTGATGTCGAAAGCTATTTACGTTTTCGTGATCGCTGTGTTTCAACAGGTATTGATGTTGAGATTGTGCCGGGAATTTTACCTGTCACGAATTTTAAACAACTAAAACGCTTTGCGGGTTTAACCAATGTGAAAATTCCGGGTTGGATGCATAAAATGTTTGATGGGTTAGATAACGATCCTGAAACACGTAGTCTGGTAGGTGCTTCGATTGCGATTGATATGGTGAAGATTTTAAGCCGTGAAGGCGTCAAAGACTTCCATTTTTATACACTTAATCGTTCAGAATTAACCTATGCTATTTGCCATACGCTAGGTGTTCGTCCTGAACTTGTGCAAGCCTGATCCTATCTTACAATTACCCCGCCAATTAAGCGGGGTGACATCTTGATGAATTACTCACCAAAGTGATACGGTTTTTCTACCGGTAATAGGCTGTATGCGGTGTCGAGATCACCATTAGCAATACAAGCATCTATTTTATGTACCTTATCGGTAATATCCGTAATATTCACAATCCACTCTTTGCAATATTTTTCAACTGCTTGATTTCGCAAACCAATTTGGATGGTGCGATAACTGAGTCGATTCAGATAAATATCACGTTCAGGATCCCACTGAATGCGGATATTACTGGTTTCTGACGCTTCTTTCCACATTTCAGCACTGGCATAGCGGTCTGGATCGAAATGACTCACAACACCTTGTGTCAGCATCTCTTGAAAGCCTCCATGCGTAATATCAACCGCAAGAATAGAAGCTTGATTAGCGTCTTTACGTCCCCAACCAGAGCGGTACATCATCCAAAGAAAGGAAGGTTTTACCCAAGTCATGCGGGTCATACTAAAAGGGGGCGAAACAAATGTTCCGTTTGCGACTGCGCTCTGAGCAATAGTATTTGAATAGGCTTGATAAACACGAACAAAATCATTCGTATAATACGCCCTTACTTCACACTCAGGACATCGGTCAACATCATCGTTCATCTTTCTTTAATATCCTTTTATATTAATAAAATGGAACTATCCGCTTAAATTATGAGCCTCTGATTGCAGATAATCAAGAGCCCCTATTTTTGTTAAAACGAGATAAGTAGAGTAGCGCGCATTTGTAAAAGTAAAAAAAGAATAACAATAAAACGAACAGACTAATGTTCCTATTGTGTTTTATTTATACAGTGATGAGTCAATTAATCCGGCTAATCTACTCACAAAGTGAGGCGAATAAGCGATTTAATTGACTCATTGGGTAGAAATTAGGCGCTCGATAAGTTGTGTTTTTATTAATGCAGGGGATTTAACTGCGGTGCCGGCTATCTTTGCAGACATGATTTCAAAGGCTTTTTCGACTAATAACGCTTCATCTTGCTTCATTGACCACACATTATTAGGTAAAAAACTGAGCATCACATGATCATCGAATGTACCGATATGAAGATGAGCAGGAATACTTCCTTCACGCTGACGGATAACACTCAATAAACCTTCAAGAATAGGCAATGATGAGGCAATAAAATGAGAAGGTATTTGCTGATGTTGCTCTAAATACTGTTTCATCATCTGCTCACCATCTTTGGTCGTATTATGCTCAGCATAAGAGACAGTGACACGATTATCATCACCATAATGCCCTTTTATGGCTTGCACATAACCGCGCAAACGCGCTGCGATGGTGGGTAATAATGCATCACCCGCAAAAAAATGAATTGGTACATCTCGCTTTATCATCGCTCTTGTCAGTTGCGCACCACTGTCACAGTTATCTGAAGCGACACAAATAGCCTCACTGACAGAGAAATCTCTATCTAAAAAAACCAATGGTTTTTGACGATGCTTCACATGATGTAGCTGATTTTTACGGCTTGATGACACAATGAAAATACCATCAACATTACGCTCATCCATTGATTTAACGAGCTTATTTTCATTTTTGATATCACCATAGGTACAGCTAATCGTTAGCTGACAACCAATTTGGTGACAATGCATCTCTAATTTTTCAGCCAAAGCGGCGAAGAATGGGTTAGAAAGACGAGGGATAACCAATCCGTAGGTATCTGTTTTATTAAGCTTTAAGCTTCTAGCTGCATGATTGACGGTATAACCAAACACCTCAACATAGTCCGCTATCTTCTTTTGCGTTTTTGCACTGATCCGGTATTGATCACCTTTGCCATTTAATACCAATCTGACTGTGGTAATAGACAAATTCAGGTCATTTGCAATCTGTTCAACTGTTTTTGCCATTAATATTCCATCATTGATATTGCCCTCATCTTAATGATGAGGGCCAGTTAACCTTTACTGAGCCGGCTTCGCTCGGTATTTCTTCCACATCGCTTTTAACGAAGGTCCAATAATTGGTAGGATCAACGTCAGTATCGCAATACCTAAGAATGTCGCTGTAATCGGGCGTGTATACAGGATAGATAAATCACCCTGAGACATCATTAAAGCACGACGTAAGTTTGATTCAGCCATCGGCCCTAAGATAATCCCAATAACCACAGGAGACATGGAGAAATCGAGCTTAATCATAATGTAAGCGAGTAACCCTGCCCCCATCATCACGAATACATCAATGATACTATGGTTCACAGAATAAGCACCTACACTACATAATACAAAGATAATTGGTACTAATACGCGACGCGGAACATCCATCACTCGAACAAAGAGTTTCATACATAAGAAACCTAAGATACCGAGGAAAATATTCGCCATCATCAAGCCAATAAAGATGCTGTTAACTTCAACTGGATTGTCAGTAAAGAGCTGAGGCCCTAATGCCAATCCTTGAACCATAAATGCACCCATGATAATGGCAGTTGCACCATCACCCGGAATACCTAAGGTCATTAAAGGCACCATGGTTCCGCCTGTTACTGAGTTTGCACCGGCTTCTGGTGCAGAAACACCTTCTGGCGAACCGTGACCAAACTCTTCAGGGTGTTTAGACCAACGTTTTGCTTCGTTATAAGAGATAAATGATGAGATATCTCCGCCCGTTCCCGGAATTGCACCAATCGTTGTACCAATGGCAGATGAACGAAAATAAGTTGGTAACACACGTTTAAAATCAGCCCATGTTGGTAAGACTCGGTGAATACGCGCGTTAATTTTTTCGCTCTTCTTCTGCTTACGTTCACGGTACTCTTCTTCAAAACTAATCAAGCCTTGAGAGAAAGCGAACAGACCAACCAAGATAGGAATAAATGAAACCCCACCCATCAGGTACACAGTATCAAAGGTGAAACGAGGTCCAGATGTCATTGGATCAAGTCCAATTGTCGCAATAGCCAAACCTATCGCGCCACCCATTAATCCTTTCACAATCGATTGCGATGATACACTGGTAATAATACTTATGCCAAATACCGCCAGTGCAAAATATTCAGCCGCAGAGAAACCTGTTGCTACTTTTGCTAATTGAGGCGCAATAACGATCAGGGCAATCGTACTAAAAATCCCCCCAAACATAGACCCCATCGTAGATAAACCCAGCGCTCTTCCTGCTTCACCTTTTTTCGCCATTGGATAACCATCCAATACCGTTGCAGCAGAAGCGGGAGTACCCGGCGTACTAATCAATATCGCAGTAATTGAGCCACCGTAAACGGCACCACAATACATTCCTAATAACAGGAGGATACCCGTCATTCCTTGGAAGGAGTAAGTTAATGGGAGAAGTAATGCAATCCCCATATTCACTGTTAGGCCCGGTAATGCGCCGATAATAATACCCGCAAATACCCCTAACAGGATCATCGTTATCGTTTCCAGACTGAAAACGACCATTAAAGCGTCTAGTATTTCCATCTCAAAGCTCCTTTACCGCTTACTCAAAAAAGACGGAGGTTGGCAGAGGTGAATTAAAGATAATGTCAAAGAAGACATAAACGGCGGCAACCATTACAACCGGAATAATAACCAGTGCGATAGGTTTTCTTTCATTCATCAGCCACATAATGACCGGGATAAGAAGCAGTGACGGAATAATAAAGCCAAAAAAGTGCAGACCTGCGGCATAGACCAACATAAAGATGCCTAAACCATAAGCGCGTTTAACTGCGGTAGAACTCAGGTCAACAGACTTATGTACGTGTTTGATTTTATCAACCACAATACTAATCCATTGAAAAATCCCCAGTAAAATAAATAAGATGGCAAGACCATAAGGCCAAAAACGCTCCCCAGGCACACCATAATCATCAAACATGCTCATATCACGGGAGAGATAGATAATTAGTGCCCCGAAAGCCACTGAAATCGCACCGATGATTGTATTGATTTTTGTCATGTCGGGATCTCCCCGACCCTACCTGCCATAACAGGTAGGGTGGTTTATAATATTAGAAAAGTTATTTTTTCAGGGTTGCTGAAATTAACTCAGCATACATCTCGTGGTCTTCTTTCATCATTTGGTAAGCATCGTCACCAGTGATAAATACAGGCATAATACCTTGTTTTTTCAGTGCTTCTTGGTATCCAGGTTTTTGAACTACTTCAGAGAATGCATCAACTAACTCTTTCTTCACGTTATCAGGCACATTAGCGGTTGTTGCTAATACTGCCCAAGCACGCATTTTCACGTTAGTGTCTAATTTTAATGCTTCTTTGAAAGTAGGTACTGCTGGGAATAATGGGAAACGACGCTCATCCATTACACCAAGAACACGTAGAATACCGGCATCAACTTGAGATTTAACGGCACCCGGAGTGGTTAAGACGCCATCGATGTGGTTACCCACTAAAGCAGCGATTGAAGGGCCTGTACCTTCGTTGTAAGGGATATGGTTAAATTTAGCGCCAGTGGTACGTTCGATATTAACGCCAGCTAAGTGATAAATAGCACCCATACCTGAGTTACCCACTTTCAGTTTACCCGGATTCGCTTTCGCGCCATCGATAAACTCTTGTAACGTGGTATAAGGTGATTCTGCATTAACAACTAACACGACTGGATCAGCGATAGTTGTTGCGATTGGGGTGAAGTCTTTATAAGTAACTGGTGATTTTCCTTGGTGTGGGAACATCGCAAGTTCAACGGTTGTCATCACTAATTTCGTGCCATCTGGACGCGCATTAGCAACTTCAATCAGACCAGTTAAACCATTACCAGCTGGCTTATTCACAGGAACGAAAATACGTCCCGCTGGCATGACATCTTTTGCAAATTCAATGATAGTACGTGCTGAAGTATCAGTACCACCGCCCGGGTTTTTCGGGATGACAACATCAATATTTTTTGTAGGATACGTTAACTGTTGGGCAACTGCGTTCCCCATGCCCAGTGTCATCGTAATCGCCAACGCTGCGAGTAGACTCTTTTTCATAAAACCCTTTCTCCACATTTTTATTGAGTAGCCATTAACTGCTGATAAACAATGTTTTTTCGATTCCAAGTAAAGGTCACGTGTAGGGTATTGTTTTCAGCAATAATAGCTGGATATGAAAATTCGCCTTCCCCATCGAGTAAATCGAATGGTTCAGACCAAGTACTGCCATTATCGGATGAAAGACTAACAGAGATTGGATAACGACGACTCCAGTTACCTGAATTCGGGTTATACACCAATGCCAGTTGACCATCTGCGAAGGAGACGACATCAATGCCGCTATTATTATTTGGTAATATTGTTGCATAAGCTGGACACCAACTGCGCCCATAATCCGTTGAATCGCTACGATAAATAGTACCGCGCGTACTCCGCATCATGGCATGCACATGCCCAGGCCGGGATTCCCATAGTGTTGGCTGTATCACGCCATCCCATTGAAAAACGCGTTGTAGATCAGTCTCCCATAAGGCATCGTCCTTTAAACCCTGCCAGATTTCATGTTCCGCTTGTTCACCTTTATGATGTTCAATTGGAATATCTACTCGCAACCAGTGTTGACCGTTGTCACTCGAAATATCGACAAACGCATCCCAGAATTGGTCATCCTCAACCGATCCCGGTGCCAACCACTCGCCATTCGACATCACTAACACTTTATTTTTCACAGGACCTCTAGGTGCTACATCACCAGAAACCAATTCACTCGGTAAACTCCAGCTATTTCCGCCATCCTTCGAGATAACGTATTGGGTCGTCCAACTATGTACATCGGGACCCGTTTTATAAAACAGCCAGATATTACCTGTTGATGGGTCAACATGTAAAACTGGATTCCAGTGCGCAACACCCGGATTTTTAACAACAGGTTGAGCGTGTTGCCAATGATCACCCTCTTTCATTACCAGCCAGATAGCGGTATTACCGCTACCTTCTTTATCGCCAGCAAAAAAAGCGGTTAACAAACGCTCAGAGTTAGGCACACGCACAATCGTTGAAGCATGGCAGTGATTAAAAAGTGAATGTGCATTATCAAGCACAAACTGGGTTTCCTTCATCACGAAAGGCATATTCCTACTCCTGTGTCCTAAATTAATCTAACGAAAGCCACTTCTTCATATTCTCACCCAATGCAGTCATGCTATTGACGGCAGAAGGGAAAAATGAGTTTTCAAACTGACTGCTGTTACGGGAACGGCAGACCAGTGTGCTGAAGTTACCAATCAGGCGCTGATGATATTTAGCGCATGCTGGATAATCCAGTGTTTCGGTCATCGCTGCTGTTGATAAATAATCTGCTAACACCGCAGCCTGCTCTGGTTTATCCTTCCAATTCTCATAAAGCCAAACATAAAGCTCTGGATGGAAGTTTGCCATTACACCGCTATATGCCTGACATCCTGCTTGGAATGAAGCTAATAGCGTTTGACTGTTGGCGTTTGCAAGATGCAAGCGAGTCCCTTTTGATAATGCCAAACGACGTTCTATCATCGGAAGAGAACAGCACGTATCTTTGATAAAGGTAAAGCGATTACTTTGTGCGCACCACTCTACAATTTCCTCAGATAACAAACGTTTGTAAGGATAAGGGCATTCATAGATACCCAAATCAATCTCTTTTGGTACCACATTGGTTAAGACTTGCAGTGTTTCCAGCGCTTTATCATCCGACTCCCCGACTAGAGCCAAGCGATTACTGATCATAATGACGCCATCGACGCCTGTGCCAGCCATTGCCTGCAATTGTTCTTTTTGCTGACTTAATGCTGTTGCAGTATGACCAGAAGCAACTACAGGTACTCTTCCATCTGCTTTTTCAACGATAAAACGGGTGAGTGCTTGAGTTTCCTCATCACTTAAATAAAACATTTCGCTTGATTGGCAGGCGGCAAAGAGTCCGTGTACACCAGAATCAATATACCAGTCTACAAGGCGCTCTAATGACGCCCAATCAATCTCCCCTTTGGCATCAAAAGGGGTTAGCATAACAGGCCAAACACCGACGTATTTTTGCTGACTCATCATCAATTCCTTACAGTAAGTTAATGGCATCACCTGCCACTTTCACTTGGATACCTTGAGTCAGTGCTTGAGCAACAAATGCTTTTAGCACAAACGCCAATTTATCTTCATCAACATAAGCCACAGTAATGTGGTTACTTTGATGTCCCGCCATAAGGTCATCACGAGTTACGCCATCTAACGTACAGTTTAATAATGGCCATTCGTAGTTAGTTGCTTTACGGCGACGTTCAAATTCTGCTTCAGGTAACTCCACAGCCACACCTGTACCAATATGCATAATCACATCAGTACCTTCATAGTGTGCACGGCCCCATAATAAGCGCCCTGCTTTGCCTTGACCTGCGATAGTTGAACCCCCTTTAGGGAAGAACATCGGAGGCTGACGATAACCTGTTGCGCCTTTTAGGCCACCTTTAAGGTGTTCAAAAGGAACAGAGCCTGAAATTTCCATATCCCAGTAGAATGTTCCTTCATACTCACTACCCCAACGAATGTCATGTAGTGTGGTTTCAGCAGGTAATCCTAATGATGTTAATAAACGCCATAACATCGTTTGAGGAATAGCCGTACCCATATCCACTTCGTTGATACAAGGAATTGGCGTGTTAGGGCAGATAATCTCGCCGTTTTCATCTGGCAGTGGGAAACGCGCGGTTGAACCAATCGCACCTTCAGCAAAGTCAGACGCTGGGCAACAATCTTTTAAGCCCTGCTGATATTGCACACCCACCGCTGTTAGACCAAAACGTTTTACGAAACGCGCCATTGCAATCATCATGGCGCACTGCTCCATCACTTGTTCACGAGTGAGTTCAGTTTTGTCATCTTGACCAAACATAAACGTCATCCCGTTATCTTCGTACCACTGTAAACATGCCTCTCTTAATTCTGTCGGTACTTTTGCCATTTCGACCAGTAACGCAGATTGAGAAAGGGATTCAATTGGCATACCAATATTGATCATTGCCTGTTGTGGGAAGACCCCGTTAATCATTCCCATACAGAATGTATCGAACAAACCGATTATTTCTTTATTTTTAATTATGTATTCGCCGACTTTACGACCCACTTCGCCAGCTTCTGTCGCCATTACCCTGTGTGTTGGCGCAATATCTGTAAGATAGCTAAGCTTATGATTTACATAACCATATTTCAACCAAGTTGCTAAGCCATCTACAAAGAATTCATCATCAAACTCTTCTGACCATAAACGTGAATAATTTTTACCTAAACTGGTCATCGTACCCGCTAAACACAACATGCCCACCAGACCCGGCCATGTACCATCAAAGTTAGCCAGCAGTAAAATAGGGCCACGATGATGTGCTAATGAAGAGGCAATATGGTGTGAATATTGCCATGCGGTTAATAACACAATAACCGGTGCATCAGGATCGATTGCGGCAAACATATCGCAACCTTCACGCTGACTGCTGATAAAACCATGACCGCGAGCTTCATTAATTTCATGAGCACGCTTCATTTTGTAACCTTGAGCGTCTAATGCTGCAGCCAATTTATCTTCAAATTTTTTCTGTACAGGCCAGCACGTTACGTTTGCAGGCTCGCGTAAGTCTGCGTTGGTGACCATCAGGATCTCTTTCTGACCTGCTGTGATGGTTGTCGGTAATTTTGGTAGATTTAAGTTCAACATAAGATATCCCTGGTAAGGTAAACTCGGTTCATAATCGGAAAAATTAGTGGTCAACAATCCGACATCATTTCGTTATAACGCTGCTGATCTTGATACATCTGCAAATAAACTTGATATTTGGCCTGATGGAAGGCAAACGTGTCGCTATCTGGAGTGATAATGCCACCTTCTCGCACCATTGCACTGGCAGCTTTAGAGAAATCATCAAAGGCTTTACATGCCACTGCACCTAATAATGCAGCCCCTAAATTCACTGCATCTTCTTCTTGTGCTAAATGAATTTCACGACCTGTCGCATTGGCATATTCGCGTAGCCATAATGGATTTTTCGTTGCACCACCACACATCACGATACGATTAATTTGATGTCCAGCATCTTCAAGCGTGTCGATAATATGGCGTGTACCGTAAGCAATAGATTGCAGTGTCGCGAGATAATAACGAGCCAATGCAACTCGACCACTTTCCAGCGTTAATCCGCTTACCATGCCTTTGGCGGCAGGGTTTGCGCGCGGAGAACGATTGCCATGATGGTCAGCTAAAACATGAAACTGTGCTGTTGGGTATTGTTCATTCTCTTCCAATTCAGCGACGGCTTCGTTTAATAAGGCATAGTAGTTAACGCCTTTTTCATTCGCTTCTTGCTCTAATTCAGCCCATGATTCATGACGGCGGATAGACCATTCAACTAACGCACCAGCAGCACTTTGACCGCCTTCGTTTAGCCATAATTCGGGTAACATCGCGCCAAAATAAGGTCCCCAAACACCGGGTACCATAATGGGATATTGGCTCACAATCATGTGGCAGTTAGACGTGCCACTGATAATTGCCAAACTCCCTTCAGGTTGTGATGCTGTTAATGCCAAGCCACCCGCATGAGCGTCAATAATGCCTGAAGCAACAATTACACCCGTGTGCAAGCCAAACGCATTGGCAACTGATTCATCTAAACAACCTGCTTGTTCACCTAACGCAAGGATGGTTTGTGGTACTTTTTCTAATAATTCATCCAAACCTACATCGGCTAACAAACTCTCACTAAATTGTCCCTGATGTGCTAAATAGTTCCATTTACAGGTTAATGTACAAGTACTTGCGACATCCCCTGATGTTGCTTTCCATACTAAAAAGTCAGCTAAATCAAAGAATCGCCATACATTTTCATAACGCTCTGGGTAATGATTTTTTAACCACAGAATTTTTGGCAATTCCATTTCGATACTCACTTCACCGCCAACATATCGCAATGAAGGATCATTGGTCAGATTGATAGTGACTGTTTCTTGTACAGCACGGTGATCCATCCACATGATGATATCTTGCTCAGCTTTACCGCTTGGTGAAACAGAAAGCCCTTTACCGTCCTTATCCACAGCAACCAAAGAACAGGTGGCATCAAAACCAATAGATTTCACATGGATAGGATCAATAGCAGATAACGCCACCGACTCTTTTACGGTAGTGCAAACCTGCTGCCAAATATCGGTAGACGATTGCTCAACGAAATCCGTTTTTGGGCGGAACTGCGCAATAGGGCGAACAGAAAAGCCCAAACGCTTTCCATTGCTATCAAATACCGCTGCACGGACACTGGCTGAGCCAACATCAACGCCAATAAAATATTGTTGTTCCATGCGAACCCTCATCATTTGCTAACGCTATGCTAATTTTTGCTACTTCGAGTTAGCAAGTTAATTCGAGCATGACGAAAAAACAATCACAATAAGATTAGTTTGTGATGCAGATCTACATAGATAACATAATTGCATGATTTTAATGATAATTTATTTATTTGGCTTTGTGGGTTATTTAAATGATGTACTGAATCGATTATGTTCGTTATGAAACTAACGAACATTTAATTAATAAGATAAGTAAAAGCACTTATTGAAATGTTAATATCTCGACAATAAATACGATTTTATTAAAAGATATCTCACTAATAATAAGAGATATTATTCAAAAAATAATGAAATAAAGAAAAACAATAATATTCCTATTGCTATAACGCGCTATTACTTTATTTTTAATGAGTTAACTTAAATTTATATATTCTTTTTTGGAGCATTTATTATGTTGAAAAATATTGCTATTAGTCTTTCTCTGCTACTTATTTCCTCTTCTACTTTTTCAGCGACATTAGCTGAAAGAGAATTACAACAAAAATTCGAAGAGAATATTCAGTCTCGTGTTGTCGATTTAAATAAAAGCTGTGATGCCAATATAAAAGTTGCTTTTGATTGGTCTGCATTTACTGCTGAGGATTTAAAAACAATAGGTGTTGATAGTTATTGTAGCGAAGGGTTAAAAGGCGTTATTAATACTTGTGATAGCTCGAAAATAGCACAAGAAACAGTAAAAGAAAAAATACAGAATATTACCTGTTCTAAAGCAACACCGCGTAGTATTGAACTCAAAGAAGGCACGCTGAATTTTGGTATCGATTTCAATGCCTCAAATGATGCAAAAGCAGTTCAAGAACACTTAATGAATAATCTCTAAATAGATTAAATTCAACAAGCAGTAATGCTTAAAGACATTGCTGTTTGTTGATTAAATAACAGATTGAATAAGCTTTTTAGAATAATCATGAGAAACATTGCCTAAATTATTTATCTCACACAATTCAATATTCCTGCCTTGTAAAAAAAACATCACTTTATCGCAGAAATAAGCCACCGTTTGAATATCATGACTAATAAAAAGATAAGAGAGTGTAAACTCTTCTTTTAACTGTTTTAATAAATCTAATATTTGAACTTGCGTGGGAATATCTAAGGAGCTAAGCGCTTCATCTAATACAATAAGTTTTGGATAAGACGCTAATGCACGACATAAACAGACTCTTTGAGCCTGCCCGCCAGAAAGTTCAAATATATAACGTGTATAGCAACTTTTAGGTAATTCTACTTTATCTAAAAAAGCAAAAATAAGTGTTTTCAATGCTTGATGGCTAATACTTGGATTAATGATTTTAATCGGCTCAGCAATAATTTCGCCCACCGTTAATGTCGGATTAACGGAAGTCATATAATCTTGAAAAACAATACTAATTATACCTTGGCGATGAAGTCGTTTTGTAACGGGCTTATTATTTAAAGAGATTGCGCCACTGTCAGGTAATTCTAATCCACAAATTA
Organism: Proteus sp. GOKU; assembly: GCF_015475555.1. Classification (NCBI taxonomy): domain Bacteria; kingdom Pseudomonadati; phylum Pseudomonadota; class Gammaproteobacteria; order Enterobacterales; family Morganellaceae; genus Proteus; species Proteus sp. GOKU. Next base: position 3,920,710 of record NZ_CP034105.1, read on the forward strand.
AACGCGCTAACGTGCTTTTTCCACTGCCACTTTCACCCACTAAACCAAAGGCTTCACTTGAATTAATATTAAAAGAGAGTGAGTCAATAACCTTCACTTTTTCACCAAATAGTGTGTTATTTTTTTGAGTATAAAACTTACTAATATTCTCAACGTTTAATAACATAAACCCTCTTTTATGATGATATTAATCTATTTTTTTATTAATCAATTGCTCGAAGCGTAATGAAAGCTGTCGGCGTGCATTAATTAAATAACGCGTATATTCTTGTGTTGGATGCGATAAAACGGTTGTTTTATCGCCACATTCAACCATTTTACCTCTTTGCATGACTAATATATCGTCGGCAATTTCATTAACTAGCCCTAAGTCATGAGAAATAAAAATCAGTGTTGAATGATGCGTTGTAACGACATGATGAAGCAATTTTAAAATATCTTGGCGAAGTGGTGCATCAAGCGCCGTTGTCGGTTCATCAGCAATTAATAGCTTCGGTGATAAAGCAAGTGCAATCGCAATCATCACACGTTGTAGTTGCCCGCCACTTAATTGATGAGGAAACGCCTGCATAATAGATTGAAATTGATAAGGAAAAACATGAGATAATGCCGACTGAGTTTCTTCTATGGCTTGCTTTTTAGAATAGGAAAAATGGTAGATTAAAGTTTGGCAAAATTGCTTTCCTATTCTCATCAGGGGATCAAAGGCACTCATGCCGTTTTGCACAATCACACCTAAAGATGTTCCTAATAAAGCTCGACGTTGAGAAAGTGCTTCATGGCTGATTTTCTTTCCTTCAAAAAAAATCTCTCCTGACATTGCTAATTGTTCAGGTAGCAACCCCATAATGGCTTTACTCATCAAACTTTTGCCACTACCGCTTTCTCCGACAATCGCTAATGTACGTCCTTGTTTTATCGAAAAAGAAATATCATCAATCAGCTTTTTTCCACTTTCTTGATGAAAAATAGAAACATGCTCAAGCGTCAGTAAGTTGTTCATGCTTTTCTCCTACTGACTGACGATTATCGGGATCAAACACATCACGTAAAAAATCACCCCAAAAATTAAATGCGGTGACAACAAGGGTAATGGCAATCCCTGCGGGTAACATTTGCTCTGGGTGTAATACCATGACATTTTTTGCTTCACTAAGCATATTTCCCCATTCTGGCGTGGGTGGCTGTACACCTAACCCTAAAAAGGAGAGAGCTGATATCATTAAGATAACACTACCAATATCTGTTGATGCTAAGACAATAGTTTCAGCGAAAGTGACCGGTAATAGATGTCGCCGTAAAATATGACTAGACGGCGCACCAATTACCTGTGCATATGCAATGTAATTACGATGAGAATATTGGCGAACAACCCCTCTGATCATTCTGGCATACCATGCCCATTTCACTAAAATAACGGCAATTAAGATATTACCAATACCCGGTCCCATTATTCCCACTAGCGCCAAGATCATAATTTCTGCTGGAAATGACAAAACCACATCACATAACCGCATAATTAATGTATCTGTCTTGCCATGAAAAAATCCGGCTAACATTCCCATTAACCAACCAATTATTAATGTCACACTCATGGCTAATAAGGCATAAAATACCGTTGTTCTTACACCAAACAATAATCTTGAAAAGATACAGCGTCCTAAATTATCCGTACCTAACGGATAATCAAAACTCATTGGCTTAAATTTCAAACGTATCGAGGTTAATGTGGGATCATGCGGTGCCAACCAAGGGGCGAATATTCCTGCGATAACCACAATCATAATCACCAATAAGCACAGTTGTGCGCTTTTATCTTTTGCAAGTCGTTGCCAAAACAGTTGCCACATCATTATCTCCTTAACCGTGGATCAGTCATCATTTGAATGACGTCCATCAGAAAGTTAAAAAAGAGAAATAACAGTGACATCAATAAAATATAGGCTTGTATCATCGGATAATCACGACCAAATATAGCGCTGATACATAGTCGCCCTATTCCCGGCCAAGCAAAAATATTTTCAATCACCACCGTACCAGCAATAAGCTTCGGAATGCTCATTCCCAATGCCGTTAAACTGGAATACAACGAATTACGTAAAATATGACGACGTAAAATAAGGTTATCGGGTAATCCACGCGCTTTGGCATAAAAGACATAAGGCTGATGCCATTGATTTAGCATCGCACCGCGTAATAATCGTAAATAAGTGCCGATATATCCTAAAGAGAGTGCTAATGCGGGCAAAATAACAGACTGTGGCGATAACATCCCGCTGACAGGCAGCCAATCTAAATAAACCGCGACGCCCCAAATTAAGAGCAACCCTAACCAGTAATTAGGAATTGCCGTTAAAACAAACACAATAAAACGGATGCATTTATCCGTAAAACTTTGAGGTTTAGCCACGCACCATAATGCTAAAGGTAATGCCAGAATAATCGTAAAGAATAGCGCTGTTGAGGCTAACCAAAGTGTTGGTGGTAATGCCCTTAGCATCTCTTGAATAACAGGCGTTCTTGTAAGAAAAGAAGTACCAAAATCGAATTGTAAGCCTGACATTAACCATAAAAAGTAACGCGTGAAAAAAGGCTTATCTAACCCTAACTCATGGCGCATCCCTTCAATAGCTTCGGGCGTTGGTACTATTTCATTGACGCGTAACGCGACTTCCGCAGGATCAGATGGGGCTAACTCCAACAGAATAAAGGCAATAAATGAAATCATCAGTGCCAGTGGGAAGATAGCCAGCACTCTCCAGAATATATAACGTAGCATAAGGTTTGATCAGTGTGGCACGTTGATATTACGAGCCACACTTATTTTGGTTAATCTCATTGATGCATTAATTAAGGCTTAAAGCGCATCTTTTCAAACGGTATTTCATATTGAGATGGATTAAAGCCCACATTTTCTAATTCACTACGATGGATAGCCTTAGTACGTGAATAAGTTAATGGAATATAAACTGCTTGCTCTGCTAATGAGGTAAACAAGGTTTTATATAATTCCTGACGACGCGCTTCATTAGGTGTAATTAATAACTCGCCAATCATTGCATCCAATTGGGCTTTATTCGCCAATCCTTTTTGCCCTTGATAATCCGCGTGAGCAGGTATTCTAAATGAGGAAACAAAAGAAGCCGGATCGTAAGGTGTTCCCCATGAGAGCGAATATTGTAAATCGAAATCACCATTTTTTTGTCTATCTAAATAGGCTTGTTTCTCTTCACCTAAAATCGTTAAGCCGACACCAATTTTTTTAAAGTCATCTTGAATAAGTTCAGCTATCTCTTTCTCAACAGCATTATTCACATTATAAGAGAGCAATAGCTGTAATTTCTCGCCTTGCTTCTCACGGATAGTCTTACCTTTTGGTAATACCCAGCCTTCAGACTCTAATAGATCAATCGCTTTTGTTGGACGATAAATATAGGTTGGGGAAGCAAAATCACAGTAAGGTACGCTGCGCGCCATTAAAGTATCAGCGACTTTTTCACTTCCCGCTAAAATACCTTGGGCAATCCCTTCTTTATCAACCGCATATTGCAATGCTTGGCGTACTTTTTGGCTAGATGTCATTGCTCGGCTACTATTAAGCACAATAGCTCGAGACGCGATCGGCGCACTCATTTCCGTTTTGAATTTATCTGACGCCATCAGAGCTTCAAATGAATCCATATCTAACATGTCGCCATCTGCGCCAAAAATAAGCTGAATATCCCCTTTTTGCAGAGAAAGTAACATAGTTTGTCTATCGGGGATCACTCGCCACATCACGCCATTTAGTACTGGTTTTTCTCCCCAATAATTTGGGTTAACTTTAAACTCAGCATATTGATCTTTTTTATGCTCAGTTAATACCCAAGGTCCTGTGCCCACATAGTTCGCAACACCGGTTTTAGTTTTGCCATTAATAAAAGAATTCGGCGAAATAAAGCGGAAAGGGCGAGTTAAACCTAATTCCGTTAAGGTTGGGTAGTAAGGGTTTTTTAGATTTAATTTAACCGTGAATTCATCAACAATTTCAACGCTATCAATCTGACGAACTAACTCTAACCACGCATGACGTTCATAGTTGTCTAGTACTGCTTCAATGTTTAGTTTTACTGCTTTAGCATTAAAGGGTTCGCCATCACTAAATGTCACATCATGGCGTAAAAAGAAAGTGTAGCTCTTTCCATCGGGAGAGATATCCCAACGCTCTGCTAAATAAGGTGCAACGCCTTTTTCGGTATTTAATACAAGGGATTCAAATACCATGTTTTGAGCCGCCATCTCACCAGAATAGAGATGCGGGTTAATATCACGAATATCTTTTGTGCTGGCATAATCCAACATATTATTACTTTTGTCTGCTAATGCAGGAAAAGCACATGCAAGTGTTAATAATAGTGTTGGGAACACTGAAAGTAAGGGCTTCACGTTATTCTCCTTTAATCATCTATTCTTTGTTTTTGTGCGTGGATCATAAACATCGGTGTTGAACCATAATTAATTTTTTCTTCTTCGTTCCACACGAAATCACCAATACGAGTATCTATCATATATCGACTAAAACCGACTTCTAACAAGGTATTAATATCCCATTGCGGACGCTTAATTTGACTTAATGGTAATTGGCGAGCAATTCGCTCCATCTCTTTGGTATCTGTATTGACGTAGTGATCTTCAACTTGTTTTTCAATTGAACGTTCTCTATCCGCCACAAAACCTTGCCAGTAGCTTTCATCAAAGAGATGTAAATACCAGTTAGCATCGAAATTAATTAAACTGCCACCTGGTTTTAATACTCGAAACCACTCCGAATACGCTTTTTGAGGTGCTTTTAAATTCCATGTCACGTTACGACTGACCACTAAATCGAATTGTTCGCTGGCAAAAGGCAGTTGGTGTACATCACCGCGAACAAATTGAATATTTGCCTTATGCGTTTGCGCATTTTGTTTGGCTTCCAGCAACATACCTTCCGTTGCATCAATTGCCGTCACCTCATGACCTGATAACGCTAATAAAATGGCAAAAAAACCAGGTCCCGTTCCAATATCAAGCACTTTTAAGGTTTCACCTACTTTGGTATGCCCCAATAACAGATGACGCCATTTCTGTTGTTTCTCGCTCAGCAATTCCTGTTGATTCGACTCACTATAACTTTCAGCTCTGATATTCCAGTAGCGAGTTACATCATTAAGTAATTGGTTATTATTTATTTTATTTGTCATCAGAAACCTGCTGTTATATCAACGTAAAGAGAGGAATAAATTCCCCTAAAAGCGAATGATTTGGCTATTTTTTAGTGTGGGTAACATACCTTGTAACCCCAAGATGCTCTATGTGCTATATCAATATTCACCAGTACTCAATAAGGAAGATCTGCCAATTTGCGATCTCCCGCTTTAACATAAATACACCATCCTAATGGGCGTGACGATAAATAAGCAAATGGATTATTTCCCCTGTTAAAATAGAGAAATAAATTGAGCGAATTTAGAAATAAAAATTAATTTTGTCTTATATTAAAAAAGTGAGCGCTTTAATTTCACCTTTTTTATAAAACCGTTATAGTCAATAATATTGTTATCTTAAATTTCTTTCTTTAAACGAATATAGCCGTCACATAAGGCTCTCTAAAATATGAATCGAATCTCACGATTAACGGCTGATATTACCCGCGCCGATTTTGCCTTAACGCATCAACAGCAATTACTTCAATTGCTAACTCAACACTTTCCGACTAAGTACCGTTCTCTATTTGCGACTCCAGAGAAAAAATCGGATGACGTTGTTGAGTGGTATTCTCCGGTTTCTGGTAATCCTGTCGCTTTAACGTCGTTACAAGGACAAGAACAGCAAGAAATAAGACGTATTTTAGATGAACGCCTTAACGATATTAAAACGCAAACGGCGCTATTAGCATCGCAAAATAGAATTACGGATGAAGAGCGCCATCTTTTAGATACAGCATCAACGCTACCTGATAGCGAAAGTGTCTATATTATTAATGGGCAACCCGTGATTACATGGTGGCCACGCACAACACCATTGCCCCCCCCTATTGCGCAAGTTACCGCAGGTGCAAGTGCAGCTGCTGCGGGTGCCGCACTCGCCGATGTGCCCGCCAAAACACGTAATCGCTGGCTACGTTGGTTATTACTGCTGTTATTCTTGCTGTTTTTGGTCTTACTGGCATCTTGGCTAAAAGGCTGTTTTGATCCGAAAGTGGTTCCTCCTGTGGTTGAAGAGAAACCAGCTGTTGTCATACCGCCAAAACCAGAACCTATCCCTGAGCCAGAACCTGTTCCTGAACCCGTTCCAGAGCCTGTACCTGAGCCTATCCCTGAACCTGTACCTGAACCGGCTCCAGTGCCTAAGCCTGTACCAGTGAAAAAACTCACGCCACTAGAAGCTTGTGTGCAAGATGAATTGAAAAAAGCGGGTGTGACGGAGAAAACAGCAAATGCGACTTGTGAAAATCGCTTAGCCAGCAAAATTAAGCAAATGTGCCCAGCTGAACGTCCAGCAGAGTTAGCACCTCAAGTGATTATTATCTTTGATGCTTCAGGTTCAATGGCATTGAGTATGAGTTTAACGGAAGACGATTTAGACTTTATCTCAAGCACCGGAAAACTCTTCGCGGGCTATGATGCCGAACCTCGTCGTATCACCGTAGCAAGAAATGCAGCGACAAAAATTATTAATAGCATTCCTTCAGATATGAAGATCACCACCGTTGTGGCATCAGACTGCGGTGTAGTGAAATCCAGTCCGGCTTATGGTGGCAATGAGCGCTCAAAATTGCTTAACTACATTAAACGTATTGAACCTGATAGCGGTACACCATTAGCCGAATCTATCCAACGAGCAGGCTCTCTGATCAAAAGTAATAATCGTGACACTATTATTGTCTTGTTATCAGATGGTTTAGAATCTTGCGATCAAGACCCATGCGCAGCGGCCAGAACGTTAAAACGAGCTCATCCCCGCGCCGTCATTAATGTAGTTGATATTTTAGGCACGGGCGCAGGTAACTGTGTGGCAAGTGCCACTGGTGGTAAAGTCTTCACGGCGCGTAATGCTAATGAAGTTACTTTAATGACTCGAAAAGCGATTGAAGATTATATTCCAAAGAACTGTAAATAATGATTGATTACTGTTTCTAATATTTAATTCACCCTCTTTGATTTCATATTGAGGGTGAATTTTTCACGTATTACGTGTATTTTATTATTATATTGGCGCTGGCAAACTCTATATCTTATCTATTTAAGACCATTCCTTAATTGTGTGTTTTTTTCTTTTCTTATTCTCTCATTATTCAGAATAAACCTATTTTGTGATTATTATCACAGCAATTAGACACTTACCAATAGTTTATTCTTTTATATTTTGTCTTTTTTTTCTTCTATTTCATTATTTTTTAATGCAAAAACCAATATATCGGTGATTTAATCCATATATTTAAGAAAATATAGCGCAACCTGTAATGTCATTATTTAATTATCATCATCGTCATCTTAATATTCCCATTTTCACTCAAGAAAAATAAAAAATCCTTTAATAATAATCAGTTAATTAACCCTAAATAATCCGCTAGATAGACACCAAATTTCTGATAATATAAAATGTATATAAATTTTATATCTTTATTTTTAGCCTTAAAGCCTATTTACGGATAAGCCAACTTACCCATAGATAATCTTGCCTAGCGGAATGATCGTCGTGAATAAAGCATTCTTACGAAGTGGTAAATTAGAAAGTTACCTCCCTATGGGAGAAAATGGACAGGCTGTTTATATCTCTGCACTACAGCTGCGTGAAACCCTGCGTTTAAGAGGAAAGGCTCATATTTCTCAATGCCTTGCTATTCCTCAGCCAAATGAAACTGGCGAGCGCATTGACTGGTATTCACCGATTGACGGCTCTGTTATTCCTTGGTCTGCGGCTTCAGAAGAAGAACGCACCGCCGCTTATGCGCTACTGAAAAAGAATCAAGATGATTTAATCGCCTTTAGTGAACAAGAGCAGCAAAGGGCTGGAAATAAAGAAAGTCAGCTTTTTGGTGCCTTACTCAGTAAAACTATCCAATTTCCTGATGAAAACCATATTTTTATTGTTGATGGCCAACCTATTATTACCTTCTGGGGTTTTGTCAGTGCTAATCAACAGCTTAGAGTTGACCCTGTTGCTTGCTTAAAGCCCGCTGTTGCGCCAATAGCACCAACATCAACCGTGGTTCCACCAGTGCAAGAAAAAGTCATTATTACTGACACTAAGCGCCCTTGGTGGCGTTTCTTATGGTGGCTATTACCTTTATTATTACTTCTACTCGCGATTTTCTTCTTAAGAGGCTGTTTTTCAACGCCAGCATTACCTACGGTCGATATTAAAACACCCGATATTGAAGCGCCTAAATTACCCGATCCTACTCTTGAAAAACCGAAAGTCCCCACCGTGGTCACTAACGGTCACACCGTTGGTGTGCCAACAAATACGGTTCACACAGGAACATTAGGCACCATTGATGCCAATGGGAATGTGATTAATGGTACAAGTGATAACGGCGCAATCGTTGATCCTAATACGGGTTTACCTGTGGTTGATCCTCAAACAGACAATAACCAAGGTGCATTACCTGAAGGAACATTGCCTGAAGATGCGCAACAACCTAACGTACCTCCGGTTGATCCAGCGGCACAAAATGAGCAACCGAAAACAGATAACAATCAAAATACAGGGAATGAGAACAACACTCCTACCCCTCCTGTTGATCCCAATGCACCACCCGATGTGACACCGCCTGCAACAGCCGATAACACAACACCACTGACCATTCCGGCGAATGCGTTAGCGAATGGCTCTACCCAATTCCTAAATGGTCAATGGAAAGCAGGGGCGGGAATTCAAGATCAAAAAACAGGTAAACCACTGAGCCTAAATTACCAATTAGATAATGGTAAAGGACAAGTCGTCATGACACGCAGTGATGGCGTAACCTGTAAAGCACCAGTCAATGCCGTCGTCAATCAGGGTGGATTAAATATTAATAACCAAGGTCAGGCTCTGTGTAGTGATGGTTCAAACTATTTGATGCCAAATATTATTTGCCAACCAGGAAGCCAAAATATTGCTGATTGCCAAGGGAAATATGAAAACAATCAGCCATTCCCATTATCAATGAAGCGGGAGAATAACTAATTCATGTTAGCGCCACTGACCGATTATAAAGATAAAATTACCCTTATCCGAGACAGTAATATTCAGTTTCTGGATTTTGGTTTTAAGCTACCACAGCGCAAAGAGTACGGTGAGTTTGTTAAAAAAGGCGAAAACGGCCCGTTAATGCGACTCATCTATAATGAACGAGATGATAACTATCTTTACCCAGCACCTAAAAATCAGCCTCAGACACCAAGAGAAGCTGAATTTAGCTTTTCCCTTGAAGAGTCATTAACGCTATTAAATGATACATGGCTACCAGTACCATTTTTCCGTTTTAATCCACCCCGCGCATTCTCTCAAGGCCCTGATAACTGGGTAAGAATGATGTTCCATCAACTGCCAGAGCCAGATGAAGATGGACATACACACCGCGTTGTTGTGGCATTTGATACTCGAATTGAACCGAATCGCGCCAATACAGCTTATCTGGCGCCAAACGAAGAAGATGTTCGCTCTGGTGTCGCTTTTGCGTTGGCTTATTTGGGCTATGAAGTTGAGAACTTCCTTGAAACACCGTGGATTGATGGTTGGTTAAAGGAAGTCTTTAGTGAAAGAGCGCTGGCTGTGACCAAAATGTACCATGATGAACTTGAAGAGGCGCTCAAAGAGTTTCAACATCAGGCACATTATCTCAATTTACTCAATATTTTAGGTGAGAAGCTACGCTTACCTGAAATCAAAATTAACGAAACCAAACCGCAAGAGCCTGCGATTGAAGTTGACCTTATTCTTGATGTGGGTAACTCACGCACCTGTGGGATCTTAATTGAAGATCATATCAATGATAATAAAGGGCTAACGCAACTCTATGAAATGACATTGCGTGATTTAAGCCACCCTTATCAAATCTATAATGAGCCATTTGAAAGCCGTGTTGAATTTGCGCAAGCTGAATTTGGTAAACAAGATTTCTCAGTCAATAGTGGTCGCAATAATGCCTTTATGTGGCCGACGATTGGTCGCGTTGGCCCTGAAGCCAACCGCATGGCTGCGCAACGCTTAGGTACTGAAGGTTCAACGGGTATTTCAAGCCCTAAACGCTATTTATGGGATGATTCGCCATATTCTCCGGGTTGGCGCTTTAGCCGCTCTTTTGGTCAAACCGACAGAGAGCCACTGGCAACTGCGGTTCCGATGACATACCTTCTAAACGATCACGGTGAGCCGTTATTCCGTTTAGAGCCTGACTTCCGCATGCCGGTATTTACACCAAACTATACCCGTAGTTCATTAATGACCATGATGTTAACCGAAGTGTTAGCGCAGGCATTAACGCAAATGAACAGCCCTGCTCAACGCCTTAAAATGAGTCACGCAAGTGCGCCTCGTCAATTGCGCAATATCATTTTGACTATTCCACCAGCGATGCCAAAACCAGAGCGTGCCATTTTTGAAACGTGTATGGAAAACGCATTAGGACTCATTTGGAAAGCAATGAATTGGGACCCAACTGACGAAAAACTACGTTTTGATGGCAAAGATGAACAGTGTCGTATCCCTATGCCAAACATCCATGTGAAATGGGATGAAGCCACTTGTGGCCAGTTAGTTTACCTCTACAACGAAACACAAATTAAATTTGGTGAGCGTACTGAAGCCTTCTTTGCCAGCCAAGTGCGCGAAGATAACCGCGCATTAACGGGTGATAGCACGTTAAAAATTGCCTCAATCGATATTGGTGGCGGAACAACCGATCTCGTTATTACACGTTATAAACTGGATACGGGTACAGGTAGCAACGTTAAAATTATTCCAACACAGTTATTCCGTGAAGGATTTAAAATTGCGGGTGATGATATTTTATTAGATATCATCCAGATTTGCGTATTACCTGCATTACGCACAGCATTAACGGATGCAGGTATTTCTGATGCCGATGCTCTGATGTCTTCTCTTTTTGGTAGTGAAGGTTTAGATGCAGGGCAGCAAGTGTTGCGCCAACAGCTTACCCTACAAATTTTTAATCCGATTGGGTTAAAGATTTTAAGCCAATATGAAAACTACGATCCATTAGTTCCACATGAAGGTATTAACAGTACTTTTGGTGAATTACTTAACGTTCTACCGACAGAGCATGTACGTCGTTATATTGATGACGCAACCAATAAAGAGCTGGGTGGTGGCGAGAGTTTCTCCATTTTAAATGTGCCGGTACAAATTAACTTTGCGCAATTGCACGCCGAATTTATTTCTGGTGAACGCATTAATATCACCCGTAGTTTAAAAGCCCTGTGTGAAGTGCTTTATTACTACTCCTGTGATGTTTTACTGCTGACAGGTCGCCCTTCTCGCTTACCGGGTATTCAAGCACTATTAAAAGTATTACAGCCGGTACCACCTTCTCGTATTCTGCCATTACATGGCTACAAAACAGGTGGTTGGTATCCATTCAACAAAAAAGGCCGTATTGACGATCCAAAATCAACAGCAGCGGTCGGTGCGATGTTGTGTTTAATGGCTGAAAATGCACGTTTACTCAATTTTTACTTCTCGACAGGTAACTTTAAAACTTACTCAACAGTACGTTATTTAGGGATGTTGGATAATAACAACACCATTTCTGATAATGACGTTTACTACCGTGATATTCAGGATAAATTTGAGCCTGATCCTGATACCTATTTTGAAGTCAGAGGCGGAATACGCTTAGGTTTCCGTCAATTAGATAATGCCCGTTGGCCTGCATCTCCTCTTTATACCTTGCGCATTAAAAATCCGAAATTGGCACAGCAACTTAGCCAAGAAGACAGCGTATTGCATATCAAGCTAGGGGAAGAAAGAGGCGCTTCTGGCCATAATGATGACAATAAATCTGAAAAATTACGCATTGAAGAGATGGAGCTTATTAATGGCAAAGGTGGCGTTAATAAGAACGGTTTAAGCTTCAAACTCAATACGTTAGCAGATAGTGGTATTGGTGAAACATCCTATTGGCTGGATAGCGGGAGTGTATTAGGTAAATGAATATGATGGATGAAAAACAGTTAACAGCCAAATGGGATGCCATTTATCAAGGCGCAGGTAAAGCCATTGATTGGGTAACGGCAGTAAGAGGTAATGCACCTCGTTTAAATACCGAAGCCGATAGCCTTATCTATCGTCTGCGCCGTAGCCGTAACATGGCAAAAAATCTCAGTTTAGCAACACAGAGACCAATGTCTGTGGGCTTTTTTGGTCTTTCTCAAGCAGGAAAGTCGTACCTGATTTCAGCACTTGCCGCAGGGCAAGATGGTCGCCTAAGAACCAGTATGTCAGGTAAAACCCTTGATTTTATCGACCACATCAACCCACCGGGTGGCGGTAAAGAAGCCACAGGTTTAGTGACTCGCTTTAGTCGCAACGCCACAAAAGGCACGCAAGAGTTTCCTGTTGAGCTGCATCTTTTCAGCGAAATTGAGATAGTTAAAATTCTCGCCAATGCCTATCTGTATGACTTTAATCAGGAAAAAATTGAATTTGAATTAGATGACGAGAAAATTTCTCGTTTAATCAATTCATTAAGCACACAATGCAGTGCTACACCTGTTGCTGGCATTACTCATGATGACGTTGTCTCGTTATGGGATTATCTGCAACGTCATGCTGAAAAAAGCCAGAAAAAATTGGCAACAACCTATTGGCCTAAAGCGATTGAGTTAGCGCCTTATCTCAGCATTGCACAACGCGCTAAACTCTTTTCTGTTTTATGGGGCGATATTGCAGAGCTGACATCCGCTTATCAACGTTTTAGCACCACTCTTGCCTCTTTAGGTAATGCACCTCTTGTTTTGGCTCCGCTCACTTCTTTAGTCAAAGAGCAAGACGGCGTGTTAATACAAAAAGACAGTATTATGAACGTGGATATGTTAGAGCGTCTCAATACTGCCAATGATAGCCAGATCAGCATTTGTCCTGTTCATGGCGATCGTATTGATGCTCCTGTGACGCTTTCGTTAGCAGAATTAACGGCGCTGACGGTTGAATTAGTCGTTCCGCTATTAGATACACCAAGTAAAGCCCTGTTTGAACACGTTGAACTGCTCGATTTCCCGGGCTATCGCGGCCGTTTAGGGGTTGAAACTATGGCTGATGTACGTCGTCAAGTTAACGATGACAGTGCAAATCCGCTGGCACAGCTTATTCTACGGGGTAAAGTCGCCTATCTATTTGAACGTTATACCGATAACCAAGAGATGAATGTGTTAGTGGTATGTACCGCATCAAACAAACAATCAGATGTGAAAGAAGTCGGTGCAGTCCTCACAGAATGGATCAATAACACCCAAGGTAAAGATGCATTAACGCGCGCCAAACGCCCTTCAGGTTTAATTTGGGCAATGACCATGTTTGATATGCGTATTACCAACTCCTTAACCATGAATGAAGCGTTATTACGTCAATCATGGGGTAAAGGTGGCATGATCAAAATGGCGATGTTAGAACGCTTTGGTCAATATGAATGGATGTCATCAGATTGGATCAACGGTGAAGCATTTAATAACACCTTCTTAGTGCGTAAACCGGGCGTACCTACCCCGTTTATTCAAATCAGTAATGGCAAAGAAACTGTTCTAAATGAAGACAGTGTTTCTCAGCTACATCTGATGAAAAAAACCTTTGCGGAAGATGAAACGGTCCAACGCTATATTCGAGAGCCAGACCAAGCATGGAATGCCATGTTGGCGCTTAACGATGGCGGTATGCAACGCCTTGCCGACTACCTTGAAACCGTCGCATTAAAATCACTAAAACTTGAACGTATTAGCGAACAACTGCAAGAAATTCAACGTGATTTAATCGGCCATCATCTTGAAAAATGGTATCAATCAGGTGGTGAAGAAGAGCTTCAAGTCAAACGCCGTAATGCAGCCACTATTTTACGCTTTATGCAAAGCCGTCCTTATTTACAAGGTGCGTTACTGGATTACCTGTTACCTTCTCGTAAATCACTCTACGACCTGTATATGCAGGAAAAAGAGGTTATCGATACGCTTTCAGACAAGAAGGCAACACAAGCCCCTGTTTCCGCCTTTGCGGCTATGGAACAACCTGCTTTCGATCTCTTTAGTGATGCGCCAATCTCTCTAGTACCAGAAGAAGATGAAGCCCCTAAAGGTCACGGCAATGAGGTTACTTACCCTAAAAAAGTAATGGCATTATGGATAAACCATCTACGTAGCCTGCCTGATAACAGTACTTTGTTAACCTATTTAGGCATTGATCAAGAAATTATGGTGCTGTTAGTGGATGAACTTATCACTGCAATCAATCGCCTTGGTGTTGAACAACGTATGTTGAAAACCCTTGCAGGGACAGAAGCTATTGCTCGTCGTGATGACTTAGCCGAACAGCAATCATCTCGTGTTTATAATGTGCTAGGTGATTTTATTACTTGGTTTAATTTCAAAGATAACGGTGTTGAGAAGCCTGATAGCAAAATCAATGCAGGCTATAAGATCTTTGAAAGACCTGATAGTGCTAGTGTGCAATGGGGTGATGATGAGCGTTTAGTCCGCTTACCTACTAACCCTGTTAACTACACCCTTTTATTTGTGATTGATTGGCTTATCGCTTTATCAGCGGTTATTACTGAGAATGCAGGGCATTCTGCGGGAAGAGAGATCAGTGCTGAACAAAACGCACTATTAGGTCAAATCATTCAAACCATGAAATCATCCGTCGTGGAGTCATAATTCGTGTTTAATCCAGAATTAAAACCCGTACAACCTGCTCGTCCCGGCTTTGCGGTATTAAGTATTCGTAATTGGGAAGGTGACGCTTCCCCTGTTTATTTAAGCATTCAGCGTAACCAAGATCGCTATTTCTTAAATGATAAAGGGGAATGGGTAGGTAATGCCTTTTTCCACCAGCTTTCACTTGAAGATGCTGATGATGGTTATCAAATCATTCTTGATAAAACGCTCGTTGATCCCCTCGTTAGTAATTTACAAATGGCGTATCAATTTACGTTAAAAGACGATAACGAAACACAAGATATCGGGCGATTACGTATTCGTGATGGCGTATTAGCCTCACAAGCGCAAGGTCAGAGTGAAGCATTAAAATCAACAGCGACATTAGATAATCAGCCAGTTCCGCCTGCTCCTATTATTGAAGAAACACCACCGGAGCCAGAGCCAGAACCTCTCAAAATTGAGCCTGAAGAAGTAGAACCGGTTATCCCTGAAATCAACGTGGATGAACCGCCACAACGACCAACACCACCTGCACCGAAGAAATCAAAAATTGGCTTAATTTTAGCCATTATCTTGATCTTAATTTTAGCGGGTGTCTTAACATGGTTCTTCTTACTAAGAGGTAATCCTGCTGGCGAGCCAGCACCACAACCGACACCCGAACCCGCAACACCGAGTGTATGCAGTGTCGAAAATATGAAATCGGGTACCGCATTAGCCTTTGTACAAAGTTGCATACAGAGCCAACCGGATAGCAAAACTATCCTTGCAACTATTGAACAAGCGAAACAGAACAATCAATGTGATGTTGCTCAGCGTTTATATGCTTATAAAGCACAATCAGGTGATGTTGATATCGCACTGAATTACGCTCGTGAATACGATCCAGAAACCGCGTCAGCACAAGGTTGCTTTGGTGCAGACAAAGAAACGGCCATTTATTGGTACGAAGCGGTTCTTAATCACGACTCACAAAACAGTGACGCAAAAGCGCGTCTTGAAGCTTTGAAAAAATAGGAAAGTCGCATGAAAAAGGCGCATTGGCTTACTCTTATTCTCAGCGGTTTAATTCTGACAGCGCCAGCAAGTGCTGAAGAGAAAAAGCCGTTACTACAAGAGGGTAAAAAGACTCTCTATCAACGTGTATTAACTTACCCGGGTTGCCAAGTTGCTGACACTGTTGGCGCAAAAGGTAAAGAGCAACCTGCATTTAGCCGTTTTTATGTTTATCAGCGCCAAAAACAAGGTGCCAATGAGTGGTTACAAGTTGGCCCTGATAGCTTAGGTCATATCAGTGGTTGGATGAATGCAAGTTGTACCTCAGAGTGGAAAATGCAGTTAACACTCGCGTTTACTAACCCTGCGGGTCGTAACCCAATGCTGTTTTTCAAAGATAAGCAAACGGTTGAAAGCTTACTTGAAAGCCCAACACCTGAAAAACAGTACAAGCCCTTTTTAGCAGATATCAAAAACCAGAAAGTGAATCCGGCTGTTTTAGCAAAAGAGCCCGATTATATGATTGATCAGAAAAGCAATTTTTATCTGTTACCTGTATTAGGCTCAGATGAAGTCTTTACTGATGCAGGCTATAAAGTGCGTGTCCTCAATGTGGCTTCTGTCTCTTCACAAACCAAAGATAGCAAAGAAGCACAGAATGCGAATGCAACGGCAAACAATACAAAACCTGCAACACCTAACAGCAAAGATGCTGACAATATGATGCAAGGTTTTTCTGCCGCAGTCGTGTTTGTTATCGACTCGACCATATCAATGGACCCTTACATTGATAGAACCAAAGAAGCGATTCAAAAGGTTTATGCACAAGTCGAAAAAGACAACATGTTGGATAAGGTAAAATTTGGTTTAGTAGCATTTCGCTCTAATACCAAAGCCGTCCCTGCATTGGAATACGACAGTAAAATGTTTGTAAACCCCAATGATGTAAAAGATGGCCCTGATTTCCTAAATAAAGTTAAAGAGTTACGCCAAGCTAAAGTCTCAAGTAGTCGTTTTGATGAAGATGCTTATGCTGGTGTAATGCAAGCGCTTGATGATGTTGATTGGACACGTTTTGGTGCGCGTTACGTTATTTTAATCACTGATGCAGGTGCATTAACGGGAGATGATCCTCTTTCATCCACTAAGCTCGACGCAGAGCAAATTCGCCAAGAAGCAGCTTATCGCGGTGTTGCACTTTATACACTGCATTTAAAAACGCCATCAGGTGCAAAAAATCACGCATCTGCACAAGCACAATATGAAGCATTAACGCTTAATCCGTTCTTACACAAATCGCTTTACTACCCTATCAACTCTGGGGATGTGAATAGTTTTGGTCGTATGGTAGACAGCTTAGCAACCGCTGTAACCACTCAAATTCAAACCGCTTATCGTGGCGAAGCCACCGTGGGTAGTGCGTTAAATGCCGATCCTACTTATAGCAAGAATAAAGAGACAGATACCTTACTGAATGATGCACACGATTTAGGCTATGCAATGCGTTTAGCTTATTTAGGTGAGAAGCAAGGTACAAAAGCACCTCCTGTTTTTAAAGCATGGATAAGTGATCGGGATTTATTACAGCAAAATATCCCAACAACAGAAGTGCAGGTTTTACTGACTAAAAGTGAGCTGAGCGATTTAAGTGATGTGATGAAAAAAATCGTGAATGCCGCTAATGAAGGTTTGATCTCTCCTGACAATATGTTTGCTGATTTACGTTCGATTGCCGCCACGATGGGTAACGATCCAAATCAAATCAAACAAGGCTCAGCGACCAAATTAGGTGAAATGGGCTTACTGGGTGAGTATGTCGAAAATCTCCCTTATTTAAGTGAAGTGCTTGGCTTAGATGAAGAGACATGGAAAAGCTGGGATGGTCTTGCGCAAGAGAAATTTATTCGTCGTCTAAATACGAAATTACAATACTATCAACGTTATAATGAAGATGTTGATCGTTGGATATCCCTTGCACCACAAAGCGATCCTCGCGATCACGTTTATCCTGTTCCACTGGAAAACTTGCCTTAATGATCCAGATTGAAGGCATGGCAATTACGCGTGGTGATGCGCAACATGGTTTTCGTGTTGCGCTTCCTTCATTAACCCTTGAAAAAGGGGAAATCGGCGCGCTAACGGGATTAAGTGGTTGTGGTAAAAGTACCTTATTGGAAATGATAGGGTTAATCTTACGCCCTGATGAATTAACTCATTTTCAACTCGGTGACGATTTAATTATCACACAAGCGGTGTTAAGTAATGAACAAGCTCGACTCGCTTCATTACGTGCTGAGAAATTGGGTTTTATGCTCCAAAGTGGCGGATTACTTCCCTTTTTAACCGTCATGCAAAATATTCAATTACCTCGTAAGATGCTGGGATTAACACCGCACTCTGCTTGGCTTGATCACGCCATTGACCATCTGCAATTACGCCCTTTACTGAGTCGTCTACCTCGCCAACTCTCCATTGGTGAACGTCAACGCGCTGCATTTATTCGTGCTATCGCTCATGAGCCCGCTCTATTACTTGCTGATGAGCCTACAGCCGCTCTCGATCCTCATAATGCGCAAGCGTTGTATGCATTGATTGTTGAAATGGTAAAACAGCTCGATATCTCTGCACTGGTTGTCAGTCACGATTGGTCTTTAGTCGAGCGTTTTGGATTTAGCCACTATCACGCACAACTACAAGGGGGCGGTAGTGTCTTTATCAAACAATAACACTAATCCCAATCGCCTTGGCTTACTCAGTTCACTCGCTTGGCGCGACTTAATTTATGATCGCAAAGTCGCACTCTGTATTGTGTTCTCTTTAGTCTCAGTTATCGCACCACTGCTACTGCTGTTTGGGCTAAAAAACGGTATTGTGACGCAGCTTCACAACCAACTCCTCAATGATCCGCGTAACCTTGAAATACGTATGTTAGGCAATGGTAATTATCCACAAAATTGGTTTAATGATATTGCACGTAAAGATGAGGTTCGATTTGTTATCCCATTAACACGTAGCTTAAACACTCAAGCCGATATTGTGATTGATGGGCAACGTTTTATTGATAATGCTGAAGTTATCCCGACAGCAGAAAACGATCCCTTATTAGAGGGTGTCGCAATTCCCCAAAATGCCGACACCTTAGTGCTCTCTGCTAATGCAGCACAAAAATTACAAGCAAATGTAGGCGATAGTGTGCGCTTATTTATCAGCCGTAAGCTTAATGGTGTCAATGAACGAGCCAAGCGTACCTTTACTGTTGCCGCCATTATCAGCGATAGCAAATTTTCAAGAGCGGCAGCCTTTGTTTCTCTTGATGTTTTAGTGGCAATGGAAGATTACCGTGATGGTTATCAAGCGCCTCTTTTTGGCGTAACAGAAGGCTTTGAAGCGAAGCCAAGAACTCAGTTTGCTAAAGCTCGCCTTTATGCAAAAAATTTAGATGCCATTGCACCACTAGATGATTGGTTTAGACAACAACACATTGATGTGATGACACAAAAAAGCCAAATAGACTCTGTAAAAGCAATCAGCTACGTCCTTAACGTTATTTTTTCCGTGATTGCTTGGGTATCACTATTAGGCTGTATAGCCTCATTAATTGGTGCATTCCTTGCCAATATTGACCGTAAACGTAAAGACATGGCGGTATTACGCCTATTGGGTTTTCGTCAATTTGCAGTCTCTTTATACATTGTGTTGCAAGCACTGCTATTAACAAGCGTTGCCTTTATTTTAGCCCTTGGGCTTTATGGCATCGGTAGCGCCTTATTCACCACATTATTAGGCACACATTTACCTGAACAAGCTTTTGTTTGTCAGTTAACGTTTTGGGATTTATTGATTGCCATGTGTAGTGCCTTACTTGTCGCCTTAATAGTGGCAAGTATTGGTGCACTGCGTGCCGTTTCGATTGAACCTGCGGAGAGCTTACGTGAAATTTAATTTATCGCTTCTAACTTTATCATTCGCGCTGTTATCTAGCAGTTTTACCGCATCTGCCAAATGGGATGATAAATTTGTTAACCCTAAAGCTTTGCCTGATGATGTTACTTTGCCTTTCCCTTGTGAAGGTTCAATGGTTTTTCGCCAAGTAACCATACCCTTAAGCCAGCCATTACAAGATTACAGTGTGACCTTAGGGCAAGAAGGTGATGAATGGGGCTATTTAGAACAATCTCGAGCAGAACATATTGCGGGTAGCTTTCCATTAAAAGGCAAAGAAAAAGGTCGTTACTACCTTATGGCGAAATACCCCGTTACCGATCTGCAATATAACGCCATGCAGAGCGTGATTAATGGTAAAGAGTGCCCCGTTGCTTCAAATAAATTACGTTTACCAAAAGTGAATATCAGTTGGTATGAAGCGATGCAATTTGCTGACCAATACAACCAATGGCTAAGAAGCAATCATCCCGAAGCATTACCTGTTGAAGATGGCGCAAAAGGCTTCGCAAGATTACCGACAGAAACTGAGTGGGAATTTGCGGCACGTGGCGGTTTAAAAGTATCCGCTTCAGAGTTTCGTGATATGCGTTTCCCAATGCCAGAAGGCACCAAAAACTATATTTGGTCTGCGGGTAGTCAATCCGCTAATGGCTCATTACAGCTCACCGGTTTGTTATCACCCAATCCATTAGGATTACATGACATGTTGGGTAATGTTGCTGAAATGATGTTTGAGCCTTTTAGATTAAATAAACTCGACCGCTTACACGGACAAGCAGGTGGATTTATTGTGCGCGGTGGTAGCTATCTTACCCCAGAAAGCGATATGCGCAGTTCATGGCGTCAAGAAGAGCCTTATTACACAAACACCGGTGCAAATAAAAACAAATATACAGGTTTTCGTTTAGCCATTGTTGCCCCTGCATTGACATCACGTGACAAAATTAAAGAGATAGAAAAAGAGTGGCAACAATTAGGGAATGAGAAACCAGCGAGCAATAACTCAAAAACTAATAGCGATAATTCCATTAATAGCCTGAATACGCTCTCAACCCAAGTACAAGATGAAGCGCTGAAAAAACAGTTAGCTGAATTAAAAAATACATTACGAGCAAATGCACAACTGCGTGATGAGCAACGTGATCAAGCTATCCGTACTTCACTGCAATTAGGCGCTTTTTTATGTACTAAATTAAAAGATGATGGCGAGTTCTATGATCGATTAATTGCACTACATGAGAAAAATTGCCCTGCTGGCACAAAAGATGCCACATGTGAACGACGCCAAGAGCAAGTTAACGAACATAAGAAAACCCTCGACTTTGTCGTGAGTTATTACGCAGACACATTAGTGGATATGGCAACAACGTATGATGCCTCTTTAGTAAAACCTCAAGTTGACGTTGTACGTCAATTAATGGAAGCCAGAGGCAAATCAAATTTAAATACGTACCTTTCAACGTATATGCAGGGACTCCAAGGATATTGGGCTAACGGTAAAGTTTCACGGAACGAATGGCTTGAAGCGTGCAAAAAACAATAACAGAGACTTTGGGATAGGTGTGGTATGAATAAACGACTCATGGCGGTACTTGGCATTAGTGCCATACTCGCCTTATCAGGATGTCAAAGTAATAGCGGTGCTGATCCACGTTTGAAAAATAACAGTGACATGGAGTTTTTCAGTAAATCTGGCATTGGGGCTTGTGCTGGTGGTGCCGCTATTGGTGCATTAAGTTGCCTAGTCGCTAATGTTGATAACAAAGGCGCCTGTATGATTATCGCGGCGGTCGCGGGTTGTGGTGTCGGTATTGGTGCAAATGCTTATTTAGACAATAAGCGCCAAAATTATGCCTCGAAAGAAGAAATGCTCAACTCGATGATAGAGGATGTAAAAAAAGAGAATCAGCGCCTACAAAGTGCCTCAAATACCGCAAGAGCCGTAATCAACGACGATAAAAGAGCGTTGGCAAAAATTGAGCAAGATATGAAACAACAACGCCTTAATAAAGCCACAGCTGAAAAACAATTAAAAGGTATTGATGCCAATATCGCAGCACTGCGTTCTCGTTTAGCGGATATGAAAAAACGTGAAGGTGAATGGCGTGATATCGCTGCGCAAAGTCGTCAAGATGGCCTAAAGACAGCACAGCTTGATAAACAAATCAATGGGATGAAACAACAAGTAACCTCTTTACAAGAAGAACTTGATAGTCTTTATACCCAACGTACAGCAATAAAACTTAGTTAACGTTAAAAAGGATGATAATGAAATTTTTACCTCTTTCCCTTGTTGGCATGACCTTACTCTTAAGCGGTTGTGTCACCAATCCCGCTGATTGTGATCCAACAACGGGTGATGTCAGTATAATTACTAAATTTAACTGTAATTATTCAGGGACTTATGACAATCGCATTGAACAAAAAAAAGCGATTTTAGGTAATGAACAAGCATTAAACACCGAGTTTAAAGCCGTTCTTGCCGCCATTGAAAAAGAAAAACAGCAGACCAATGCAGATCTAAAAAGTAAACAAGCGAGTCAACGTGCATTAAGTCAATCAATGAATAATCTGTTAAATCAAATTCGCCAAAAAACCAAAGGGCAAAATGATATTCAAAAGCAGATCAATGAAATTGATAAGCAAATGAAAGCGGCACAAAATAACCCATCAAAATCAGTGATGGAAAAACAGCTTGAATTAGAGAACTTACAAAATCAAGTACTTAGTTTGCAAAGTGATTTAGGACTTAAATAAATCTAAAAAGGTTCTCTATTATTTAGAGAGCCTTTTTCTTTTATTTTGATTACTATGATTTATATATTTAAATAGTGATTTATATTTTTTATATATTATTAATTATATAATGATTAATAGAGCACTTTAATAAAACAACCTTATTTAAATAAGAGTGCTATTTTTTATTCCATTAAAAATAAACTCATTATTATAATCCCATCCGCTTAATAATGCGTTCTTATTATTTTACTTATGGGATATAACTAATGAAAAAAAATTTACTATCAACTTTATTTATAACTGGTTTATTAGCAACTTCTTCTGTTTATGCTCAAAACGATTTTAAATTAGATAAAACTACAATTTCAGCGGGTTATGCACAAGTTAAAATGGCAGGACAGAACCCGATACATGGTGGTGTTTTTTCTATTCGCCAAGAAATCAATTCACAGTTTGGTATTTTAGCAACCGCAACATATGCTCAAAATGAATATGATCTGAATAAGCCAGTTAATACTTTCTTTAAAGATGTGAATGCACGTTATTATTCTGTAATGGCAGGTCCTACACTACGTTTAAATGAGTTTATTAGTGTTTACGGCACTGCAGGTATGAGCCAAATTCAATTTAAATCTGATAATTCAGAATTAAAGAAAATAAAGAAAAATGCATTTAGTTGGGGTGCTGGTTTAATCGTTAACCCAGCAGAGATGGTTTCTATTTCTCTTGGGTATGAAAATAGCCGTTTTAAATTTAAAGACACCGATAGCAAAATTATTTTAGATGGTTTTGTTGCTAATATTGGTTATCGTTTTTAATTAATATAAAGCACATATTATTTTATGATATGTGCTTATTTTATTATTATATTAAGAAAATTACTTTTCAGAATTTAATTTTTATTACTTAATGAAAACACGTAAAAACAAAAATGCCTCTGTCTAATTAAAAACAGAGGCGAAAAGACAATTTAAATTATAATTTCCAAAGACTCACACCAGGGAATAACACAGACTCCGATTGTCTAAAAACCCACTACATTAAATCTTGATACGTTCCTAACTGATAACCTCTTTCCAAAATCGCGTGCTTTAATGCGCTATCTGTTAATACTTCAAGCTCTGTTAGGCGCTGAAAACAATAACCACTTGCTCGCAATGGGTTATCCACAAAAGCAGGGTGTGTCATCACTTCAATAGAATGTTCATGACGTGCTTTCGATTCATCAAGTACCTTTAAAAATAACGCTTGAGTAATTTCATCACCATAAAATTGGCTATCAAAACCATCACTACTTATCACGCCTTGGGTATCAATCCCTTCTTTGTGTGCAAGTGGTCTATCAACACGCATCGGTAATGATTTTTCTTTGGCAAACTCCGCCACAATAGGGAAAATTTGCTTAAACATATGCACATGATGGTGGCTATCGATATGGTCTGGCGCACAACCAAAGATCTCAATAAAACGCTGATATTGTGCTTTAAGTTCAACACGAATTTCATCAAGCGGTAAATCGCCCTCTTCTGCCATTTGCCATACCCATTTTCCTAACACACCTTCACGCGTTAAAGAAGGTAAAGGAGACAGCGGTTTACCCATCGTCAAAGTAAAGTGAAGCCCAACACCTAAACCGGGCAACTCATGGCGCAATTGTGCTGCGTGTTCAATTCCCTCGGCATTGACAAGTGCCGTTGTTGAACTAACAACACCATGACGAAAACACTCTACAATGCCGTAGTTTTGACCTTTACTAAGCCCGAAATCATCCGCATTCACAATTAATAAACCAGCCATTCTGTCTCCTTATTACTTATTTTTCTCTACCGACAATTAATGAGAAGCTTTTTCTAACTCAGCAATTGCTTTAGCAAAATTAGGTAGATGTGCCTTATGTGCTAATAACATTTCACGCGTAAGTACTTCTGCATCTTTATCTGAAAGTACCAGTGGTGTTAAGTTCATTGCTAATAAAGCATCATTTAATTCGCCACTAATAGCTGCTTTACTCGCCGCGATTTCAAAGGCCTTGATGGTATGAATTAATCCCATCACTTTTTCATCAAAATGCGTTAAACGTGGATGAGGTTTAGCGCCATCACGCCCTAAAATAGCCGTCACTTCAATTGACCAATCTGCTGGAATATTATCGACATGACCATGATGAGGAATATTCACATAATGCTCAGCTTGTTTATCATTATAAATAGCATTAATCACTTCACAGGCTGCATCAGAATAGTAAGCACCACCGCGTAATTCCAACTCTTTCGGTTTGATATTTAAATCAGGATCTTTATACAATTCAAACAGTTGTTTTTCGACTTTTTGTACTACTTTAGCGCGAGCACCACCTTTATAGTATTCTCCCATCTCAATCGCTAACATCTCTTTTTGCTTGAAGTAATACAGCAAATAAGAGCATGGCAACATATTAAGAGAGCGGATCAAACCTTCACTAAATGGTAGGTCGAAAATATTTTTCACAGAGCCTGCGGTTAATGTTCCTGAAGCCACACCGTCTAATAATTCAGGAAAACGGGATTGACCATTTACAATGACATCTTTAATAAACACCATATGATTTAAGCCAAATAAATCAATGGAGAGTTCATCTTTTTCTGTCAGCTTCAGAACATCTGTAATAAACATCTTCATACCGATTGGAATATTACAAACCCCAATAAATTTCTTAAAGTTGGTATGACGATAAACCGCTTCTGTTACCATACCGGCTGGATTGGTAAAGTTAATGATCCACGCATTAGGGCAAATTTCTTCAACATCTTTAATAATATCGAAAATAACAGGAATAGTACGCAAGCCTTTAAATAGACCACCAGCACCATTGGTTTCTTGCCCTAAATAGCCATGACTTAAAGGAATAGATTCATCAAGCTCTCTTGCTTTCAATTGACCAACACGCAATTGTGTTGTGACAAAATCAGCCTCTTTTAATGCTTCACGGCGATTAAGTGTTTTATAAATGGTTAAAGGAATACCCGCTTTTTTTACCATGCGCTGGCAAAGCTCAAAAATAATATCAAGCTTCTCTTTCCCTTCTTCAACGTCCACTAACCATAATTCTGTGATTGGTAGCTCATGATAACGCTTAATAAAACCTTCTAATAATTCAGGCGTATAACTGCTTCCACCACCAATGGTAACGATTTTTAATTTATGACTCATAAAATACTCCCATACAGCGTAATAGTGCTGTTATTTGTGTATTAATGGCGAAATTAAGGCGTAAAGAGCCATGAAGAAAATAAGCTTATTTTCTTCTTTCTCTCTATTTTCAATAAAATTAATCTTTATTGTTGATTAATTTCTTACGCTTAATAATGAATTAGTTTGTTTCTTTAATACTGTATAAATTTTTCCGATAACTATTTGGGGTCAGCGAGGTTATTTTCTTAAATGTCTTAATAAATAAACTTGGACTGCTGTAACCTGCATCAAAAGCAATATCTGTTATCGAGTAGTTTGTAATTTCCAATTGTTTTTTAGCAAAATTAATTCGAATATCATGAATAATTTGCATCGGTGTTTTATCGTAATAACGCCGAGTTGCTCGAGTTAAATACTCTTGTGATTTTCCTGATAGCATTACCATATTAACCAGTGCATTTTCGCCAAATTTTTGTTTGTCATGCATCTCGCTTACAGTCTCTCTTAGCCATAAAGGAATATCATCTTGCGTTCTATTTTCTCGATGGTGTCGTAATCTATTCACCACATTAAAGGTGACAATTTCAATAAATTCATTAAATTCGGTATGGCGGAAATTTAATGAGCCAATGACCGATTCAATATAGGAAAGAAACTCATTTTTTAATTCATAAACTTGTGAAGCGATAAAATAAGAAGGCAATAACGAGAGGTAATGTTTATCAAAAAAGGCTTTACTAATTCCCACATTTAAAATGCGTGTTGCCCCAAAATCATAAAAACTTTGATGATGAGAGCCGATGGGGATAAAAACAAAATCACCCCGCTCTAATAAAATCTTTTTACCATTAATTTCTTGATAATAGCGCCCTGTTAATACAATGGTGAATTCATAATAATCATGTTGATGCAATCCACTGACACTTTCTGTTTTATTATAAATAAAGACATGAAAGTTTTTGCCATTAAATAGCTGATCTTCATAGACCATGCGTATTTCGCTTTGTGCTCTCAATGACTCCACCACAGT
The DNA here is from genome assembly GCF_015475555.1 of Proteus sp. GOKU. Classification (NCBI taxonomy): domain Bacteria; kingdom Pseudomonadati; phylum Pseudomonadota; class Gammaproteobacteria; order Enterobacterales; family Morganellaceae; genus Proteus; species Proteus sp. GOKU. The sequence goes on from NZ_CP034105.1 coordinate 3,947,485, forward strand.
ATTCATCTTATTTTATCTTCTCATGTAACTCGATTAATTCTGTCACTAACTCTCTGGCTAACATCGAGGTCATTAAATGATCTTGCGCGTGAACTAATACCAAGCTAACTTTTGTTTTGCCAACACCTTGGTCATCACCAATTAAACGAGTCTGTATTTTATGCGCCTCATTTAATGCTTCACGAGATTGCTCCATTAATTTTCTAGCGCCATCAAAATCACCTTCTTTGGCTTTTTTTAATGCGCCATAAGCCACACTACGAGCTTGACCTGAATTAATGATAAGCCCCATGATGATCTCTTCAAATTCATCATCAGTTGCACTGCTATCAACGGCATTTTCAATATCTAACATCATATTTCCTCTTTGACACTGGCAAGTGCAGAGAAACCTCTGCACTTGTGTTTTCTATCACTTAAAATTTCAATGCATTGGCAATATCTTCTTCACTTTCTTCTTTTTCAATTTCAGTTTGAGCTTTATTTGAAATAATCACGAAAGGAAGATAAATCAGTGTGGCAACACCTAAGTTAAATAGTGCTAATAACAGTGCCGCAATACTACCGTTGGTATTAAAGAAAGCACCTAGCCCAGTTGGCATTGTCCACGGCGCAATATTTGTCACTGGTGGGATTATCCCTAAGTAATAAGCAGTCACAGTAATAGCGGCAAGAATAGGCTGAATAAGAATAAATGGAATAAACATCACAGGGTTCATAATCACAGGTAGACCAAAAATAATCGGTTCATTAATTTGGAATAAACCTGCTGGCAGTGCCAGTTTTGCCACTTGGCGATGATCGGCACGACGAGAGGCGATAAAGATTGCAATAATAAGCCCCAGTGTTGCCCCTGTACCCCCTAAGAAGATAAAGGAGTCTAACATCGGTTTCGCCCAAAGATGGAACGTTTTACCCGCTGCAAGTGCAGCTTCTACTGAACCGTACTCAGTATAGATGGAGACGTTCTCTAACGCCCAAGGCGTCATAATACCACTATCAAGTGCAGCAAGTGCGAGCGAACCATGAATACCAAAGAACCACAGTAGAGAGGTAAAAATAACGTATGCCCAACCAACCACTGAGCCCATTGATGCTAATGGTGTTGAGATAGAATCTAAAATAATTTGATGGAAGTTCGTTTCATACGTCGCTAATCCCCACGAAACAATCCCCATAATTGATAAGATAATAAAACCCGGAATTAATGCAGAGAACGAACGTGAAACAGAAGCCGGTACGCTATCAGGCAAACGGATAACCCAGTTGCGACGCACAATAAAGGTAAACATCTCAGCCACAACAAGACCAATAATGATACCTGAAATAATATTTGCCCCACCTAACCAGTTAGCGCCTACTGCATAAGCACCACCTGCATTATAAGGTGTGACTGTCATAAAGGCAGCAATAGAAAGTAAACCTGCCGCAATCGGGTCAACTTTACGCTCTTCTGCTAATGCCATTCCGATAAAGAACGGCGCCATCAACGACATTATCCCCAATGTACCATTATAAACATTCCCCCCTATGGCTTTAAAACCATTGAGCGTTTCTATTGTTGATGCATCAAGGCGGATACCTAAAGAATAAAAGAAGGAGCCATCACCAAAACTAAGAAAAACGTTATTGATAAGTACAAACATTGCCCCTGCAAGGGTTAACGGCATTAAACGAATAAAGCCATTCTTAATTGCATTAACGTGAGGTTGCTTTCCAATTTTAACCGCAAAAGGAAGGAGTACCTTTTCAAGTGAACCAATAAACTTACTCATAGAAAAATACCCTTAAAATGCCGCTAATTGCTCGGCTTGCTGAAAAATTCGCTCTTTGACTGGAATAGAAATAATAAAAAAATAAAAAATAAAATTAATTTGTTGTTGCAGATGCTTTTTTAATAGAGGCGACAGCGGCTTTTAACACACCTAAGCCATCTACTTTTCCGTATAACAAAGAATCGATCACTTCGACCGGTTTATTAGGGAGTAATTTTTGGATATCAGGCAACATCCAGCTAATTTGTGGACCAAGTAAAATCAGATCTGCATCCTGTCCTTTTTGTGCTGCTAAGGTTTCAGGAAATGCTTCAATAACCACAGGCACTTCATATTTTTCTGCTTGTGCTCGCATTTTGGTCACGAGAAGAGATGTTGACATGCCAGCAGAACAAAATAAGTAAATATATTTCTTTTGCATAAAACCCTCTTGAGTTGGCAACGATTTACCCTAGAGATAACAAGGCTTTCTCTTGTGCATTCATTACTGTGTCAGTACAGAAACCGAAGTAAGATTAAAATAAGGATTGTTTCTGCTTGAATGAAGTATACGCAATGATACTAGTTAACGATATTTCTTATAGGTTAAGAATTGTCTCTCCTTGACCTACTCTTTTGACACTCTTCACAAATTGAGCAAATAATCTGAAGAGTTCTTTCACGTCACGAAATTTGTCTTTTCCATTTACACCGATGACCACTCGCAAAATTTCGCCATTTTAGTCAAGTTAATCCTTTATTATTATGAGAATGTGAATTAGTATCATTACTCTTTATGCTTTTGATGGTATTATCATCTTCTTTGTGGATCGACATTTAGGCCACTGCTGTAAAGATCCGTGTTATTTCGTGTTGCAACAATATGGGAAAGAGAATGTTTAAAAAGTCATTAAGCCCACTGTTTTTACTGCTTTCTTCACTTGTTATCGCAGGTTGTGATAACGCTCAAGACACATCAACAGCACAATCAGCTGAGAAACAAACTCTCACGATTGAACATTTCCAAGGGACAACTGAAATCCCTGCACATCCACAAAAAGTGGTTGTGATGAATATGGAAACCCTCGATATTATTGATGCATTGGGTGTTTCTATTGTTGGTCTTCCACAAACGAATGTTCATTTACCAAAATTCTTAGAGAAGTACACCAATCCGAACGACTATATCAATGAAGGTGCATTATTTGAGCCGAACTATGAAAAGCTCAGCACAACAGCACCTGATTTAATTTTAAGTGGTAGTCGTGCTCGTGATGCGTATGCAAAATTAAGTGAAATTGCACCTGCGATTTCAATGGATATCGATCCTAAACGTTTCGTTGAAAGCCTTGCTGAACGCATAACAACATTAGGTCAAATTTTTGGCAAAGAAGAACAAGCTAAAAAATTACTGGCTGATTTCCATAGCAAAATTGATACCGTAAAAGCCAAAACACCCGATGCAGGTAAAGCAATGGTGGTTTTAGTCAGTGGCGGTAAAATTTCTGCTTATGGCCCAGGCTCTCGCTTTGGCTTTATCTATGATGTATTAGGTTTTGAACCAGCTTATGTTTTTGATAGCCCAGGTTCTCACGGCAACATCGTTAACTCTGAATTACTGTTAAAACTGAACCCAGATTGGATGTTTGTTATTGACCGTGATGCAGCAATTGGTCGTGAAGATTCACAACCAGCTCAACAAGTTCTTGATAATGCACTGGTCAGAAAAGTAAACGCTTGGAACAAAGACCAAGTTATCTATCTTGATGCAAGTTCCATTTATATCTCTGGCGGGATCCAAACTTACTCTCGCTTAATGGATACAATTAATCAGGCATTGGATCAAAAAAAATAAAGTAACTGAATGAAAACGTTCCATTTATCATTGGGGATAGGAGGTATCGCTATCCTCTCAATGATCAGTCTATTTGTCGGCGCAGGAGATATTACTCCTGCTTCGCTTTTTTCTGATCCCGATATGCGCGATATCTTCTTTATCAGCCGTGTTCCAAGAACCCTATCATTATTACTCGCCGGTGGAGCCATTAGTGTTGCAGGCTTAATCATGCAACTGCTCACCCAAAACCGCTTCGTTGAGCCTTCTCTTGCCGGAACCACCCAATCTGCAAGTCTTGGTTTATTAGTCGTCATGCTGCTCTTTCCAGCTGCTGGCATCTTTACCAAAATGATGGTTGCCACTGTTTTTGCCCTGCTTGGTACTTTGTTGTTTATGTTGCTTCTGCAAAGGATCACCTTAAAAACAACACTGATAGTGCCTTTAGTCGGCATTATGCTCAGTGCAGTTATTGGCGCACTCACCATCTTCTTAGCGGTATATTTCGATTTACTGCAATCATTAGATGCATGGACCAGTGGCGATTTCTCAAGCGTGTTACAAGGCCGTTATGAGCTGTTATGGCTTGTTGGAGCGCTGGCAATCATGGCGTGTTGGGTTGCAGATAGCTTTACTGTTGCCGGAATGGGGCGAGAGTTCTCCATTAACGTGGGGCTGAATTATCGCAAAGTCATGATAATAGGATTATCGATCATTGCGCTTATCAGTGGCGTTGTGGTTTCTGTCGTCGGTGCATTGCCTTTCCTTGGTTTGATTGTGCCCAATCTGGTGAGCTTAGTGATGGGGGATAATATCCGTAAAACCATTCCTTGGGTTTGCTTAAGTGGTGGCGCGATTGTTTTACTGTGTGATGTGATTGGTCGCCTTATTCGCTACCCATTTGAAATTCCTGCCAGCGTTATTTTAGGGGCTGTGGGTGCCATTATTTTCCTTTTCTTACTACTAAAGCAGCAACGTTATGCAAAAAGTTAATTCATCCATAATTAGCAAATGTACTGGCGCTGTCGAACATAAGAAAATGCGCCTCTCTCCCATGTCTCGTATCTGGTTATTATTAGGGGCATCGTTATTATCTATTGTGTTATTTATGACGATAAACCTAAACGGCAATATCTCTTATATTCTGACTCACCGCGCTTACATTATTCTCACCATGATTGTGGTGGCATTTGCTGCGGGTGTTTCCACAATATTGTTCCAAACTATCGCGAATAACCGTATTCTGACACCTTCACTTATGGGGTTAGAAGCCCTATTTGTGTTACTACAAACCGTGTTTGTCTTCTTTGAAGGCGATATGCCTGCATCGTGGATGCTGAACCTATCAAAGTTCTTCTTAGAATCGACATTGCTCGTGCTATTTTCGGTTGTACTTTATCGTTGGTTGTTTAGCTCAGTACGCTTTAACATTAATTTAGTCCTGATGATTGGGATTATCTTAGGGACTCTATTTCGCAGTTCCGCCACATTATTACAACGCTTGATGGATCCTAATGAGTTTTCCATCTTACAAGGTCGCATGTTTGCCACTTTCACCCGCGCTACGCCTGATCTTATCTTTTGTGCTTTAGCGATTATTGTGGTTGTTGGTGTTTTACTTTGGCGTATGCGTTATAGCTTTGATGTGATGGCATTAGGGCAAGCAAATGCCATTAACCTTGGTATTAATTACCGCAAGCAGACCACTTATATCCTGTTGCTGATTTCCGTTTTAGTTGCGGTTTCTACCGCTTTAGTTGGTCCGTTAACCTTCTTGGGTTTAATTGTGGCTAACCTTGCTTATCATATCAGTGGCAGCAGCCAGCACCGTTTCTTGATGCCTGTCGCCTTCCTACTAGGTACTATCGCCTTAATCGGTGGGCAACTGGTTTTAGAGTATGGCTTAAAAATGACAGGTACACTTTCTGTTGTGATTGAGTTTGTTGGTGGAATGTTCTTTATTTATTTGGTGTTAAGAAGACTTTAATATGATTGAAATCAGCAAAATATCAAAACGTTATCAAGACACAACCGTTCTCGATAATATAACAACAACAATTCAACGTGGCGGTATTACTTCGATCATTGGCCCTAATGGCGCGGGTAAATCCACACTACTTTCTGTTATTGGACGTTTATTACTTCCTGAAAGTGGCATGGTAAGCGTTAACGGCATGGATGTTGCTGCAACTGATAGCGATGTTCTTGCTAAAAATCTCTCAATACTGCGCCAAGAAAACCAGTTTGTTAGTCGTTTAACCGTAGAAGAATTAGTCGGCTTTGGGCGTTATCCTTACAGTAAAGGGCGTTTAACGCTCGACGATAAAAAAGTGATTGATGAGTCACTTGCCTTTTTAAATCTGACTGAATTTCGTCATCGCTATCTCGATGAATTATCGGGTGGGCAACGTCAGCGTACCTATGTTGCAATGGTACTATGCCAAGATACTGAATATGTCATGCTTGATGAACCGCTTAATAATCTTGATATGAAACACGCGGTAATAATGATGAAACTTCTGCGAAAAGCCGCAGATGAATTAGGAAAAACGATTATTATCGTTATTCATGATATCAATTTTGCCTCTGTTTACTCTGACTATATTTTAGCCATGCGTAACGGACAACTGTATTATCACGGTTCACCCAAAGAGATCATGAAAGCGGATATTATCGAAGATATTTTCGACACACCCGTTGACGTTAAAGAGCTCGATAATAAGCTAATTGCTATGTATTACTAATGCCATTTAGCCAATTATCTTCAATAAAAAGCATGTTGTTCTTCTCATTAACAGCGTGCTTTTTTATTGCCTTTTCCCTTGCTGAAGTAACTCTGAATCAATATCTTCAAAGATAGATTGCCATTCATTATCATCAATATCCATTAATCCAAAATAACGCAATAAAAAGGTGCCTTCTGTCGCTAAAAATGCCAATCGTGCACGTTTTCCAGCTTCTGTTGTTGTATCTACACCTGCTAATCGCTGTTGATACCACTCTTTGGTACTTTGTAGATATTCGGGAGTTTGTAGCAACGCCGCCATCAAACTAGCGCCTTTGGCAAAAGAGACTTTATCGTGATGATGTGTGGCATGGATATGTGCAGCGACACGATTGTCAGGGGAATTATCACTTTCAACTATCTTGTTAAATTGAGTTTCATAACTCTCTTCCCAGAAATCAAACATTGCATCAATCATCGCCTCTTTACTGCTAAAACAGTATTGAACGCCCCCTTTTGAGATCCCCATTTTTTTTGCAACAGTATCAATCGTTAACGCTGCCGCGCCTTGCTCCATCACAATATCGAAGATAGCTTCTAGCAGTTTTTCTCTATCAATAGTTCTTTGACGTCCCATAAAAAAACCTCTTTTCAATACGGTCGTATGGATTTATATTATAGCCGCTAGTAAAAATAATACACATAAAAATAACTGAGATTTCTATGATAAAAGATTATAAACGTTGGATAGTATTACTTTTGGTATCTAGCATGCTGTTTCTTATTGTTGTTGATGTAACAGTGCTTTATACCGCATTACCACGTTTAACTCATGATTTAAACGCAAGTGCATCAGAGAAACTTTGGATAATGAATGCTTATCCATTAATTGTTGCTGGATTATTACCCGCAGCAGGTATGCTCACAGATAGGATTGGTCATAAAACATTATTTATTAGTGGATTACCGCTATTTGCACTCGCTTCATTGTGCGCAGCATTTTCACCTTCGGCTACCGCTTTAATCGCTTCTCGGGGTTTTTTAGCTGTGGGCGCGGCAATGAGTATGCCAGCAACACTATCAATAGTGCGCCAAGTTTTTAGCGATCCACAAGAGCGTGCTATTGCTATCGGAATTTGGTCTGCTGTTGCCTCAGGCGGTGCGGCGTTAGGACCCTTAATTGGTGGTATTTTATTAAATAACTTTTGGTGGGGCTCCGTCTTTTTAATTAACGTTCCCATTGTTCTGTTTGTATTACCGTTTTCTTTTTGGCTTATCCCTAAGTTTTCAGGACATGGTGATCATAAAATTGATTATTTAAGCTCAGTACTGATTTTAGTGGGTTTGATCAGCGCCATTTATGCCTTAAAAGAGATAGGAAAACCTTATACACAGTGGAGTGAAGCCATGATTGCCACCGTGATTGCAGTGATCTTTCTCACTCTATTTACCTTACGTCAGCGTAAACAAACTCACCCAATGATTGATTTTGGGCTATTTAAAAACCGCTTTTTTAGTATTGGCATTTTAATGGCTGTGCTTTCTATGGTGATCATTGTAGGTATTGAATTACTGCTCAGCCAACGCTTACAGCTTGTCGCAGGTTTTACCCCACTTAATGCAGCGCTGGTGATTTTACCCATTCCTATTGGCTCCGTACTGGCTTCTCCATTGGCAGGTTATTTCTTGGTGCGTTTAGGCGAAATTCGCTTAATTATTGCCGGATTTATGCTGACTTTAGTGGGAAATCTGTGGCTAATTGCCGTTTATCAAACAACATCTCCAATGGTATTAATTGGTAGCTTATTCTTAATCGGCTTTGGCTTAGGTATTATTTTTACCACGGCATCGACGTCAATTATGTTGAGTGTGGCAGATAGACAAGCGGGAATGGCGGCATCAATTGAAGATGTAGCTTATGAGCTTGGTAGTGTGATTGGTGTGACATTTATGGGCAGTTTGATGAGTACGGTATACACCTTAAAACTGATGTTGCCCGATTCATTAACGGTTGATGATGCGGTATATGACAGTTTAGATGAAGCGTTGATTGTGGCAGAGAAATTACCCAATGACGTTGCTTCTCTTGTGATATCTCAAGCAAATTTAGCCTTTGAAAATGCCTTTTTCGTGGTATTAACCGCGACGGCAATTATTACCGCATTTAGCTTAGTGGCTCTGCCTTATTGCTTGCGTAATAAGGTACGAGAGTAAAATAGTTTTAATAATAACTATCTGCACATTTTTTGTAGAAATTAGAAAGTAAAAGGAGAGCTTACGCTCTCCTTTTCGGTATTTCTCTACGACAACAATTCTGTTGAAGGATTAGCCGCTGCCTAATCTACTGATATTTGCTCTTTACAAGCTGACCTCAGCCAGGTGCTTACGCGGGTCTCATCTGGATTTTGAGAGCGAGGAGACTCAAGCACACTCTGTGTCATCTTTATATCTTTTTATCTTGATATTATCAAGCCTTTGATTTTGCCGTTTCATTGAACTAAATAGACAAATAGCATGTATAACCGCATTAGGATATTGTTGTGCGATTATTTCTCTTGCTGTAATTAGTGTTGTTCCAGTCGCCATAAGATCATCAACAAGTAGTATTCTTATTCGTTTATAAGAGAGTGATAAGTGTTCATTTAAAATGAATGGTGGAAATATATCCCGATATTTCGTTGGAATTCCTTTTAGTGAAAAATTACCATTATTTCCAACCTCTTTTTCTTGTATTTTAATTTTAAATTCGAGGCTTTTAGCTTCTTTAACATTAACATTTGCACTATCAAGCAGTTGAAAAGCATTATTAACTGTAATTTTTCTTAGCGTATTAGTTAAATGTAACGCATTAAATTTTTTTGCCAACCGTTTTGCTATGATATAACTAATGTTATGAGCAGATGGTATTGATATTATTAATTGATATCCTTGTGATTCTAGCTTCATAATTTTAGTGCAAATTATTTCAAAACTATAATTAAGTTTTTTTATACTTGAAATATTTGTATATAAACCATTTTTTCCTTTTAATGCGTAAATTAAAGGACAGTTATCTCCCAAAAACCGCTGTTTTCTATTATGACTTTGTTTACCAGAAAGAAATTGTCGTTTAAAAACAGCATAAACTTTCAAGTCATTAGCATATTCAATGGTTGGATTTCCTTCTGGCTGGGTTATTAACCAATCAGAGCAATCATGTTTCACGATAACACACTGTTCTTTAATTATTAATCCCACAAATATATTCCATCTAAAAAGAGATGGCATTATAACAACGACAAGATAACAGGGCTATTTTATAAATAAAATATTTATTAAGAAGAATGATTTTACTTATTTAAATAAAATTAACTTCTAAATTAAAATAATAATATATCTATTTTTTAAAACTAATAACTTATCCGACTCATCCATTTTAAATTGAAATAATATAATTATTTTATTAAAACCTATCGATATCCAGTGCATCCATACTAAAGTGAGAAGGTGATTGTCCCATCTGTTTTTTAAACATCGTCGAGAATGAACCAGCGCTGTTATAACCCAAATCAAAGGCAATTTCGGTGATGCCGCGTCCCGATAAGATTTGTGTTAATGAATTCAATAAACAGACTTGTTGTCGCCATTGTGAAAATGACATTCCTGTTTGTTGGCGGAAAAAGCGGCTAAAAGAGCGCTCACTTTTATGTAATTTATCTGCCCACTGTTGCGGTAAAGAATCTATTTTTGGGTTACGAATAAAATCACGACATAATTTAGCTAATTTACTGTCTTGTGGAATAGGTGCAAAAAACGGTAACGGTTTTGCTTTCGCTAATTCACATAAGATTAACTGCATTAAAAGTCCATCTCGCCCTTTTTTATCATATTCTGCGGGCACATCTACGGCTTCAAGCAAGAGTTGGCGAAAAAGAGGGGAAACACTGACAACTTCACATTGTTTGCTATGACGAGGAGCAGCGGAAGGCTCGATATACAAGCTTCGAGTACTCACATCTAACATACGAGTTTCATGCCCAGTTTCTGGTGGGATCCACACACCACAAGACGGCGGAATGACCCACTCACCATCATCTGTGCTCACTTCAATTAAACCCGTTGCAGGGTATAAAAATTGGGCTCGGCGATGTTGATGCGTTTCTAACAACGTATTGGGCAAATAGTCTGTACCCAGCGCAATAACATCTCGGTCAAGTGAATCAACGCTTTTTAAAGGTACATTTCTCACAATTTGGGTCACTCTCTTTTTATTTTCGTTCTTTTAATATAGCAGTTATCCCACACTCTACACACTGGCAAATAATGACCTATATAATTAAAATCGTTATATATTTAAATAAACAACGAAAACACCTTATGTGAAATTTAAACCTTCTTGATATCTATTTAACAAACCCTATTAACAATCAAAAAACGAACTTTTAACACCCCTTGTAAATAGGCTGAAATTCGAATGTCATTGTCTGGTTTTAGAATGTTGGCAAAAGATTAATCAACTACTATCCCTCTCGCAGATGTTATTTCGAGCATTCTGCAATTATCTATGCATTCAATAATAATGCAGCGGATACCAGACATTCCCTTTATTCATAGCCTAGAAAAATCACGCACATTCTTTATATCAAGTATCGGGTATATCGGGATCCGCCTATTATGTTTAAGGTAGAGTTCATTATGAGCAATCAGTCCGATCACGATAGTGATACAAAGAGCATTCTCAACGATGTTAGCCGCCGTCACTTTATTCAAGCGAGCTCAGCATTAGTCACCCTTCCTTTTCTCGCATCAAACTCTTTTGCTGCGACAACAGATAACGCTATCCCAGTAAAATCAATAACAACCGAAGATGGTGAACGCGTTGTTTCAACTTGTAGTAGCTTTGACTGTGGCGGTAAATGTGACATTCGTGCCCATGTAAAAGACGGCAAAGTTACCCGTATTAGTACACGCCCAGATGCTGATTTAGATGAAGAAATGCCAATCATGCGTGCCTGTGTACGAGGCCGTGGTTATCGTAAATTTGTCTATCATCCAGACCGTTTAAAATATCCAATGAAACGCGTTGGTAAACGTGGCGAAGGCAAATTTGAACGCATCACTTGGGAAGAAGCAACCACCCTTATTGCACAAAATATGCAACGTATTAATCAGCAATATGGTCCTGCATCTCGCTTTGTGAGTTTAAGTACCGGTGTTACTGGCGGTATTTTCTCTGGTGCGAATATGTTACGTCGTCTGTTTAATATCACAGGCGGTTTTCTGGAAAACTATCACTCAGTCAGTAACGGTAATACCCTTGCGGTCACTCCTTATACTTACGGTACAGCCGCCAGTGGTAGCACACTCGATACGTTAGAAAATACGCCTCTTGTGATTTTATGGGGTCATAACCCTAACGAAACGATTTTTGGTCATTCAAACCATTTCTTCCAAAAAATGAAGAAAAACGGCACTAAATTTATTGTCGTTGACCCGCGTTATTCAGATACCGCTTCTTCTTTAGCTGATCAGTGGATCCCGTTACTGCCAACGACAGATAACGCGATGATGGATGCGATGATGTATGTCATCGTAAGCGAAAATCTGCACGATCAAGCCTTTATCGATAAATACACAGTTGGCTTTGATGAACACCAAATGCCTGAAGGTGTAGGTGAAAATGAATCTTTAGTTGCCTATTTAATGGGTAAAAAAGATGGTGTTAAGAAAACCCCAGAGTGGGCTGAAACCATCACTAAAGTCCCAGCAGATACCATTAAGCAATTAGCTCGTGAATATGCATCGACAAAACCGGCGGCATTAATGCAAGGCTGGGGTCCTCAACGTCATATTTGTGGTGAACGGACGGCGCGTGGTGCGACATTACTTGCGACTATCACTGGTAATGTCGGTGTTCGTGGTGGTTGGGCTGCGGGTTATGGCATGGCATTAAACTCTGAACTGCGTAAAACCATTGCAGGGCCAAGCCTATTAACTAACCCAGTAAAAGCGAAAATCAATATCACCAACTGGGTACAAGCGTGTGAAGATAAGAATTTAGTCACGCCACAAAATGGGTTACTGAACGCCGAGAAACTTGATACTGAAATCAAGATGATTTTCTCAATGGCGGGTAACTACATGACAAACCAAAATACCGATATTCTTCATGCTGCAAAAGTACTTGAAGATGAATCAAAAGTAGAATTTATCGTTTGTAGTGATCTCTATCTAACCCCAAGTGCAAAATACGCCGATATTTTACTGCCAGAAACCAGCTTCTTAGAACGCTGGAATATCGGTGGTACATGGAGCTATGGCGACTACATTATTCTTTCTGAAAAAGTGATTGAGCCTGAATTTGAGCGTCGAACTGACTACGATTGGTTACGTGAAGTTGCCGATAAATTAGGTGTAGGTGAGCAATTTAGCGAAGGCAAAGAGACTGACCGTGATTGGATTGAATATTTAGTTGATGACGCGAGTGTTAAACGCCCTGAAGACGGTATTCCAACCTTTAAAGAGTTATTAGTTAAACGTCGTCATCTATTAAAACATCGTCCACATACTCAAAATGTGGCGTTTGAGAAAAATATCCAAGATATCGAGAATAATCCATTCCCAACGCCATCAGGCAAAATTGAGATTTTCTCTAAGCGTTTATATGACATGAATAATGTCGATATTCCTGCGCTCTCTCACTATGTTCCCGCCATTGAAGGTCCTGAAGATACGTTAACAGATAAATTCCCGTTACAACTTATCACATGGAAAGGGCGTAACCGCGCAAACTCAACACAATTTGCCAACCCTTGGTTGCAAGAAGTACAGCGCCAAGAACTCTGGTTAAACCCGTTAGATGCTCAAGATAGAAACATCAAAGAAGGTGAGAAAGTCAAAGTCTATAACGATCGTGGGATCACGATGGTTCCCGTCAAATTAACACAACGAATTATGCCTGGTGTCGTCGCCCTGCAAGCAGGTGCTTGGTGGCAACCTGATGCAAAAGGCATAGATCAAGGTGGATGTGCCAACGTATTAACATCATCCCGTAGCACCGCAATGGCACACGGCAATGCTCACCAAACATTATTGGTCGAGGTAGCAAAAGCATGAGTAAATTTATCGTTTATCCCGCTGTGAGCAACAAACAGTTAGGGTTTTATATCGACAGCGCTCGCTGTTCAGGTTGTAAAGCGTGTCAGGTTGCTTGTAAAGATAAAAACAACCTCGATGTTGGACGCAAATTTCGTCGTGTTTATGAAATCACTGGCGGCGGTTATACCCGCAATCCTAAAGGTGCGCTGGTCAATAATGTCTTTGCTTACACGTTATCTATCTCTTGTAACCATTGTGATGACCCAATCTGCGTTAAAAACTGCCCAACAACAGCAATGCATAAGCGTGAAGGCGACGGCATTGTCATGGTAGATACAGACAAATGTGTCGGTTGTGGTGCTTGTGCGTGGTCTTGCCCTTACGGTGCGCCACAAATGAATCCAGAAACCAAACAGATGTCAAAATGCGACTTTTGCATCGATTTACAGCAAAAAGGTGAACAACCCGTTTGTGTTGCGACTTGTCCGTTAGGTGCAATCCAATTTGGTCCTATTGATGAACTGCGTGAACGCTATGGCGATTTAGATTATGTCACGGGTTTACCTTCCCCTGAAATAACGCATCCAAACCTTGTTATTAACCCACATCAGGGTGCCAATAATGACGGAATTAATAATAAGGGAGAAAGAAAATGAATGAATGGTCATTATTAATCTTCACATTTATGATGAATGCGACCATTGGTCTTGCGCTAACAACAGGGCTTTTTGCTCGTCGCCTTTCTCATTATCTCAATGCAGAAAGCTACTATCGTTTTATGCTGTTAGCCTTATTTGTTATTTGTGGATTAGCTGGTTTAGGCTCTATCGCTTCAATTACTCACTTAGGTGTGCCATTAAATGCCCCCAATGCCATTAGAAATGTTTTTTCTGCTTGGCTAAGTCGTGAAGTCGCCGTCACTGCTATTTTTGTCGGTTGTCTAGGATTAACCTTTTTATGGCTCTGGCGCACTCGCAAACTCTCAATGCTGTTATTAAGCACCAGCATTCTGATTGGATTATTTGATATTTATTGCATGGCATCGATTTACCGCCATACCTCCATTTTGACATGGATGGATCCTAATACTTACGTGATGTTCTTCGGTGCGATGTTAACACTTGGCGCGGCTATTTTCTTTTTGCTGATCAAAGTATTACAACGCGTAGGCAGTAAGTTAGGTATTGAAATACCCCAAGACTCTTTCCCAATGCGCTGGAAATGGCAATTATGGGGAATAATGGCATTTAGCTTAATTGGTCGATTACTGTATCAACCTTTTTATGAGCAATATTTAACTAGCACGTTATATAGCCAAAAATCGGTGACATTCCCGTTATCACCTATTCAAGTGTATTACTCCATTTGTTCATTACGTACTACATGCTGGATCTTAGCAACCTTTGCAGTATTGGCTTGTGGCTATAGTTTAGTGAAATTCCTAGCCCCTAAAAATCAAGGTAAAACAACCGAGTCTATTTTTGCACTTGGTTGCGTTATCGCGATTATCGCTGACTTTATGTTGCGTTATGTTTTCTACTCAATTCACTAATTGTAATTGAGCTTGTTGTTTAAATAATAAAAAACAAACCTCATTAATTGGGGTTTGTTTAAGGAAGTATCAAAAATTATGAGCAGACTCTCTTATTATGCGGCTGCATTTAATTTATTGGGAATTTGTTATTTATTCCCACCTGATGATGACACCAATAAAACGGCACTCAACTTTTTTAAAACTGGGGATTTTGCAGCACAGTGGCCTTGTAAAATTGAAAGCCGCTTGTGTGAACGTTTAATTGATTCTGTTTCTATCGATACAGAGCAATTAAAAACCCAATGGCAAAATCTTTTTGTTGGTCCTAATGCATTGCCAGCCCCCCCTTGGGGCTCAGTCTATTTAGATCCTGAAGGCTTATTACAAGGGGATTCTACCCTTGCACTGAGTGAGTTTTTAAAACGGGAACGCTTAAAAGTAAACACGCCTTTTCCAGAGCCTGTTGATCATATCGGTTTGATGTTATTTCAAGCTGCGGTATTAGCATCAGAAAACAGAGAAGAAGCGGTTAATGAATTATTATCCCTTCATTTGACCACATGGCTACCTCACTATTTAAATAAATTAAAAATGAGTGGGTATGGCCAATTTTATAGCACATTAACAGAACTGGTAACCATCACGGTGAACGCATTCAGAAAATAGAAATTTATTAACAACTTATCATCCTAACATAATTATTTAAGGTAATTTGGACCACGCACCCAAATTACCTTTTTTCGTTTAAGACATTTCTTTTTAAATTATGACGACTTTAATCCTAATCGTTTGGTTAAACGACGTAAGTTAGCGGGATCGAGTGATAATTCTCGCGCCGTTGCCGCCCAATTTTGGTTATTACGTAGCAATGCTTGTTTAATTAAATCTCGCTGAAATTCATCCGTTGCTTCTTTTAGATTTTTGTCTTCGGGAGGTAACGTTTGAGAGGTAGAGTGAACTGGATTTTCAGCCCCTAAAGCAAAATGGCTAACTTGTAAGATAAGGCTATCGGTTTTATTTCCAGCTCTTGCCAACACAATTGCTCGATGAATGGTATGTTCTAATTCACGCACATTGCCTGGCCAAGAATAGTGTAATAAATAAAGACGTAATTCAGGACTAATAATCACTTGCGTGAGATTAAAACGCTGACGATATTGCTCGCAGAAATAACCTACTAATAGCAAAATATCTTCATCTCTTTCTCGTAATGGCGGAACATGTAAAGGAAAAATGCTTAACCGATGGAAAAGATCGGCACGAAAATTTCCCGCTAATACTTCTTCCCATAAATCACGATTCGTTGCCGCTAATACACGCACATTAACGCGTAAATTACGATCATCACCAATACGTTGAATATCACCATATTGTAAGACACGCAGTAATTTAGCTTGGAGTGATAATGATAATTCGCCTATTTCATCAAGAAATAAAGTTCCATTATCTGCCATTTCAAATTTACCACTACGATGGCTAATTGCGCCGGTAAAAGCCCCCTTCACATGCCCAAATAATTCACTTTCTGCCACACTCTCAGGAAGTGCCGCGCAATTTAAATAGACTAACGGATTATCTGCACGATTAGACATTTCATGAATGGCTTTTACCACCAGCTCTTTACCCGTTCCCGTTTCTCCACTCACTAGAATATTCATATCTGCGGGGGCAACAATTTCTATCTCTTTTTTCAGTTGCATCATCGAAGGCGATAAACCAATAATTTCTGTTTTTACTGTAGGCTTAAACGTATTGGTTGGCGTAAATAACATATTTTGATTTTCGAGTTGCTCAATCAATAACGCATTATTTAATGCACCAGAGGTTAATGCAGCAATTAAACGTAATTCTTCATCACTAAAAGTATCGAACTGATGAGGGTCCATTCCATCAAGTGTTAACGTACCAATTAAATCTTGCCCTGCAAATAATGGTAATCCCACACAAGCATGAACTTTTAAATGCTCTCTATCTGGGATAAGTCCATCATAAGGATCGGGTAAATCGCTGTCCGCAGGGAAGCGAACCACGTCTCCCGCACGCGCAATAGTTTCAAGGCGAGGATGCCCTTCAAGTAAAAATCGACGACCTAAAACATCAGGTACAAGACCATCTATGGCTAATGGAATAAATTGATGAGGCTCATAACGAAGCAATGCGGCTGCATCGCAATTTAGCACTTGCCGAAGCGTGGTCACCAGTCGCTGAAACCTATCTTGATGACCCACATCTTTTTGTAACTCAATGGCAATTTTAGCCAGTACATCAACGGAAAAGCCCATAAAAACACCTCATAGTCATTATGACTGTTATTATGGTCATTTTGACATGATAAAGATAGTCATATTGACAATATTTAAATTACCACAAAAATAAAAAACCAGTTAAAACAACAAGATAAAAACTGGCACGCTTCTTGATTATATCTATACATATCCCTATGAAAAGATTAATGAGAAGGAACAATACAAAATGGCTATTCATGTTAAAAATAATGTTAATTGGGTTGGACAACGTGACTGGGAAGTTCGTGATTTTCATGGTACTGAATATAAAACATTATTAGGAAGTAGCTATAACAGCTACCTAATACGTGAAGAAAAGAATGTCCTTATTGATACAGTTGACCATAAATTTAGTCGCGAGTTTGTACAAAATTTACGAGCTCAAATTAATCTGGAAGAGATTGATTACATTATTATTAATCATGCAGAAGAAGATCATGCTGGCGCACTTACTGAGCTGATGTCTTTTATTCCTAATACCCCAATTTATTGCACAGCAAATGCGATTGATTCAATCAATGGTCATCACCATCACCCTGAATGGAATTTTAATATCGTTAAAACAGGCGATAGCCTTGATATTGGCAATGGTAAGCAATTGATTTTTGTTGAAACGCCAATGCTACATTGGCCTGACAGCATGATGACCTATTTAACGGGTGACGCGATTTTATTTAGTAATGATGCCTTTGGTCAGCACTATTGTGATGAACGTTTATTTAACGATGAAGTTGACCAAACAGAATTATTTGAGCAATGCCAACGCTATTACGCCAATATATTGACACCATTTAGCCGCCTTGTAACACCCAAGATTAATGAAATTTTAGGCTTTAATTTACCTGTCGATATGATTGCCACTTCTCACGGCGTAGTATGGCGTGATAATCCAACACAAATCGTTGAATTATATCTAAAATGGGCAGCAGACTATCAAGAAGATCGCATCACTATTTTCTATGACACCATGTCTAACAATACCCGTATGATGGCAGATGCCATTGCACAAGGTATCAATGAAATTGATCCTAACGTGTTTGTAAAAAGCTATAACGTCGCCAAAAGTGATAAAAATGACATTATCACCAGTGCATTTCGTTCTAAAGGCGTGCTTGTTGGCTCATCAACAATGAATAATGTCATGATGCCAAAAATTGCCGCCATGCTTGAAGAGATGACGGGCTTACGTTTTCGTAATAAAAAAGCCGCTGCTTTTGGGAGTTATGGTTGGAATGGTGGTGCCGTTGACCGTATTCAAACCCGCTTAATGGATGCTGGATTTGAAACCGCACTAGCGCTAAAAACCAAATGGCGTCCAGACATGCAAGCACAAGAGATTTGTCGTGAGTATGGCCGTGAAATTGCACGTCAATGGGCTTTAGCGCCACTTCCTGCGACCCAATCTTGTTGTACAACCTCATCACAACCTGAAGTTACCACAAGTGTTGAAGCTATCGATTTAGGTCCACGTATGCAATGTAGTGTGTGCCAATGGATTTACGATCCGGCAATAGGTGAACCAATGCAAAATGTTCAACCTAATACGCCGTGGAGCGAAGTGCCTGATAGCTTCTTATGTCCTGAATGCTCATTAGGAAAAGATGTCTTTGATGCGCTTGCAAAGGAGGCAAAATGAGTACAGATCTTCTCAATAATGGGATTGTGATTATTGGTGCGGGGTTTGCTGCGCGCCAATTAGTCAAAAATATTCGCAAATTTAATGCAGATATTCCCATTACCCTTATTGCCTCAGACAGCATTGATGAATATAACAAGCCGGATTTAAGCCATGTTATTAGTCAGGCTCAAAATGCGGATGATCTAACAAAACAAACAGCTGAAGACTTTGCGCAACAATATCAACTAGCCATTTATCCTTATACACAAATTGTTGATATTAATACGGATGAAAAACGTATTCAGAGCACTCAAGGTGAGCAATGGTATTACGATAAATTGGTATTAGCGACTGGCGCTAAAACTTATTGCCCTGCTATTTCGGGCCATGAGTTAATGTTTACGCTTAATAGCCAACAAGAATATCGAACTTATGAAGCACAAATTCATCAAGCTAAGCGCGTATTAATTTTAGGTGCAGGTTTAATTGGTACTGAATTAGCGATGGACTTTAGTCGGGCAGGTAAAGAAGTGATCCTTGCAGATATTTCAGGACAATTATTATCTTCCCTGATCCCCTCCGATCTCAGTGGACGCTTGCAATCTAGCCTCACTGAAATTGGTGTGCGATTAATGCTGAAATCACCATTACAGTCATTAACACAAACTGATAACGGTATTTTAGCGACATTTAACCAGCATCATCAATTAACCGTTGATTGTGTTATTGCTGCCACAGGACTCACGCCAAATATAGAGCTTGCCCATCTTGCAGGTTTGCATACTGATCGTGGGATTATTGTGAATGAATATCTACAAAGCAGTAATAGCGATATTTATGCCTTGGGCGATTGTGCACAAATCAACGGTAATTTATTACCCTTTTTACAGCCAATACAATTAAGTGCGATGCATTTAGCAAAATCACTTGTGGGCGAAAACAATGCACCTCTTAATTTACCACCGATGATTATTCGGGTGAAAACACCGTTAATGCCACTACATCTTGCCGGTGAAACTGCTCGTAATGACTTAACGTGGAATATTAATACAACACAATCGGGTGTTATCGCCAAAGGCTTTGATGAAAACGACGTATTACGCGCCTTTGTGGTCACAGAAGAGCAAGTAAAAGAAGCTTTTGCATTATTAAGAACGCTGTCCGCTTAATTTAAACAGTGATATCGCTAAACAAAATCAGCAACGCTATAACTTGAATAGTGATATCCCTAAACAAAGCCAGCAACGCTGCAACTTGAAATATGACGAGTAGGTACTCTAAATAATTCGAGGTGCAGCTAGGCGACAAGTGAATGAGTTGCTAGGAGCACACATAAGTATGTGACTAGTGCGAATGAATGCAGTCAACAACGCTACAACTTGAAGTATGACGAGGAAACACTCTAAATAATTCGAGGTGCAGCTAGGCGACAAATGAACGAGCCGCTAGGAGCATACAATAGTATGTGACTAGTGCGAATGAATGCAGTCAACAACGCTGCAACTTGAAGTATGACGAGGAAATTATGAACTTACGTGATCAACCTTTAGGCCAACTGGCTCTCTCTATTTCTGGCGCCAGTGCCATATTCCGCCAATATAACCTCGACTTCTGCTGTGGAGGAAAAAGAACATTAAGCAAATCTGCGGAGAAAGCAGGACTCAACATTGATGAAATTGAAAGTAAATTAATTGCCCTTTCAGAACAGCCATTAGAAAAAGATTGGCGACAAGCACCATTGAGTGAAATTATTGATTTTATTATTGTTCGTTATCATGACAAACACAGAGCACAATTACCGGAGCTTATTCTACAAGCAGAAAAAGTAGAACGAGTTCATGAAGCAAAACCGACTGTCCCTAAAGGGTTATCTCGCCAATTAACACTATTATTAGAAGAGCTAACAAGCCATATGATGAAAGAGGAACGTATTCTCTTTCCTATGATAAAGAATGGATTGGGAAGCCAAGCTGGGGCTCCTATTAGTGTTATGGAACACGAACATGATGATGCAGGTGAAATTGTTGAAGTGATTAAATTTATTACCAAAAACGTCACACCACCACCTGAAGCCTGCACCACATGGCGAGTACTTTATAATGGTATTAATGAGTTTATTGACGATTTAATGAATCATATTAGCTTAGAAAACAACTTATTATTTCCAAGAGCATTAGCGGGTGAATAAGAGTTCACATACAGGGGATTTTATCATCCCCTGCTATTTTATAGTGGTCCGTAAAACCTACCGCTCACCTTGAGTATCTATTAACAAACGCTGATTTATATATTCGATCGTCTCGTCTATCGTCATAATATTATTAACGACATTAGTAATACCTTGCCCAATAATCGTTTCTGCTTGGCGTAAATTAAATAATTTGCCATTTGGTACTGATGATTCTCGTATTCCCTTATTAATTTCTTGATAAGCCAATGTCATCCACGGATAACGATGGCTAATTTCTTGGTTATGACTGAAATTTTGATGATTACTGTTTCCACCTAATAAAATTAGGTGATCCATAACCATTGGGGAATAAAGCCAACGATAAAATTGCTCTGCATATTGTGATTTTTGGCTATAACGCGAAACCCCTAATACGCCACCGCCTAATTGCGGAATACTTCCCGGTACAGGTGCAAAACCTGTTTTAGGTAAAATATTGCTATGAGCAACATCGTTAAATAAATTCATATAAGCGATAAGCATAGCGAGATGCCCTTGCTCAAATTGTCTAACCGACTCACTCCACCACTTATTATGAATATTCTCCGTGATCGACAACTGTTTTAAATATTCTTCTAATATTTCACCTGCTAAAGGCATTTCCAATCTAGGAATATTATGACTTCCTATTAAACACCCGCCTTTTGCGTAATAACGTAATAAATACTCTGTTGCGATCAGCCCTGCACTACCCAATGTTGTTGAAGCTCCCATTGGACGACTTAATTGTCCTTCTTCATGTTGTTCAGTAAAAAACTGCGTCACATTATCGTATTCTTCAAATGTTGTCGGTACGGTTAACTCATTACCTGTTTTTTCGTAATACATTCTTTTTAAAATAGGATCTTCAAACAAATCTTTCCGATAAAACAAAAGTTGCGCACTGGCATCAAAAGGCATGGCGTAAGCAACATTATTCACTAAACTAAATTTCTGCTGAGTAGGCAGTGAAAAATTATTTAATAAGTCTGTTAATCCGTTACCGATTTTATCTAATGGCCGTAATATTCTTTCTGCAAACCAAGGAAAACAAGCCATATCAATACGCAATAAATCATAATATGGGTGCAAATGTAACTGACTTAATATTTGATAAACTTCATCGTAAGGGTGTATCGCTAAATTAACTTTAATGCCTGTTTGGCGATAAAAATGAGGTAATAGCTTTTTTAATGCACTGGTTGAAGGGCTAGGTAAAATCAGTAAATTAAGACTGATATCCGCTTTATCTTCACTGATAACTGCCGGAGTTAAAGTATAAAGATGGTCACTTTGATTACGCACACAAGTCACATTCTTTTCAGTTATTTCACCTTCATCTTCTTCTTGCATTAATGCATCCATGACTTCTAACCCAAGTTGAGCGTAATTCATTGGAAAGTAATACAACCCTTTTAGTACAGGTGGAATATTGTCGCTCAATGCAAAAATAGGAGGGCAATCATAATGGCTACCGAAATAACTGGCTTGTGTTAAATAACGTGCTTTCTCTATATCTTGAGCAATAAATATGTCTGGGATTTGCTCCATAGAAAAGAAATCAAACGCAATTTTATAACTCTCTTCATCTGACGCACAAAGCACCACATTTTTCTTATTGGGTGCCTTCTCTAAAAGTCGATTTTGTAATTCATTGGCAAAGTTTTGATTATTTAAATAGTCGCTACTTCCCATAAAAATACCCACTAATTTACCTGTCGTTTTTGCAATCTGTTGGCAAATAGCTTCTGCTGCTTGAGCAAAATCGAGTGTGAAATATCGTTGAGTATTTAGAGGTTCACGATAAACAAATGCAACTTGAGAAGGCGGTAATTTTAACGTGTCAAAATAGATATTTGCATCTTTGAGACAGCTAACAGTGATCACTTGTTTATAGCCACCTGCTGCAATTTTCTGTAACGCCTCTAATTCTGTAGTTTCAAGATCATCAGTTAAAAAAAGATCGTAAGTGACCTCAGGAAAGTGAGCAATAGACTGTCTTAAGGAATTAAAGAAAACGGCATATTTTTCAGAGACTAATTGAGGTAGAAGTATGGCAATTTTATGGCTTTTATTGGTTCTTAACAGTTGAGCCTGCGTATTTAATTGATAGCCCATTTTTTTGGCGGCTTGATACACAGCTTCAATTTTCTCAACACTCACATTTCCACGTTTATTCAATACGTTAGAAACTGTTCCATGAGAGACACCCGCTAATTTTGCAATATCTTTAATCGTTGCCATTGACCTTTTTCCATCTCAATTTCTGCTTTCACTAGCATACCTGAATTATTTATCGCGACTACTGCTAATTGATTTGAACGTTCCATTTTTAATTTGTTTATAAAACAAGCGTTTATTACTTATCAAAAATAAATGATTATCAATATCAATTAAAAGCTATATCAATATTAATCAATATGATAAGAAATTTAATTTGAATGAGATCACTGATCTGATCTTCATTTATTGGCAAATGATTTTCATCATTTTATTATTGGAACGTTCAAATTAATCTATAACTTATAGATAGCCAACACCAGATAATTAATAAAATCATAATAAAACAATAGGATAAGGGGATTTCTTATGAAACTTCATTTTTTAGGGACGGCTGCCTCAGAAGGCATACCCAATCCCTTCTGCCGTTGTGAACACTGCCTGAAAGCAAGAGAACTGGGTGGGAAAGATATCAGAACTCACTCTTCTGCCATTGTCGATGACATTATGTTAATCGACGTATCACCTACATTTAGTTACCAATTAATGCGTGATGGAATGGATGCTACCAACTTTGAAAGCCTTCTGTTCACTCACACTCACCCAGATCATTTCAATGTTGGCGATTTGTTTAGCCGAATGGAAGGTTATGGTTTTGAAATTAACCATCCTCTTCATATTTTTGGTAATGATCGCGCGATTAATGGTTGTATCGAAGTTTTACCTGGTTACAGCAAAGAGCGTTTTGCTTTTCACTGCTTAATTCCTTTTGTTACTGTTGAAAGAAATGGCTATAAAATTACACCATTACTCGCTAATCATGCGAAATGGGAACTTTGCTATGTTTATCATATTGAGAAAGATGGCAAGGTTATTTTCTATGGACATGATTCTGGTTGGTTCCCTGAATTAACATGGAAATGGTTAGAAAATAAACCACTAGATATCGTTGTTTTTGAATGTACTTATGGACTCAATGGTAAAGATCGTACCGATAATCATATGAGCCTAGAAACGGTATTTGCAGCGAAAGAAAAACTGCAACAGCAAGGTTGTTTACATCAAGATACACAAATTGCCGTTTCGCATATTTCACATAGCGGCAAATTGCTTCATCACGAATTAGAAGCTGTTTGTGCTCCTCATAATATCCGCGTTGCCTACGACGGATTAACGTTAGAAACAAATTAAGAGGAGAACGATGATGGATATGAAAATAACCTCTCGCTTACTGATAATGATGTTTGTGCAATATTTCATGCAAGGTGCGTGGAATATGACTATGGGGCTGGTATTAAGTAGCTATGGTATGGCAAGCATTATTGGTAATGCCTACGCTTTATTAGGTGTCGCTACCATTATCTCCCCATTATTTATTGGTATGGTGGCTGACCGTTTCTTTGCTTCACAAAAAGTCATGGGCATCCTTCATTTAATTAATGCCGCAGTCATTATTTGTGTTCCTCAATTTATTGAAGCACAAAACAGTGGCATGACTTTATTCTTAATTTTCATTATTGGATTATTATTTTATCCAACAACTGCGCTTTCAAATAGTATTAGTTTCTCCCATATTAATGGCGTGAAATATTTCCCTATTATTCGTGTATTCGGTACGTTTGGTTTTATGGCTATCGGATTTATATTAGGTGAAATGGGCTTCTCTGGTAGTACGATGACTTGGTATATCGCTTCTGCTGTGGGTGTTTTACTTGGTTTCTACTGCTTTACCTTACCTAACACGCCACCGAAAGCAAAAGGTAAGCCATTCTCTACTCGTGATATTTTATGTTTAGATGCGCTTTCATTATTTAAAGATCGTTATTTCGCTATCTTAATGTTTAGTATCTTTATTTTAATGATCCCAAAAACAGCTTACTCCGCTTATATTCCCGTTTTTATTAAAGCATTAGGTTTTAATAACGCGGCGTCTATTATGCAAATAGGTATAGCCTGTGAAGTTCTGTTTATGTTCGTATTGTCATTCTTCTTAATGAAGTTTGGCTTCAAAATTACATTACTTTTAGGTGCTGTTAGCTGGATCATTCGCTCAATATTCTTCTCTTATGCCGCGGTAAATACAGAGTTTTATTTTATCGTTATCGGATTAATGTTACAGGGATTATGTTGGGACTTCTTCTTTACTGCTGGTGATATCTATGTTGACCGCAAAGCCAAACCGGAAATACGTGCTCAAGCACAAGGCCTACGCTTTATTGTCTCTAATGGTTTCGGCTTATTATTTGCTTCCACTATTTGTGGTCAAATCTTTAATTCAACCGTAACAGAAACAGGTGATGCTGCATTACCACAGTGGTCAACATTCTGGATATATCCAGCAATCGTTGCCGCCGTTGTCACCCTATTCTTTATCTTCTTCTTTAAAGATGATGTGAGTAAAAAGAAAAATAACGAAGACAAGAAAGCACCAGAAGGTGCAGTAACTCCTTAGTCTTAGAATAATAGGCCAACGTTAGGAGCAAACCGTGGACGCATTAATTCAGTTTGTTGGCAGCATTGGCCCTTTATCACTATCAAGTATCGCTAAATTACTGGCCGCCTTTATTTTGGGTGGCCTTATTGGCTTAGAGCGTGAATCAAAGGGAAAACCTGTCGGTTTTAAAACCTGTGTCATTATTGCCGTTGCCAGTTGTTTATTAACCATTGTCTCTATTCAATCTGCAGAATATTACGCCAATATTTCAGACAATATTCGTAGTGATCCCATGAGATTAGCGGCACAAATTATCAGCGGTGTCGGCTTTCTTGGCGCTGGCGTTATATTACATCGACGTGATGATGCAATTTCAGGTCTGACGACCGCAGCCATAGTATGGGCTTCAGCAGGTGTGGGTATTGCTTGTGGTTCAGGTTTTTATTGGCATGCCATGATTGTGACTGTTCTCTTTTTTATGGCTATTCAACTTAGCCCGCAAGTGGTGCTATTTCAGATGAAAAACCAACGCTTAGGTAAGATTAAAGTGCGCATGTTATTTACTCATGAAAGCGGTGTTCCTCTTTTAATTGAGTATTTAAAAAGCCATAAAGATGTCATTGAGAATCTGACTATTCGCGATATTAAAAAAGAGCGCGTTGAAGTGAACTTGAAACTGTTAGTTCGGCAAAAAATTACCTTACCCGAATTTTATTGCTCATTAAAACAGCTTGAACATGTTCATTCTGTTTCTTTGGATCATTAATATACTCAAAAAATAAAAAGTGCGCTTTATCTAAGATAACTGCGCACTTTTTTATTATTTTGATGATCGATTAATTGTCTTATTAAGGATTTTTCACGACTAACGGATTACCAAAACGTTCTAAATACATCATGCCAAAGATTGTTGAAGCATAGTCTGTAATATGTCCTACATCACGATAAACTGGCACACCTTCTATATCGGTTAGACAGACATTTTTATCACACTGCACGTCTTTAGGGTCGATGATAATTAAAGTCGGATAGTCCTTTTTTAACTTGGCAAATAACTGGTTCATCCATGTGTTTCCCTCACCTTTATAGTTTTTTGGGTTACAGTTATTATCTGCAAAATCCTTTCTTAATTTTGCATTTTCATAAAAACAGGTCATAAAACCACTTGGCATAGAATTGACTGTTTTAATAAAAACAGGTTTAGCGCCCGTGGCAATAATCATATCAAGAGCTTCACGCATCGCTTTCTCAACACGTTTGCGAGACTCTTCAACGGTTCTAACATCACCTATCTTATTAATGACATGATTTGACGCGTAGTTATTCCAAACTTGCCCAAATATTACATAATCGAAGTGGCTATTCTTGATAAGTTGATAATATTTCGCCGTTTGATCGTAACAACGTTGATAAACTGTATTTTTATGATTAGACCAGTCATAAAGATAAATATTAGGAAGCGTAATACACGATGAAGTTGCTTGTGCATATACATCTATCTTGGCGTCTTTACCCAAAATATCCATAAAGCCCCAATAATGATTTGCATGAGAATCACCAAATAAAAAGGCTTTTTTCTGACTTCCTACTTCACCAATATGGCACATTTTATCTGGATCAGTGGCTTCAAAATTCATACATTTAGTTCGATTGGGATAATCAAACTGATTCAATTTTTCTTCTAAATTAACGTAATTTTGACCAAGCCTTGCTCCAATACCTTGATATTTTTCATTCAATGCATTTAGCCCAAAAGCAAATAAAATAGGAATAATTAATAAGAGAGTGATGGAATATTTAAAGGCTAAGCGCTTTCTTCTAAACGGTTTTTCAATCAGAAAATAAGAGCTAATCGATAGCAATAAGGTTAATGCTAACATCGATCCCTTTTGCAGTTCTGTATTAAACACACCAATATAACGTGCAACTGCAAATAATGGCCAATGCCATAAATAGAGAGAGAAAGATAATAACCCGATAATCACGATTGGCTTTAGTGAGAGTATTTTTTCAATAATGCTTCCATGTTGTCCGGTATAAATGATTAGCGCAGCACCAAGACAAACATACAACGTATTAAGGTTCGGATAACCTGCAATAATATCGTTTTGAAATGCAACCCAAACAATAACACCTAACGCAATTAAGCTAATAACGTCATTTATTCTTTGATTAGGTTTTATCTTTGTTGGGAAGTAGGCAACACAAGCTCCCAACATAAATTCGAATATCCGCGTACTAAAATAGTAGTAGTTTTTCGGTTGATCTTTTTGGTAATAAAACACCAGAATAAATGAAATAGCAGTGACTAACACCACTAGATAAAAATGATTAATCCTTTCTTTTGCATTGATTTTATGTAGAAAATAAAGTGCAAAAGGTAAAAAAAGATACCATTGCCACTCTATCGCTAAAGACCATGTATGCAATAACGGTAAAAAGAGTGCATCTTGCGCTGCATAGCTGGTTGTCGCTCTCGCAAAATATTTATTAGAGAGAAAGGCTGAGGCATATTTCTCGCTATTTGTAATATCTAAATAATCACTAGGTAGGTAAAAAAGCCCAGAAATCACTAGAACTGAAATTAATACAACAAGATAAAGTGGTTGTAATCGCCATAATCGACGATTATAAAAATCACGAAATGAAAAATTACCTTGTGACAATGAAGTTTTAATTATCAGCGAAATCAAAAAACCAGAGATCACAAAAAAAATATCAACACCAATAAACCCAGACGGAATTAAGCGATTATCCAAATGAAAAAGGATAACCAGAATAACAGCGACCGCTCTTAAACCATCTACATCAGCACGATATTTGACATTCATAATCCAAACACATAATCCGAATAAAAAGAATCGCTGGATTATATACTAATTAGCTATATCGCTTTAGTCACAAAAAGATAAATAGCTATTTAATACTTAATATTAATAGCACCGAAATGGCCATAACTGATTAAATTCCATCGTTAAACCTAATTGCACTTCAGATGAAAGCGAACCTTTGCTTACCACAAATTTTGGATGTCGAATAATGATTGGGGTATTAATAGTATGATGCATTAATGATGATCGGTTTTGCTCTAACTCATCATAAAGCTGCTTCATTTCTGTTGATGACGTATTTTCACCTAATCGCCCAAGCGTGATATGAATAATGTCTTTATGAAGTGCACTCTCAATTGGGATTTGCTGATAAATCTGCTGCCTAAAGCGTGTTAATTCCTCTGAGATACCCGTTAATATCAAACTACCATTGGATGTAAGTACAACGTTATTAAATAAAATTTCGATACTTTTTATTTGATTAAAGGTTTTTGCAATCTCATGACACCACGATAATAATACGGGCCGTTGCAGTTTAAACTGCTCATTTTGTTGATTAAAAATCGTTAATAATGTGGAGTGAAATTCTTGTTGCTGAGTAAATTCAATAAAGGGAAATTTAAGCGCAAGCTGTTCGCAATAAGCTATTAGTTTCTGACTAAAAGGAATAAAGCTTTCCTCAACTTCAGGCTGAGAAATCATTAATTGCCCTGCATTTAAGCTGACATCAATAATACTTTCGTTATTTAATTGCCGTTGCCAAGTTTCACCCGTTGCCAGTTTTTTGAGTGTTGCTTGTGTCAGGAATTCGTATGCCATCCGTACACCTTAATAAGAATAAAATAGTAACTCGTACTTTGGTTTGAGTGGCATTTAAAATCAAGTTTTAGAGTCAATAATAAAAAAGTGGCTTTCTTCTAAAAGCCACTGTCACATCAAAGGGGGAGAGATGTTAAAAAATGGGTCTATCTATAAATAATTCAATTAAAGCTAAATTGATTACAGAAAATCAGCCGCTTTAAACTTCGCTAATGCATCGGCTTTTTGCTCTGCGGTCATTGGGCGTAGTGGACGACGAGGAGAGCCTACATCAATACCATGTAACTGCATTGCTACTTTTCCAGCTGCAACACCGCCGTACTCGACTAAAACACGAATAATCGCAATTACTTTATCCATGCAAGCGGTAACGCCTTCATGATCACCAGCTTTAAATTTTTCAATAATTTCAAGATATAATGGCGCAGCATAGTTATATGTACTACCGACAGCGCTTGATGCACCACAGGCTAATCCAGCAGGAATAAATTCATCAACACCAAATGGAACATCGTACTTTCCGCCATCTACGCGTAAGCAACGCTGGAATTCATACATATCCGGGGAATTAAATTTCATACCAGATAAATTAGGTATTGTTTTACCCGCTACTTGTAGGAATTTTTCCATATCAATATTTAAACCTGACATGGTGGAGTGATAATAGTAAAAACCTTTAGAAGGTGCGCTAGCAGCGGCCAAACGACAATATTCTACAAGATCATCAACATTACCCGGTTTGAAGAAACAAGGGCCAATAACGGATGTTGCTTTGATATCTAAGGTTTCGGCATGGCGAGCAAGTTCTAGCGTATCAGCAATACTTAATGCACCTGTATGAATAATAAGATCAAGTTTACCCTGACTTGCATTAACCCAGCGTTCAGCTACTTTCTTACGTTCTTCAACAGAACAATGAATACCTTCGCCTGTTGTTCCTAATACATAAGCACCTGTCACACCACTTGCAATTAGGTGTTTTGCTATTTCATCAATGACAGAATAATTAACGCTACCATCAGTTGCAAAAGGAGTATGAGGTGCGGCAATCAGTCCAGAGAGTTTGTTCATGATAACTTCCTTTGGAGGTTAATTTCTTTTCTATTAATTTTATGGAGCTTAACTCTATATTAGGGAGCAATACTTCAGAACGCAATAACGAAATGAGCATTAAAGGAAGAGAAAAATGAAAGTGTGATCTTTAGCCAATTTTCACTAAAAATCACACAATGTAGAGATAAACTTATGCGGAGTGAGTCTGTTTTAACGCATTCAATGTTCGCAATTTTTGCTCTTTAACCATATCAGGCTGAGCTTGCACTAATAGCGTATAAAGAAGATCTAATACAAAGAGTTGTGCTGTTTTTGTACCAATAGAGTCACCTTGCAGTTTCCCTTGTCGGTTACCATTAATTAAATGATGATCAGCATACTCCATAATTTGTGAGCCTAAATTATGAGTCAATGCGATCGTGCTGGCTCCTGCTTCTTTAGCTAATTTAAGAGCATGGACCGTTTCAGGAGAATTACCGGAATGGCTAATTCCAATAGCCACATCGCCTGGTTTTAATAACGAAGCTTGCATATACATAAAGTGGTTATTTGTAACAGCATCAACACGATAACCAATTCGCATAAGTTTATTTTTTAAATCTTCTGCTGTAATTCCTGAAGAGCCAACACCACAAATAAAAATATAATTTGCTGATAATAAAGCATTTACAGCACCTTGAACTTGCTTCATATCGAGCAGATTCAATGTCTCTGATAGTACGTTATTAATCGTTGCTTGAAGTTTTAAACCAATGGTATGGATATCGTCTTGATGGGTCACTTCTGCATCAAGAATAGGTGACTCTTCATTATCAGAGGTCGCCATTTCAATCGCCAAATCCATTTTAAAATCTTGAAACCCTTTATAACCCAATGTACGGCAAAAACGCACAACCGTCGCTTCACCCGCTTTTGTCGCTTGTGAAAGTTGAGCAATAGAGAGTTGAGTAACTTCTGTAGGATGGAACAGGATATAGTCTGCAATACGCTGTGATACTCGCGTTAGACTATTTTTCATTGCGCCTAGCGTATCAAGTATTTTACCCGGCTTTAATCGAGTCGTTGCCTGTTCTGTCATGGAGATTATCCTTGGTTGCAGAAGATACACGGAAAAAAATTCTGCCAACAAGAGTACCAATTCCAACAGGTTAAAAAAAGCCTTGCTCATACAATAATATGATAATAAAAAACGCTTTATTCCTTAATAGCATCAGAATACAACTTACTGATACATCAGAAATAAAGCGCTTAATAAAAATAGTAATTATTAGTCAGTCAATGCAGTGACATCTAACTTAACAACGACTTTCTTCAGTGTGTTTGCACCCTTTTCAGCCGAAATTCCTGGTTTATGAGGTTCATAGGGCATAAAAACAGCAAACATGCTTGATGAAAGCGTTAAGGTTTGTTGACCTATTATTGTATCGGTTAGTTGGTAATCATCAGCCTCATTATAAGGCGTTACACTTTGAGCAGAACCCTGTATACCAAAATCAATAATTTCTTCACCACTAAGCAATATTTGAATATCAATATAACGCTGGTGTAACTCAGCTCGCTTCTGTTCACGAGGCTGTGTTTCAAACGTCATTACATTCATAAATAGCGTTTCACCATCGATTTTATAACTACCTGGAGCAAGTGAAGCGGGATCAAGTGCTAATGCTTTTTCCACCGCATCACGCAACGCGGGATTCATTTCTGGCATTGTAGCCAAATCTGATATGTGCCCAAATAACATAGATTTTTCCCTATTAGTTTCCTGATGTTTCACTATCATCTAATGAAATTTGTTTTGCTGATGCGAAAAGCGGTGCTGTAATTGTTCCTGCAATAACAACAGACATCGCGCCAATCACTCCGTAGAAGAAGAAATTAAGATCACTGCCATAACGCGCAGCTAATACTGCAATAATACTGACAATGATCCCGACAACTGCACTACCTGCATTTGCACGTTTGACAAAAATACCCAGCATAAACAAACCGGTCATTGGGCCACCCATTAAACCAATCAGACTATTAAAGGCATCCCAAATTTCGGACTCATCAGATAAAACTAACCAAATTGCAGCCAAGCTACTAAAGACGCCAGCAACAATAATGACTAATCTTGCGACTTTCATTTTTTGTTCGGCACTGCGTTCAGACTTACTTAAACGAGTGTAGATATCAGAATTAAAACAGCTTGATATACTGTTTAAGCTACTCGAAATACTAGATTGAGCAGCGGCAAAAATAGCTGCAATAATTAATCCAGCAATGCCGACAGGCATTTCAGTCACAATAAACAGAGGTAAAATACCTCCTGTATTAAAGCCTTCTGGTAAAAAATTAGGATTCTGTTTGTAATACACAAACAAGGCAGATCCAATAGCAAAGAAGAAGATAGGAATAATGGCAACTAATTTTGCATTTGTTATCAGTGTACGTTTTGTTTCTTCAATGGAATCCGTCACAATATAGCGCTGTACAACATCCTGACTTGCTGTAAATTGTTGAATATTAGCGAATAAAAAACCGATCATCAAAACAGGGATGGTGCTATCAGTCCAACTCCAACGAAATTGAGTCGTAGGAAAGAATTTATCAGCTTGTGATGTTGCAGTGAAAATTTCAGTAAATCCACCATCAACTTTAAAGCAGATCATAATAAAAATAAGAACTGCACCACCTGAAAGTAATAACCCTTGAATAACGTCTGTCCAAATAACACCCTCAATGCCGCCCATCCAAGTATAAATAATACAGAGCAAGCTAATTAGTACGATTAAGACAACAGGATCGATACCCATAAAAGGGCGTAGAGCAAGTACAGTTAAATAAGTAATAATGGCAACCCGACCAATATGGAATAACATAAATGAAAGGCTGGCAAATAAACGACTGCGTACATCAAAACGTGCTTCTAAATATTCATAAGCCGAAGTGATTTTTAATTTTCTAAAGAAAGGAATATAAAAATAAAAAACTAATGGCAAAATAGCGATAGCCAAATATTGCCCGATAATAAAAGTCCAGTCGGAAGTATAAGCTTTTGCTGGGATCGACATAAAAGTAATAGAACTTAAAGTAGTCGCAAAAACAGAAACCCCTGCTGCCCAACCTGGAACTCGACCACCTCCACGAAAATAATCATCCGCTGTTTTTTGGCGTTTAGAGAAATAAACACCCACGAGTAACATTGCAGCTAAATAACCAAACAGCACTGCATAGTTAATAAAACCAAAATCATGTAATTGCATTTTTTAGTCCTGCCATATGTAGGGTAAAAGGTAAGTTTTACGACAGTTTTTTTATTGCTCTCTAGCCCAAAGGACAGCGCCCCAGAGCCCGGCATCATGATGATAGTGGGCCGATAATATCGGCACTTGTAATGCAACTGGTTGCTTTATCTGGGCAGCTTGAACGAGTTCGATATATCCCTTTGCCAACCCAACGCTTCCACCAAGAACGACACAATCAGCATCCGTTGTGGCTTTAATATCGGTCACCAAATTTGCAATAGTGTTTGCTGAACGTTCAATAATTGATTTTGCTTGTGAATTTCCCTGGTGAAAGGCAGCAAAAATCGCTTTTGCATCTTTTCCAGCAAGCTCCTGTGTCGCTTGCGACGCAATTGCACGACCAGAAGCGATGGCTTCAACACAACCATAGCGACCACAACCACAAAGTGGGCCATGAGGATCGGCAAGCGTGTGACCTAAATGACCTGCAATACCTCGTTTTCCTGTAAAGAGTTGTCCTTGTTGAATAACGCCACCACCAACACCTGTCGATACAGTAATAAATGCCATATCAGAAATCGTTTCACGACGATGATCATATTCAGCCCATGTAGCTGCTTGAGCATCATTGAGTAGCCAACAAGGCAATCCTGTAAGTGCGATGAGTGTTTCTTTTAAAGGAAAACCTTTTAGTCCACCTAAATTATCTGGATTCAATGCGGTCAAAATGCCATTACAAATAATCCCTGTTGATGCGACAGCAACACTATCTGCATAGCTTTTTAGTGGTGTAGTAATATCAACTAAAGCTTTATAAAGTTGCGTTGGTGATGCACTTGCTGGTGTGGCTATCTGAGTATGTTGTGTCAATTGGTTATCTCGACTAATTAGTGCCGCCGAAATTTTTGTTCCTCCAATATCAATTGCTAATGTATTCATTTATCTAACTCCTGCTGCCACTTTAATGCCTGAGTAAACCAATCACAGACATGCTCAAGGCGCGTTAATGCAGAGCCTACCGTGACAGCCCAAGCACCAGCTTGCATTCCTCTTGCGGCAATCATTGGTGTGTTATAACGCCCTTCAGCAATCACTCGGCATCCCTTTTCAGCCAATGCGGTGACAAGTTGTAAATCAGGTAGCTTTGGTATCTCACCACCGGTATAGCCCGACATCGTTGAACCAATAAATTCAGTGCCTAACTCTTGGCAATACATGCCTTCGTCAAAGGTGGCACAATCTGCCATCGCCAATCTTCCTAAACGATGAATATGATCTAATAGTGTTTTCACTGGTACAGGACGCACACGATCAGTACCATCAAAAGCAATAATATCAGCACCCGCTTTAGCCAAGTCATCAACATCACTAAGCCACGGAGTGATCCTTACAGGGCTATCAGGTAAATCACGCTTCACAATGCCAATAATCGGCACATCAATAAGAGGACGAGTTGCTCTTAAATTATCAATTCCCTCAATACGCACTGCGATTGCTCCTGCATTTACCGCGGCTTGAGCCATTGCAGCAACAATCTCTGGCTTATCCATTGGGCTATTATCAACAGGCTGGCAAGACACAATCAGTCCACCTTTTTGTTGAATATCTTTAGTCATCTTTTCAATTAGCGCCATTTTGAACTCACTGCTCTCTTCTTTTGAAATGTAACTCCAAATTATAGTATTTTACGGAGTTTAATTTCTCAACCAGAGAAACAGTAATTTGTGAAGAAGATCAAACAATAATCAATGACTCACAACTTACTGATAAATAAATAAAATAAAAGTAGAGTGATGTTTCCACCACTCTTCTTCTTTTTTATTCCGCATTACTTAACTTAAATTAGAAATGAAACTGCAACCCAACTCGATAACGTGTCTGGCGAGCATCACTAAGAGGGCTTACAGCCATATTGCCAACTTCAATATAAGGTGTGAAAGTACTGTTGAGTTGATAAGAGAAAGCGACGTTATGCTCATAATTGCGTTTTTTATTATCATATTTTATGGCGTCGCTATACATTTGAGTATAATCATATTCCACTTTAAATTTGTTATATTTATAACCTATAAAACCATCAAGACGATTTGTTTTTTCATCATCAACACCTTGTTTTGTTTTACGGGCATAATCAAAACGATAACGTCCTGCAATATATAACCCATTATCAAAGTTATATTGTGCTTTTAAATAGGGTTTATATATAGAAGTATCTGTTACAGTTTCAAAAATAAGACCAGGCTGTAATGTAATATGATTATTTATTTTATAGTTATAACTTAATCCCATTTCAATAGCATTATTAACAACATCACTAAACAGTTTATCTTTCTCACCATCTACACCACCCGATTTAACGCTAGCATCAATATAGAAACCAACACCATTTGAAAAAGAGTGAATAAATGCAACTCTATCTTTATTAATTCGAGTAGAGTCTGCATATTCATGACGAAAGTCTAATGTAGTCGCATATAATTGAGATGACATTAATAAAGTACAGCATGACAATAAAAGTTTCTTCTTTTTATTTAGCATAATAGTTTTCCAAAAAGGTGAGATCCCCTGTATTAACAAAGGAGATCTTTATGAATTATTTTAATTTATATTTAGGAAGAGATTATTCAATAATTAATTGTTTATCTTTCATCGTTAAAGTAATAACTGAATTAACAGCTTCACCCTTATTTGTTTCGCCTCCAATTAAATAAAGTGAATTATCATGTGAAACAGTAACGCCATAACCAAGAGGAAGAGGTAATTCACCAATGATTTTCCATTGATTATTAATAAAGCCATAAATTTCTTTATGCCATGTCTTTTCTAATCCTTGATGTGCAAAGTAATGTTGCTGTGAATAGTTTGCCTGAGCTCCCGGAAAATTTGCCCCGCCAGCAACAAGTAAAGTGTGCATACTGTAACCGGCAAACGCACCAGCTAAACCGTCCTGCGGCTGATTAGACATAGGATCAGGTAATTTCTGAGCAACAGAATTCCATTGTAATTGATTGTTTTTTAATGTGGCGGTTTGCACTTCACTGGTGCGTAATCCTGGCTTTATTTCACCATTGATTAAAGTGATTTTATTGCCATCATAAGCTAATGCAGAGCCTGCTGTTCCATTAAATGGCGTAGTACCTAATAATCGCCATTGATTATTTTCAGCATTATATTCCATTATATTTCGATTAAAAAAATAACCTTCAGCTGGCTTATTAAAATAATCACTAGTGATTTTTTTACTTTCAGATTCATTCAATTTAGTACGATTTAAATCAACGAAATAACCGTCAAAGATTTGTTGATTAACTCCACCAAGAATAATAGCCTGATCATTGTTAATATTAACTCCCGTATGCCCTACTAATCCATAAGGTGCTCGAGTGTTGACCTTTTCCCATTTATTTTCTTTTGGTAAATAGCGATAAACATCTGTAAGCGCACTAATTGTTTCGCTATTTTCATTTTCTTTTCCTGCTCCACCAAAAATATAAATATTATTATTTAATTCTAGAGCAATAGATTGATCTCTTGGTGTTCCAGGAAAGTCTGCTATTCTTTCCCATTGTTTTGTCGAACGATTGAGATCAAGCTTATACCATGATTTTCCCGCTGTACCCAAACCAACATAAATAACATTTTCGCTGATTGTTCCAGCACCACTTTTAAATGTTACAGGTAAATTAGGTAGTTTTTCTGCAAAACTAGTAGACGTGAATATTGCCGACACTAGCATTACAGAAAGACAGGAGTAAGATATTTTCTTTATTCTGTTCATACTTATTAGCTCTTATTATTGTCATCAAGTAGGGTTTTTTCTTGTATCTTAAATATCACTCCAATATATAATTATTTTCGGAGTTAAACTTCAAATCGATCTTTTCTGAATTGTGAAGGCGATCAAAATGTCTATTTTTTAATCTTATATTTTTACAACTTTCTTTAAATCAAATTTAGGAATAAAAATCTGACAATAGAATAGAAAACAGTCTCAATAATTTATTATTGAGATTTTATGCAGAATATAATGTTAATTCTTTTACAGTAAAAAAATTTTATGACACAGGTAAAAATGGAGTTTTATTTCAAGAGTCTTTTTAATCAATTAAATGCTCATTTTTACCTTGTGTGTTAATTGAAAAATTGGTTATTTAACATGATGGAAATCAAACTAAATTGTTATTTTTTAATATATTTTGTATCCGCATTGTTAGTATGGATTTATTTTTTTTCCTCGTTATAATCACCAGCGTCATTTTAAGTAGTAGTTCATCACATTGAGTTCACAAAACGATACTCAGGTCTGTCTTGAATGATTGAAAAATGAAATCGTATCTTTACTGGACGTTTTTTAAACGCCCGGGACGGATGTTATTTATCAATTTATCAAGGAGACACTGATGCAAATCAGTCGTAGGTCTTTCTTTAAGATCTGTGCTGGCGGTATGGCAGGCACATCTGCTGCATTACTCGGCTTGGCACCTGAAGTATCTATTGCGAATGCTCGCCAATATAAATTATTACGTTCCGTTGAAACCCGTAATAACTGCACTTACTGCTCTGTGGGTTGCGGTATTTTGATGTATAGCCTTGGTGATGGTGCAAAGAATGTCGATAAAAGTATTTATCACATTGAAGGCGATCCTGATCATCCTGTTAGCCGTGGCTCTCTATGCCCGAAAGGCGCTGGGCTTGTCGATTATATCCACAGTGAAAATCGCCTGAAATATCCTGAATATCGTAAACCGGGCTCTGATAAGTGGGAGCGCATTTCATGGAATGAAGCGATTGATAAAATCGCCCGTTTAATGAAAAAAGATCGCGATGAAAACTTTGTTACCCATAATGAAAAAGGGCAAGAAGTTAACCGCTGGCTTACCACTGGTATGCTTTGTTCTTCTGCTGCCAGTAATGAAACCGGAATTTTAGATAATAAGTTTTCTCGTTCATTAGGCATGATAGCTATCGATTGTCAGGCAAGACTTTGCCATGCGCCAACCGTTGCAGCATTAGCGCCCACTTTTGGTCGTGGTGCAATGACCAATAACTGGGTTGATATTAAAAACGCTAACGTTGTGCTGATCATGGGCGGTAACCCTGCTGAAGCGCACCCTGTCGGTTTTAAATGGGTTATCGAAGCTAAAATTAAGAATAATGCGAAGGTTATCGTTGTCGATCCCCGTTTTAACCGTAGTGCTGCCGTTGCCGACCTTTACTCTCCTATTCGTGCCGGCTCTGATACTGCATTCTTATTAGGTGTTATTCATTACCTTATTGAACACAATAAAATTCAGCATGAATATGTGAAAGCCTATACCAATGCTTCTTTAATTGTGCGTGAAGATTTTAGTTTTGATGAAGGTCTTTTCAGTGGGTTTGATAAAGAGAATCAAAGCTATGATAAAACCTCATGGCACTATGAGCTTGATGAGAATGGTTTGGCATTAAGAGATAACTCACTGCAACATCCTCGTTGTGTGTGGAATCTTTTAAAACAACACGTTTCACGTTATACCCCTGAAATTGTTACTACACTTTGTGGTACACCTTTAGAAGATTTCACCTATATCTGTGAAGCTCTTGCTTCCACCAGTGTAAAAGACAGAACCTCGACTATTTTGTATGCCCTCGGTTGGACACACCATACTGGTGGTGCTCAAACTATCCGTGCAGCAGGTATGATCCAGTTATTATTAGGTAACGTGGGTATGCCGGGTGGCGGTGTGAATGCATTACGTGGGCACTCTAATATCCAAGGCTATAGCGATCTGGGTTTATTATCATTAAACCTACCGGGTTATATGCCTCTGCCTAATGAGAAGCAGACATCGTTAGAGACTTATTTATCTCAGGTAACACCAAAAACCGTGGTTGCAGACCAAGTTAACTACTGGAAAAGAACCCCTGATTTCTTTATTAGTTTGCTAAAAAGCTTCTGGGGTGAGCACGCAACGGCACAAAACGAATGGGGTTATCACTGGTTACCAAAATGGGATAAAAGCTACGACATCATGGCGCAAACCCAATTGATGATCGATGGAAAAATGAATGGTTACATCGTTCAAGGTTTTAACCCATTAGCCGCCTTTGCCGATAAAAATAAATGTAGCGCCGCATTAGCCAAACTAAAATATATGGTTGTCATTGATCCTCTAGTGACAGAATCATCTAATTTTTGGCAAAACCACGGCGAGATGAATGAAGTTTCACCACAAGATATTCAAACTGAAATCTTCCGTTTACCTTCATCATGTTTTGCTGAAGAAAATGGCTCGATTGCAAACTCAGGCCGCTGGCTACAATGGCACTGGGCTGGCGCAAAACCACCAGCACAAGCATGGCACGATGGTAAAATTTTAGGGCATTTATTAATGCGTCTACGCGAGCTTTATCGTGAAGAAGGCGGTGTTTGCCCTGAGCCTATCATGAATCTTTCTTGGAACTACGTTGACCCTTACGATCCACAACCAGAAGAAGTCGCAAAAGAAGCGAATGGTCAAGCCATGCAAGATATCTTTGATGAAACAGGCAAATTGTTGTTTAAAAAAGGACAACAACTTGATGGTTTCCATCAACTGAAATCAGATGGCTCAACGGCAAGTTTCTGTTGGGTTTATTCCGGTTGTTGGACTGAAAAAGGCAACCAAATGGCGAACCGCGATAACGCCGATCCTTCAGGGCTAGGTTGTACACCGGGTTGGGCTTTTGCGTGGCCGCAAAACCGTCGTGTGTTATATAACCGCGCATCTGTTGATCCACAAGGCCAACCTTGGGATGCAAAACGTCAACTTATCAAATGGAATGGTAATCAATGGGTTGGTCCTGATGTGCCAGACTATAGCAATGCAGCACCTAATAGCGGCGTAGGCCCGTTTATTATGCAACCCGAAGGTATGGGACGCTTATTTGCTGTTGATAAAATGGCTGATGGTCCATTCCCTGAATTCTACGAACCGTTTGAATCGCCAACAGAAGATAATATTCTGCACCCGAAAGTCTCTCGTAACCCTGTTGCACGTTTATACAGCTACGATGCTGAACATTTAGGTAAAGCAGATGAATTCCCTTATGTGGCAACAACCTACTCAATTACTGAATTGTTCCGTCACTGGACAAAACACTCATTAATTAATGCCATTGCACAACCCGATCAATTTATTGAGATTGGTGAGCAACTTGCTTCACGTAAAGGCATTGTTCAAGGTGATGAAGTTAAAGTCAGCGCTAAACGTGGCTATATCAAAGCCAAAGCCGTGGTGACTAAGCGAATTAGACCTCTAACGATAAATGGCAAAGTCGTTGATACTATCGGTATTCCTTGCCACTGGGGCTTTGAGGGAGCAACACGTAAAGGTTTCCTTGCCAATACATTAACGCCATCAGTGGGTGATGCAAACTCATTCACACCTGAATATAAGGCGTTTTTAGTCAATATCGAAAAGGCATAAGGGGAAACTAATGTCATTGCAATCTCAAGATATTATTCGTCGTTCTGCGACTAATTCTCTCACGCCAGCACCACAGGTACGTGACTTTAAAGAAGAAGTAGCAAAGCTTATCGATGTGACGACTTGTATTGGCTGTAAAGCCTGTCAGGTTGCCTGTTCAGAATGGAACGATATTCGTGACAAAGTCGGTCTTAACGTCGGTGTTTATGATAACCCGATGGATTTAACCGCTAAATCGTGGACCGTGATGCGATTTTCTGAAGTTGAAGAAAACGGCAAGCTGGAGTGGCTAATTCGTAAAGATGGCTGTATGCACTGCGCTGATCCGGGCTGTTTAAAAGC
This sequence comes from Proteus sp. GOKU, assembly GCF_015475555.1. Taxonomy (NCBI): domain Bacteria; kingdom Pseudomonadati; phylum Pseudomonadota; class Gammaproteobacteria; order Enterobacterales; family Morganellaceae; genus Proteus; species Proteus sp. GOKU. The sequence continues at coordinate 3,988,895 of NZ_CP034105.1, forward strand.
CTGTCCCGCAGAAGGTGCCATCATTCAATACGCTAACGGTATTGTTGATTTTCAATCAGAGCATTGTATTGGTTGTGGTTATTGTATTGCGGGCTGTCCTTTTGATGTTCCTCGTATTAATGAAGAAGATAACCGCGCTTATAAATGCACATTGTGTGTTGATCGTGTTGAAGTCGGTCAAGAGCCAGCTTGCGTAAAAACCTGTCCAACAGGTGCTATTCATTTTGGCTCTAAAGAAGCGATGACTCACCTTGCAAACGAGCGTGTTGCAGAACTCAATACCCGAGGCTATGACAAAGCAGGTTTATACGATCCTCAGGGTGTTGGCGGAACTCACGTTATGTATGTACTTCACCATGCGGATAGACCTAACTTATATCATGGCTTACCAGAAAACCCAGAAATTAGCTCAACGGTTAAATTCTGGAAAGGTATTTGGAAACCATTAGCAGCGGTTGGTTTTGCTGCCACCTTTGCGGGCGCTATATTCCATTACTTAGGTATTGGTCCTAACCACACCACAGAAGAAGATGAAGAAGAGGCACAAAAAGAGATGGAAGCATCACAAAATTCAGTGAATAAAGAGGAGCAGAAATAATGAAGAAGAAAAGCGATAAAATCCTTCGTCATACTGCCTCAGAGCGTATTAATCACTGGGTTGTGGCGATTTTCTTTATCTTTACCACCTTTAGTGGGCTAGGCTTTTTCTTCCCATCTCTAAACTGGTTTATGAATATTTTAGGTACACCACAACTTTCGCGCTTACTGCATCCATTTGCGGGTGTTGCGATGGTGTTCTTCTTTATCTTTATGTTTTTTAGATATCTAAAACATAACTTTGTTGATAAAGACGACTTAGTATGGGCGAAAAATATCCATAAAGTGCTACAAAACGAAGAAGCCGGCGATATCGGGCATTATAATTTGGGTCAAAAAGGGATTTATTGGACATTAAGTATCAGCCTTATCGTGCTTACCATTAGCGGCATCATGATTTGGCGTCCTTATTTCGCGGACTATTTCTCTATCCCTGTTATTCGCATTGCCTTACTGGCTCATTCACTGTCAGCTATTTTGCTTATCATAACGGTGTTTGTTCATGCTTATGCCGCGTTTTGGGTGAAAGGTTCAATTCGTAGCATGATTGAAGGTTGGGTAACTCGTGGTTGGGCGAAAAAACATCACCCGCGCTGGTATCGTGAGATCTTAGAAGAAGAGAAAAAAGAAGCAGAAAACAAAGCAAATCAAAAATAATAGACTGCTTTTACTTCTATAAAGTAGATGTGAGAAAAATGGAGGCTTAATCGCCTCCATTTCTATTTTAAATCAACGCTTAACTTAATGTGCTGCTGTTTTTGCTTGCTCCACTAAGTTTATTAATCGACTTCTCATTGTGTGATAGTGTTGAGAAACTTGGCTTTCTGCCCATTTTTGATCGGCAATTTTTATCACTTTAGCTGCACAATATTTAGTTTCAGGTGTTTTAGAGACAGGATCAAGATTATCCTGAGTCAGCTCATTACATGCCCCAATCCACCATTGATAAGTCATATAAATCGCTTGCTTATTGATTGTCTCATTTACATTGCAACGAGACATCACCTTACCTCGACGTGATTCAACCCAGACAATTTCTTGATCACGAATACCCACTTCTTTAGCAATCTCTGGGTGGACTTGAACATAACCGGGTTCATCCGCAAGTGATGCCAAGGCTTTACAGTTACCCGTCATAGAGCGACAAGAATAATGCCCCACTTCACGCACTGTAGATAAGATCATTGGATAATCGGCATCTGGTAATTCAGCTGGTGCTCGCCATGGTGTCGCGAATAACTGGCCTTTACCAGATGGTGTGGTGAATTGGTTACCTGAATATAAATAAGGTGTTCCTTTATCTTCAATATCAGTACAAGGCCATTGAATATGCGCTAAACCCGCCAATTTTTCATAAGTGACGCCAAAGAAGAGTGGGCATAATGCTCGGACTTCATTCCAGATCTCTTCATTATTTTCATAAGACATCGGATAGCCCATTTCAGTGGCGAGTAAGCTAATGATTTCCCAATCTCGTTTTACATTGCCACGTGCTTCAATGGCCTTTTCAAAACGTTGGAAACCTCTATCTGCACATGTAAAAATACCTGCATGTTCACCCCAACTGGTTGAAGGTAAAATCACGTCGGCTTGCTCTGCGGTTTTTGTCATAAAGATGTCTTGAACTACGACAAAATCGAGGGCTTCAAAGCCTTTTCTTACTAAGCCTAAATCGGCTTCTGTTTGAAGAGGATCTTCACCCATGATGTAGTAAGCCTTCACTTTACCTTCAATCGCTAAATGAGGTACTTCAGTAATACGATATCCCACTTCAGGATCAAGTTGTTCAACAGGAATATTCCAAGCCTTAGCGAATTTCTGACGCGTATTTTGATCAGTGACATATTGATATCCTGGGAACATGTTAGGTAAAACACCCATGTCACAAGCACCTTGAACATTATTTTGTCCACGAACTGGTGCGACGCCAACATGCGGTTTACCTAAATTACCCGTTAATAGCGCAAGACCAGACAACCCTTTGACGACATCAACTGCTTGACCAAATTGCGTTACTCCCATGCCCCACATAATAGTTGCTGTTTTAGCTCCTGCATAAGTGCGCATTGCTTTACGGATTTCAATGGCTGGGATACCGACAATATCTTGTACTGCTTCAGGACTATAATCTGCGAGTTGTTTTTTATATTCATCAAAACCTTCGGTATAACGGCTGACGTAATCCTTATCATAAAGATCTTCATCAATTAGCGTATATGCGAATGCATTCACTAACGCCATATTTGTACCGTTTTTTAATGGTAAATATTGGTTAGCAATTTTGGCTGTTTCGATTTTACGAGGATCACAAACAATAATTTTTGCACCTTTTTGTTTCGCTTTAACCACACGGCGCGCCACAATAGGATGAGAGTCAGCACAGTTATAACCAAAGACTAATAAGCAGTCTGAATCTTCAATATCAGCAATAGAATTACTCATGGCACCATTGCCTAATGTCTCTTGTAAACCTGCAACAGAAGGCCCATGGCAAACACGAGCACAGCAATCGACATTATTATTACCTAATACTGCACGAACAAACTTTTGCATCACAAAATTGGTTTCATTCCCAGTACCTCGAGAAGAGCCAGTACACATGATGGATTTCGCACCGTATTTTTCTTTTATTTCCAGTAATTTTTTTGCAGTAAATTGAATCGCTTCATTCCAACTCACAATTTCAAAATCAGCCCCTTTTTGTCGGCGGATCATGGGTTCATGTATTCTGGCTGTCAGAAGTTTATTGTCATTAAGAAAATCCCAACCATAGAGCCCTTTTAAGCAAAGTTCTCCTTGATTGGTGACACCATTGGCACCTTCAGCTTTGATTATGCGACCATTTTCGACACAGAGATTGATTTTGCAGCCAGCGCCACAGTAAGGACAGACGGAGTTGATTTTGTTCATTTGATATCCTTTCCCCTAACTAGGGAGTAAAAGAGTCATAAAGAACGTTCAACTAAGCAGGAATTATGCCAATTAATTTTCAAAATATAATCAATGAGATACAAAAACAAAATAATATTTGATAATCGTTTCGTCATTTTTGTCGGTGCTCACTTTGCACAAATAGGGCTAATTTATTACGGAATTAAGAAATTAGCATCAGCGAAACATTTAGAAATAAAAATTAATACTGAATTCTAATAAAATTTATTTCTTTAGTTTGAATTTATGATATAAATAATAAATACGCATTTTGAAAAACAATATTTCATATTGCATTGCGATTATATCCATTTCAATAAAGAGCAAAAAGATGAATATGAACACCAACAACCGACTCTTAGGCCTAAACCTACTACTCCTTCGTTAGGTGGCCGAGCACGTTCATTTTTTTGCAAAAGCCACCAGTAAGGTGGCTTTTTGTTGTGCCCCTACTGGTGGAACTGTTTTTTAGGGGAGTTTCTATGATGTTTAGTTTCACCATTAGGATGATGAGTTACAACGTCTTACCAATAAGCCACTGTATGGCAATAGCCTCTATCACTCATTCGATAACACAGGGGGCAAAATGAGCCAACAATGGACATCACGAGTCGGTCATATCTTAGCAGCCGCAGGCTCTGCAATCGGTATTGGCGCAATCTGGAAGTTTTCTTATGTCGCAGCCAATAATGGTGGCGGTGCATTTTTAATTGTCTTCTTGTTATTTAGTTTTGTTATTGGGCTTGCAGTATTACTGGCTGAGAATATTTTGGGCAGTAGCACACACGCTGAGGCTGTTAACGCATTTAAAAGAATGATGGGACGCAATTGGGTCATCATTGGCGTTATTGGTGTATTCAGCTCTTGGTGTATTTATAGCTTTTATAGTGTTGTTGGTGGTTGGACAATTGGCTATACCGTTATGGCGGCAACAGGTCAGTTGAATATTACCGATAGCGCTGAATTAACCGGTATTTTTACCCGCTTTATTAGTGATCCTTTATGGCCTATTTTGGCTCACCTTGCCTTTGCTGGATTAACCTGTTTCGTGGTTTTAGCAGGTGTACAACGTGGATTAGAAAAAGCAGTTAAAATCATGATGCCGATGTTGTTTATCATTATGATTTTATTGATTATTGTTGGTATCAGCTTACCCGGCTCTTCTGAAGGTTTAAAATTATTTTTATACCCTGATTTTAGTAAGCTAACCCCACAAGGCGTATTAGATGCGTTAGGATTAGCCTTCTTCTCACTGTCTATCGGTTTAGGTATTCATATCACTTACAGTGCTTATTTAGCAGATAACAAAGGTATTGCTAACTCCAGTATGTGGGTGGTTATTTTATCTTGTATGGTATGTGTACTTGCCGGATTAATGATTTTCCCTGCCTTATCTGCCGCAGGTTTAGAGCCGAATGCAGGCCCCGGTTTAACCTTTATGACTATGCCAGTTTATTTTGCCAACTTACCCGGCGGTAATATTTTAGCAGTGACTTTCTTTGTCTTGTTATTAATGGCAGCGTTAACCTCTGCTATTTCATTACTTGAGCATATCGTGGCTTATGTGCAGATGCGTTTTCAGTGGACTCGTCGTCGTGCTGGATTAGTCGTTACCGCCTCAATTATGCTGATGGGTATTCCAGTTTCATTATCTTTCGGCCCGATGAGTGATGTGACATTAGGGGGTAAAACAGTCTTTGATTTGTTGGATTACCTGACTTCCAATATTTTGATGCCACTGTTTGGTATTGCAATGTGTTTGATCTTTGGTTGGTCACGTAGAGCGAATGCATTTATTCCTGAAAATATCACTGGATTAAAACGTCAAAGCTTATTACTGGTGTGGCGTTATATTGGTCCAATTTGTATCGGTATTATTTTAGTTCATGGATTGATTGGCTAAACAGATCCCCGATAAAAACAGCTTATTAAACATAAAGAGAGGGTCAAATGACCCTCTCTTTTTTCTTGTTTTATAACAGCCTTTTTATTATCGGCTTGTTTTATTTTGGATACTTTATATTACTTTTTTCCCTAGCAGCTTTATCAATATTACCCAACCAATCCCATTGCTTGAGGTAAGAACATCGAAATTGCAGGAATATATGTCACTAATAACAACACAAGAATAATCACAGCGAAGAAAGGCAATAACGGTCTAATTACACCTTCAATCTTAATTTCACCTATCTTACAGCCGGTAAATAAAATAGGACCTACTGGCGGTGTTATCGTACCTAATGAAAGGTTAAACACCATCATGATACCGAATTGAACCGGATCCATACCAAATTGAGCACAAATCGGTAGGAAGATTGGAGTAAAGATTAACACCGCAGGTGTTGGATCCATAAAGGTACCAACCAACAGTAAAACCAAGTTCATAATCAGTAAGATAACTAAGAAGCTATCAGTAAAGGAGAGTAAGCCTGATGCGATAATGGCAGGAATTTTAGTAAATGCCATTACCCAAGACATAATGGATGATGTTGCAAGCATCAAAATAACAATTGCCGTCATTTTTGCGGTGGCTAAGAAAATAGCAGGCAAATGGTTTACTTTGATATTTTTATAACACATACCTAAGATTAAAGAGTACACAACTGCAATGGCTGAAGCTTCTGTTGCAGTAAAAATCCCACCTAAGATCCCACCGATAACAACCACAATCATCATTAAGCTAGGAACAGCATCCAGCACAAGCTTAAACGCTTGCCCTTTCATGGTATTTTTTTCGGCCACATAACCGCGACGTTTAGCAATAAAACCTGCCACTAACATCACACCCAATCCCCATAAAATACCGGGAATATAGCCACCCATAAACAGAGCTGTAATCGAAACACTTCCTGCAACGGTGGCATAAACAATCAGTGTGTTACTTGGTGGAATTAACATACCCGTTGGTGCTGATGCAATATTCACTGCGGCACTAAAAGCGGGATCGTAATTTTCTTTCTTTTGGATTGGAGACATGATGCCACCAATCGCCGCCGCAGAAGCAACACCAGAGCCACTAATTGAGCCAAACAGCATATTGGCAACAACGTTAGTTTGCGCTAAAGGCCCCGGTAAAAAGTTACTCACTAACTTAGCGCAGTTAATTAAGCGAATAGCGATACCGCCGTTATTCATTAAGTTACCCGCCAGAATAAAGAACGGGATTGCTAACAGAGCGAAAGAGTCTAACCCCACAAACACGCGTTGAGCTGACGTTAAAATAGCGCCATCAAAAGGCAATATCATTGCCATGGCGAAGAAAGAAGAGAGTCCAATACTGACGCTGATTGGTGTACCAATAAATAAGAGAAGGAATGCACCAATAAACATGACTAGGGCAACAACAATTGCAATATCCATGGTTACACCTTTTGCTTTGAAGAAAGTTGTCTAACCAATCCATATTGGTTATATAAGCAATAGAAAACAGAGAGAACACCGCTTATAGGTATAGCTGCATAGATAACCCCAATAGGGATTTGCAGTGCCGAATCCAATTGTCCCATTTGGCGGCTCATACCGATGTAACCACCAATAGTGAGTACCAATAACACAAAAGCGGTTGTGGCAAACTCACCTAAAATTTCAAGGCAAATACGGACTTTATAGGGCATCCGATCACGCATAAACGTAATCGCAATATGTTCACGTAATCCAAACACATAAGCACTACCAATTAAAATTAACCAGATAAATAGGTAGCGAGAAAGCACTTCACTGACTGCACTAGGATCGTTAAATAGGTAACGGGTCACAACTTGGTAAGTCACCAATATCGTCATTAAACCCACAAGAAAAATACAAAAATAAGCGACGATGGTATCTATTTTTAGCTTAATGCTTGTTAAAAAAGTATAAAAATCCTTTTTTGCAACAGGCGTATTAGAGTCGTTTGAAGAGGGTAATTTCTCTGAAGGTTCCATGGTTGATCCTTATAATAGGGGCTAAAAACTTAGCCCCTTGCAACAAACGGCATTAGTTGGCTAATGCGCGGATCTTATTGTAGATATCTTTCTGTTCTGGTGTGGTCAGCATCGATTCTTGCAGCGGTTTACAACGCTCTTGGAATGGCTTGATATCAACCTCAGTAAATGTTGCACCTTGGCTAATAGCAGATTGTCGGGCAGTGTCTAACGCTTGGTTAAATAAATTAAACTCAGTAACCGTACTTTCTTTTGCTAACTTACGGAAAGTCGCCTGATCTTCAGGGCTCATCTTATTTAAGAATGCTTCATTCACGATAAGTAAGTCGGCAACCATGACATGGCGGGTATAAGAGAAACTCGGTGCAACTTCATACTGTTTTAAGTCAGCATAAGTGATTTCATTATTCTCAGCGCCATCAAGAACACCTTGTTGGATAGCGGAATAAACTTCACCCTGTCCCATAGGAACACCTGTTCCACCCATGCAAGATAACATTTTCACCATAGTGTCAGATTGCATGACCCGGATCTTTCTTCCTTTCATATCTTCAGGTGTTTGAACAGGTGTTCCCTTCACATACATACTACGAGCACCTGCGGTATAGGCAGTAAGTACCTCGAAACCATTTCCTTTGGTTGAGCTAAATAGGCCATCTAACATATCGCCTGTAAAAACTTTTCTTTGGTGTTCTGAGTCGTTATAGATGTAAGGCATCGCCAGAACAGAGAAGTTTTTGTTGTAGTTTTCAACAAGAGGATTGGCAACCACAGCCAATTGAATGGCACCTGATTGAACTAATTCAAGAGCGGCACGTTGGTCACCCAATAATTCATTAGGATGAATTTCGAGTTTATATTTACCCCCCGTAGCAGCTTCTAATTTTTGACTAAAATCTTCCAATGCTTTGTATTGAGGATTTTTTTCAGATTGGTTAAAAGCCGTTTTCAAAATAACAGGACTATCTGTTTTGTCATCTTCACCACATCCCGCTAAAAAAAGACTAGCGACTACAACGGTGCTGATAAGAGATAACTTAGGCAAAACATTCATTGTATGCATGTGAACCCCTTATGGGTTTGCGTATTTTGATAGTGCTAATCCTACTTGAATTTGACGATATTTCAGTGATCGAATTCAAGAAAATGAAATGGCGTTCCTATTTTTTGAAAATAGATTACCACTTTTATATTTTCAATTTTGTAAATACAATAACCTATTGATAAAAAAGCATTAAATTATCTAAAAAAGATAATTTAGCGGTAAAGAAATAGAAAATATATATTCTGGAATAAACTACAAACTCGCTTTGAATCTGAATTATCGGCTACTTATTAAGCAGGGAAGTAGCCGATAATCATATTTAGAATGGGGAATAATAGGATGAAGATCCTAGTTATTATTTCTGGGTTACCAGCCATGTTTTGCTGATTTTAAAAACCGCTTTTTTAATTTTTTGCGAAGCATTTACCTGACAAGTAGGTCGATGAACTTCTCCGGGATAAAAAATGGCAAAATCCCCTGTATCAAGCAATAAACGTGTCGTAATAGGTGGGTTATCTAAGAAAATCAGATCTGGTTTTGTCTCTTGATATTGATGAGGATAAGTAATTGTTGTGCTGGTAGAGATCATCTCTTGCCCCTTAAGCACAACTTGAATATCAAGATAATGATCATGAAACTCACTTTTTAAGTTTTCTTCACGATCGGTAGTTGGTGTGGAAATAATATAAAAAACATCATTATTAATAATGTTATATGTCCCTTCACTCTTCTCTTGCAAAGCGTTTAACGATAACTCTTTTTGAGTGAGTAATTTTAACAGTGCAGGCGGCAGCATTGTTGCATCGAGTTGCTTTAAATTTCCAGTGATCATTGGGTTACCCTCTTAAATCCATGTTTAAATTTAATTACAAAGCTGCCATTGCTTCTTTAGCAAGAGCGCCTATTTCTTCCCATTTTTGATTATCAACGAGATCTGAAGGCACCATCCATGTACCACCACAAGCAACAACACGAGGTAATGCGAGGTAATCTTTCACATTGTTGGCATTAACTCCGCCTGTCGGCATAAAAGAGACAGGATAAACGGCACTCAACGCTTTAAGCATGCCAATACCACCAGAAAGTTCTGCTGGGAAAAACTTCAATAAATTAATGCCGAGTTCCATTGCCTCTTCAACTAAACTTGGCGTGTTAATACCCGGAATAATAGGAATGCCTCTTTGCTGGCAATACTGCACAATGCGAGGGTTAAATCCCGGACTCACAATAAAATCTGCACCGGCTTCGATTGCCTGATCAACCTGTGCTTTCGTTAATACCGTACCGGCACAAATGATCATTTTCGGGAATTCATTTCTTAACTGGCGAATAGCTTCTGCAGCCGCAGGAGTACGAAAAGTTATTTCAGCACTAGGCATACCGTTTTCAACTAATGCTTTACCCAATGCAACAACATCATCTGCATTTTTAATTGCGATAACAGGAATAATTTTTAGTGCCGAAAGTTGTTCAAGTAATGTTGACATAGTGTGTCTCGTTGAATGAATAAGTGGCGCTTTTATTGAAGAATGTGGCATCGCGACTATTGGGATAATCGCACCACGATGTTGAATAACCGTACTTGCAAGTAAGTGTGCATAACGCGCAGACATTACAACTGACTCACCCGCTAATCGCGTAGCAAGATAACCTGCACTAAATGAATCACCAGCGGCAGTTGTATCAATCACACTTTGCTTATCAAGTTTTATGGCGGGAACTTCATCACAATGTCCTTGCTGTATAATCAGGCAAGGTTCTGCGCCTTTTTTAATAACGATTTCCCCAACACCAAATTCAATCGTCCTAGACACACATTGCGCTTCTTCACTATCCCCCCAAAGAAGAAATTCATCGTCTAATGTGAGAAAAGCCAAGTCAGTGAGTGACAATACAGCTTGATAGGCTTTTTGCGCAGCATCGAGGCTTTCCCATAATCTTGGGCGATAGTTATTATCAAAGGCGATTTTCACACCTTTTTCTCGACACTTAGCTAATTGTTGTAAAAGCAGTTCTCTATCTTCAGGAGATAAAATCGCCAAGCTGATACCGCTTAAATAGATATAATCAAAATCAAGCAGTTGCTGAAAAATCATTGGGGCTTTTGGTGATCGTAACCAATATCGCGCGGCGGCATCGTTACGCCAATAATGGAAGGTACGCTCTCCTTGGTTATCCGTGTTTATGAGATAAAGTCCGGGTAATTTATTATCTAATCTCTGGACTAATTCAGTATGTACCCCTTCTTTTTGCCATTGCTCTAACATGGCACTACTCATTGGATCCGTACCTAATGCACTTACATAATGAACAGATAAATTGGGGTTTGCGCGAGTCAAATAAACAGCAGTATTAAGAGTATCTCCTCCAAAATGGCGCACAATATTCGCCTGATTTTCGGATAGTTCGATCATACATTCGCCAATAACAGCCACATTGATAGCCATAGCGCTTTCCATTTTCACATTAGCAGTAAGGTCATTTTATTTTAAATCGATTCAATTAAAAAGATTTAAAACAACATTTCATTAATTTTGTGATATTGTCATTGTTTTCAAAATGCATAAAAAAGTAAGTTTAAAGAAGATCCATAAAAAGCCATAAAGTACTCATCATGTTATCGCGTGCTCAGATACCCAATAGCATACACAAAACCATGACGGCTATTTATCTCTATCTACTTTAAATTCAAAGTGATACACACATAAAAAATATCAAATTTAGATATTTTTCATTTAAAAATACTGTGATTAGCAACACGTTACATGATGAAAACTCGTTAAGCTTATTGAATCATCATCGCTAATCGCTATAATTTTTGTAGCATTTCAAATATAATGAAACAATAAATCATTTTTTAGGACTCACAATGTCTGAAATAGAAAACACTCCTGATTCAGTTTCCTCTGTACTCAAAGTATTCGCTATATTACAAGCACTTGGCGAGGAAAAAGTGATTGGTGTGACAGAGTTATCCTTGCGGATCATGATGTCTAAAAGCACCGTCTATCGTTTTTTACAAACGATGAAAACGTTAGGGTATGTTTCCCAAGAAGGTGAAACAGATAAGTATTCTCTTAACTTAAAATTATTTGAGTTAGGCGCAAAAGCACTTGAAAACCAAGACTTGATTAAACTTGCTGATGAGCAAATGTATCGCCTTGGAAAACTAACCAAAGAAACGCTTCATCTCGGTACATTAGACGAAGACAGCATTGTTTATCTGCATAAAATAGACTCTGAATACAATTTACAGATGTATTCTCGCATTGGTCGTCGCCGTCCACTTTATAGCACTGGGCTAGGTAAAATTATGCTTGCTTGGCTTCCAGAAACGGAAATTCGCGCTATTTTGGCTAATGTGACTTTTGAACCTTTTACAAAATACACACTGAAAGATATCGATGCTTTACTTGTTGAATTAGAACAAGTTCGCAAACAAGGTTACGCAGAAGATAAAGAAGAAATGGAACATGGCTTACGTTGTTTTGCTGTGCCTATTTATAGCCGTATGGGCAGAATTATTGCCGGCCTTTCTTTATCTCTACCTTTAATTCGTTTCCAAGAAGAGAATAAAGTTGCGTTAATCGCGCAATTACATGAAGCAGCAGCAAATATTTCTGCTGGATTAGGTTTCCACGACTACCCTTTTAGCTACACAGACACCAATGTCTTGGCTGAAAACATTTAAAAATCAAACCTAACTCTTTGTTTATAATGAAAATCCATTAATAATATATTAATGGATTTTTTTATTCTTCTTTGTCATAACGAACCCTGTAATTTCGCTTTATAGAGTTTAAAAATAGTTCGGCTATTCACAACCAAGAAAAGGCTTTCTTGTACTATTCCACCAATTGAACCTGCCCAAATATTATGCGTTAACCAACATAACGTACTGGTTAACATACACAATCTAAGCACAATACCGTTAAAGCGAAATAGTGCATAGGTTGTTAATGTCGTCGCGAATAACGTTAAGAATTGTATTGGATGGATGATTTTTGGGATCACTAAAAACCATGCTAAAGCAATAAAGATCAACATGATCCCAATATTACGCGAATAGCCCGATACCCAATTTCGGATTGCACAAAGTAAACAGTTAATAGCTCCGACTGTTGAGCCTATCAAAAAGAAATGAATAGACATCAAAAGGCCATTGAGCGTGAGCTGAAATCTCAGTTTGCTATCTTGTCGTTGCATAAAGGCAGTTGCACCAATAAGGCACCCCAGAACACCAATACCTTGGGCAAACCAATAATTTTCAAAAAACATGCAACCCCCTTATCACAGCTCAACGAAAAAAGGCGCCTTTGGGCGCCTTCTTCAACAATAGCGTATTAACGCGCTAGCCAACCACCGTCAACTGCGATGGTATAACCATTAACATAATCAGAAGCCGAAGATGCTAAGAAAACAACAGGCCCCATCATGTCACTTGGAACGCCCCAACGCTCAGCCGGAATACGCTCTAAAATAGCCGCATTACGCTCTTCATCAGCACGTAGAGCCGCAGTGTTATTTGTTGCCATATAGCCCGGAGCGATAGCATTCACGTTAATGCCTTTACTTGCCCATTCGTTTGCTAACAAACGGGTTACGCCCATAACGCCACTTTTAGATGCGGTATAAGACGGCACACGTATGCCACCTTGGAATGAGAGCATTGATGCGATATTAATAATTTTACCGCCAGTGCCTTGAGCGATAAATTTTCTAGCCACCGCTTGAGACATGAAAAAGAGACTTTTAATATTGAGATCCATAACATCATCCCAATCTTTTTCTGTAAAATTAATCGCATCTTCCCGACGAATGATACCGGCATTGTTGACTAAAATATCAACATGTCCGAAATGAGCGACGGCTTTATCCACCAGCCCCGGCAACTCATTTGTTTTACTCACATCAGCTTGTAAACTTAAAAAACGACGACCAAGTGCTTCTACTTCAGCGATAGTCTCTGTCGGTTCAACAAGGTTGATCCCCACAATATCGCAACCAGCTTGAGCAAGCCCCAATGCCATACCTTGGCCTAAACCTGTATTACAGCCAGTTACAATGGCGACTTTACCTTTCAGATCAAATGCATTCAGGATCATACTATTACCTCGAATATAGGAAATATGTACCACCAATTCATATACTTGGTGGCTACTTTATTATGAGTAATACATTTATCTGATTAGCGCAGATCGCGAACCGCAACGTGGTCCATATCGCTAAAGACCTGATTCTCACCCACCATACCCCAAATAAAGGTATAAGCTTGTGTTCCAACACCTGCGTGAATAGACCAACTTGGTGAAATAATGGCTTGCTCGTTGTGAACTAATAAATGGCGGGTTTCATCTGGTTTACCCATCATATGGAATACCGCTGCATCTTCTTTCATATTGAAATAGAAATAGACTTCCATACGGCGTTCATGTGTATGGCAAGGCATGGTATTCCAAAGACTTCCTTCCTCTAGCTGGGTCATACCCATTACTAATTGGCAGGTCGGTAATACGTTAGGAACTAAGTATTTATAAATAGTACGGCGATTACTGGTGCTTGCATCCCCTAATGTTTCAGGAGAAGCCTGATCTTGTGTGATTTTACGTGTTGGATAAGTGGTATGTGCGGGTGCGCTGTTATAATAGAATTTAGCTGGATGAGCGGAGTCAACGCTCTTAAAGCTGACATCGCGAGCGCCTTTTCCTACATAAAGGGCTTCCGCTTTACCCACTTCATAATTTGTGCCATCAACCGTAATCACACCTGCGCCACCAATATTAATAAGGCCTAATTCACGGCGCTCTAGGAAGTAGGTGACACCAAAAGACTTACCTAACTCATTAGAAAAAGTAAGTGTAGAGTCCACCGGCATAATTCCGCCAAATACAATTCGATCAATATGACTATAAGTCATCGTCAGTTTATTAGGGCTAAAAACTTCTTCTATCAGAAACTCGCGGCGCAGGCCTTCTGTATCTAGTTGTTTGGCATGGTCGCTATGAATGCTTTGACGAGTTTGCATAATGAACCTCAATTCCTAGCCTTGATAGGCATTAATGATAATGTGTGAAAATGCATCACTTTTATAGGGACACGATATCAATAAAAAACACAACCATCAATAAAAATATAAAACATTGTTTTATTTTTTTGAACATATCGTTCTTTTTATAGGAAAAGGCATTTTTTTACCTCTTAAATAAAAAAGAGCCACTCAATAGAGTGGCTCCTGATATAACTGATAAAGACTTATTTATGGATACTTGATGACTTTATTTATAGCTCTGTTTAATTTCTTTAGAAATCGCTAATCCACGTTTCGCTTCTTTCTCAGCAAGTTCAACGGATAAACCGATATAAGAACGAGGATCAAGCATTGCCTTAATTTCATCAGCATTAAAGGCCGCAGTAATAGTTTCATTCTTCATCAGGTTAGTATAAAAATCTTCACCGTCTGCAGCCGTTTTAATGGCTTCTTCATATAACAGTGAATGCGCTTTATCTTTACCTAATTTTTCTGCCATTTTCATCATAACGTATTCGGTATTATCTAAACCCTTATTTCTCATCACGTTATGTAGCATTCTCTCTTCATGAGGAACGATGGTTCTTGAAAGCTCTTCCGTTCTTAATAAGATTTCTGTTGTTAATTCTAATGCTTCTTCAATTAAGCCATCGAATAACATATAAGAACTGCTGTCACCTTCATAAGGTCTTACCGCAGAGTACATACCAACATTAGGTAACGAGTACAGTTTCTGTGAGTTAGCAATAATACCTTTCGCCAATTTTGGATTAATTTTATGAGGCATCGTGCTACTACCCACAGTGCCTTTTGTAAACCCTTCAGAAACCTCAGCAATTTCCTCTAATGTGGTGCTATAAACTTCTTCACCAATTTTATGGCAGATATTTGCCATCAGTGCCAAGTTCATCATGTACTCTAATTTATGCGTACTTAGGTTACGTGATGGGACTTCCATTGCTTGCATACCCACTAATTCAGCAACGCGTTTTTGTACTTTCATTCCCACTTCAGGCATTGAGTTAAAAGCACCTACTGCGCCACCCATCATAATGGTGAATACACGTTTCTCACTCTCTTTCATGCGCTGGTAGCAATCAATAAAATCGCTGATCCACACTGAAACTTTATATCCGTAAGTAATAGGAATAGCATGACGACCGTGTGTTCTACCTGCCATTACCATATGTTTTGTTTTTTCAGCGAGATTTGACAAGTTTTCAATAATTTCGCTCAACAATAACATGAACTTATCGTGTACTGTTTTCATCATATACAGCTGTGAACTTTGCTGTATGTTTTGCGTAGTAATGCCGTAATGCACATATTTACCGCTCTCTTCAGAGCATGCATTCACCAGTACTTTTAAGAAAGGCACAAAGCCATGACCGATTTTTTGATAAATACGGTTCATCTCTTCGAAATCGATATTCTCAATAATCGCCTTTTCTTTAATTTCATCAGCGGCAGACTGTGGAATAAAACCGTGTTCAGCTTGTGCTTGCGCTAACATTGCTTCAAACATCAACCAAGTTGAATATTTAGCTTCATTGGACAGCAGATTTTTTATACCGCGATCGTCGATTGTTTTACTTTTAGAATCGTATAACGCTCTCATCATGTATCCTTTTATTTCTTCATTGCTTCATCAACAGCATTGCGAACAAATTCGACTTTAGGGCCATAAACGACATGGACATGGTTTGCTGCCGGAAAGAAGAATGCTGTACATCCAGACTCCAACATTAATTCTTTATCTATTTGATTAACTTCATTAATGTCGATACGTAGTCGTGTAATACAGTTATCAACATTACGAATATTTTGTTTGCCACCTAACGCTTGGATTAAAATCTCTGCAATTTCGCCATAACGCTTTTCTTTGATTAACGTATTTTTCATATTGCTTGATTCTTCTCTACCCGGTGTTTTGATATCGAATTTGACGATAGCCCAGTAAAAAATGAAGTAGGTCACAACAGCAAGCGCACTACCAATCAGCACTAAGAAGATCCAGTTCGTGTGTTCGTACAGTAAACCAAAGATAGTGAAGTCAAAGACTGTGCCTCGGATATAACCGATCGCAACACCTGCAAAAGAGAGCAGAACTGCACCAATACCCACGATAATCGCGTAAATTAAATAAAGTAACGGTGCGATAAAGACAAAGGTAAATTCAAGCGGTTCGGTAACGTTACCTAACATTGCAGTTAAGACCATCGTCACCAGCATTGATTTAACTTCAGCACGGTTCTCTTTTTTCGAGGTTTTATAAATCGCTAATGCAATCGCCGGGAATAAGAACAGCGTCACCAACATTTGTTGCTGAGCCATAAAACGTGTCAGGCTTGGCATCATTGCCCAATATTCACTGCTTGGCCCTTGGTTAAATAACACTTCTGTCATTGCTGGAACAACGCCCACATAGGTTTGTCCATCAATCACATAAGAACCACCGGCTTCGGTAAATCTAAACAGAACGTTCCAGACGTGGTGTAAACCAAATGGAATAAATAGACGCTCACCACCTGCGGTAAAGAAAGGTCCGACAGGACTTAAGAAGACAGCCGAGAGCTTAGTTAAGCCCATCACTAATACTTCCCAAATAAATGGCAGTAATGCACCTACACAGATCATCAACCCGACCATAATAATGGCGACAGATTTTTTCCCTGAGAAGAAGGCAAATGCAGTCGGTAATTCAAGGTTATAGAATTTATCTGTTGCCCATGCGGCGATTAATCCTGTGATAATCCCCCCTGCGGCACTGATATTCATGGTTTGTATACCAAGCACCTTGATTTGCCCCACCTGCGTCATAATCGCAGGATCAGCAAGTTTTCCTGTCAATACCAACCAGATATTGATAGTACTTATCAAGGTTAAATAGCCGACAACGGAGGCAAAGACCGCGATCCCCTTATCTTTGTGGCTCATACCATATGCCACACCCATTGCAAATAAGAGTGGAATATTGTCAAACACTACGCCTGCAATAGTACGGATACTGACTAATAGAGCATTAACTGTTTCATTTCCTAAGAAAGGAAAGCGTGCAATCATATAAGACTGAACTAAAGCACCACTGATCCCTAAGATCATACCAATAGGTGCCAATACGCCGATAGGTAGAAGTAGGGTTCTACCAAAGCGCTGAATAGATTCGCTGAACTTTTTCCTGGCCATATTTTTTTCCTTATGACTTCTCGAATATAAAAGAATTACCGAGGTACTCTATCTTAGGGATTATAGGAAATGAATGACGCGCTGGTTTTAAATATTATCTCAGGTCATACTTTATGACTTAGGTCTTTTTATTAATTATCGACTTAATAAAGAACAGTGAATAAATCATTTTATTCTATTAAATAATATTTATTTTAGGACTTGGAAGTAAGATTGAAAAGAAAGGCTATTTTAGAATAAACGATGATTAATCTGACGAGATATATTAATACTATTCACGCTTTAATCATTAAAAAGAGTATTTAGTAATGAAATATAGGCACTGTTATCTCTTTTTAAAGTAGATTTTCCAGCTCATTAATCAGTAAATCCACCAGCATAAAAAAGCCAATACGGGATTTAGTATCATCTTTTTTAGTATCATGATTATCAGCAAAACAAAATAGAGCATGAGTTGCATAAGTGGTTAATTCATTGGTATTAAATGCCGTCATACTAATGATATTGGCATCTTTTAACTGCACAATTTTTGCTGTCTCGATGATTTTTTTAGTCCCACCAGAAAGAGAGATAAAGATAACTGTGTCGTCTTCATTAACAAGACGTGTAAACGAATCAGATAAGTTGTAATCATTAATAAAAAAGCAATGTAGACCTAATGCAAACAATAGATGCTCAAGGTAATACCCTACCGCTTTGCTCGTACCTCTTGCGACAATAAAAATATTTCTAGAATGGCGTAAGGTTTTCGCGCACTCCTGAATTTGTTCTTCATTAATTAAGGTAAATGTTTTATGAATGTTTTTTTCTAATTGTTTTTTATAAGATGCTGCATTAGTTTTTTCGACTTTATTTCTCGTCAGAATATAATTATTAATTTGGAATTTAAGCTCTTTAAATCCACTAAATCCTAACTTTTGCGATAAATTAATGATAACCGTTTTTGATACAAAGGTTTTAGCGACTAAATCATTAATATTTAAATACGGAATATCCGCAATATTATCGGTGAGATATTTTAATACTTTCTTTTCGCTGATGGTTAAATTGTCATAATTTTTTAAAAAATCCAGCATATCTCACCCAATAAATTAATCTAAAACATCTTATGAAAACAGCACGCATCAAAAAAGCAGTTCTGTTCTTTTTGCGAGTTTATGTGAAATAAAGTGCATAACGAGTATACGTTAAATCATACAGTTATGTAGGAGCAGAGTAGTATTTTGTGAATTAGGATAATATTGAGCCCATTTTTTAATGAGCTCAATGCGTGTTATTCGTTACCCCAGCGATTAAGAAACATGGCGATATCATCAATGCGTTTTTTATCAATACCCGCTTCTTTTGCCATCTCTTGCTGTGCGTTCTCACTAATTTCTTCGTTATTCATTAATCGAGTAAGTAGCAACTGGAAGTAGAGAGCAAGCGCATCTTCTTCTGCTTCAGCAACTGGCTCTGTCGATTCCATCGCATACTCTTCGACCATATCATAATATTTAAAGTGGATTTCATTGTTCATAAGTTGTCCCCAAGGATTAACGTTTATACTCACCATATTCGAATTACCAAGAGTATATCTCTACATTCGCCTGTTGACCTAAAATTCGCTATCATCCACTTCCTTCTTTTTTGCGGATAAGCTGATGTCTACGATTATCGATACTTTTATTGCTCCACCTTGCCATGATGAAATCGAGATCCTTTATCAAGACGAACACTTAGTCCTTATCAATAAACCGACAGGATTATTGAGCTTATCAGGAAAAAATCCACAAAATAGAGACTCAGTACATTATCGATTAGTGAAGCTATTTCCGGGATGTACTCTTGTTCATCGACTTGATTTTGGTACATCTGGATTGATGGTTGTGGCACGCAATAAAGCAATCAATGCCCTTTTGTGCCAGCAATTTAGCCAGCGCAGTGTAACCAAAATATATCATGCACTACTGTGTGGGCATGTGGATGATAATGAAGGCATAATTGATGCACCAATTGCAAAAGATCCCGCTCTATTTCCACGCATGTCAATTTGCCCGATTAATGGCAAGCCTGCACGCTCTCGTTATCACGTTATTGAGCGTTTTTATCATACGTTAGAAGATGGGACGTTATTGCCTTTAACGCGGGTACAATTTGTGCCTGAAACAGGAAGGACACATCAACTTCGTATTCACAGCCAGTTTATAGGACATCCTATTTTAGGTTGTGATTTATATGGTGGATGCGATAGCGATTTCATTAAAGTGATGGAAGGAACTGAACGGACTCCGCGACTGATGCTTCATGCGAGTGAACTTCATTTTGTTCACCCCATTAGCCAAGCGCCAATAAAAGCGCACAGCAAGAGTCCGTTTTAAAAATCGATAATTACAGTTTAAGTGCTTTTATTGTTTCATCGATATCAAGTTCATCTTCAGTGAAAACGATTTCTGTTCCGTGCATTGTGGTGATCGCAAGCTTTCTTAACGTGCGCATATTATTAGAGTTATCCGCTGATTTTGGTCTGATACTATTCATTAAAGTACCAACAGAAAGTACGGTGTTTTCTTTATTGATATGCGTATCTGCGGACACATCTTCACTAAAAATTCGAAATGATTTAATGGAGGTCAGTTTAACTCGCTCACCTGCAATATAAACGTATTTGCTGTCTGGGATCACTTTCACCGCGTAAGCAGACAAGCCTTTGGTATTTGTAGTTGGCTCAAACGTGACATTTGCATCTGTCTTTATCAAAGCAGGGTTGGCAACTTTAATCACATGAAAATAACGGTTATCACCGTTTTCATCTTTAATAAATCCAAAACCTTTATCTTCAAACCACTTTGTGATTATTCCGTTCATTGCCATTATCGCCTACTTAATCGTTTATCTACAAAAATTTCCAGATGCAGTATAAAGCACAATGCTTATACAGACTATGCCTTTGAACTAATAAGCTACTTTACTGATTACCACATCAAATCATCTGGGATTTTAAAATCAGCATAAGGATCGTCTTCATCTTGTTCTGTCTCGCTAAGTGCGTTATTTAACAAAATACAATCCACATCTCTTTGTGTAATTTTATCCGCAACACTGGCTGGAATAATTGCGTATTCCGTTTTATCTGCATTATCCAGACGAGCAATAGCGAGACGTCCACTAATCAATTGAGATTGCGTCAGTTTATCCACCACAATATTTTTAATCACATTATTGTCAGTGAAGTTAAAATCAATATCGCCTTTTTTTGGTGTAATTCTATTCATTTCAATAAGTTGCTTAACTTGCGCTTTATACTCTTTCGATAAAGTTGCTTGTTTTTGTTGTTCACTCAGCAATTTATCGCGCTCAAGTTGAGCTTTTTTATTTTCTTCTACGGCTTCTCTCGCTTCTCGTGCCTGAACGCGTGATTTTTTTGCCGTTCTTTGGACTTTTGCCATTTTTTTACTGGTCACAAGCCCTGCTTTTAACATTTGCTCTTGTAAGGTAAGTTTTGCCATTTTTATGCCTAAATCTGATAAATAATTTTTGAAATTATACCTGTAATTTCTAAGAGTGCATTAGATTGTAAGATTGGAACTTTATTAGGGGAAATAGACATTGTGAGATTTGAACCTATCCGTACATTCAGAGTATATTGGAAAAACTATCGTCAAACTTTCTCTTATAACAGGTAATACTAACAATGGCTCTGATCCCAAAAAACTATGCACGGTTAGAAAGTGGCTACCGTGAAAAAGCACTGAAAATCTACCCGTGGGTATGTGGACGTTGTGCGCGTGAATTTGTCTATTCAAACTTACGTGAACTAACCGTTCATCATATTGATCACGACCATACCAATAACCCAGAAGATGGTAGTAACTGGGAGTTATTGTGTCTGTTTTGCCATGATCATGAACACTCTAAATACACAGAAGCAGACCAATACGGCACAACTGTTGTCGCCGGTGAAGATGCACAAGATGATGTAGGAGCAGCAACCTATAATCCTTTTGCTGATTTAAAGTCGATGCTCAATAAGAAAAAATAGTGAAGGTATTGTCTGCTTTGGTGTAAAGCAGTCAATCGGTTCCCCTTTTCACGCTCTTACACAGAATGGTGTATACTTGCCAACAAGAAATTTGTTCACGGTTAATTAATAATGAAAGAAATTGAAAAAGCAAAAATTAAACTCCTTAGCGACCGTTTAGACCTTATTAGTCATAAAATGGCAAGTATCTCACTGACGGAAGAAGCGGAAAAATACGCAGAGTTTGAGAAAGAAAAAGTAGAGCTGGAAGCTGAAATTGTTCGTCTGAAGGCAGTACGTAACAATAAACTAAGCAAAGAAGCACAGAAATTAGAGAATATGCCATTCAAACGCCTCATCACTAAGAAAGAACAAGCTGATATTGGTAAGCTGAAGAAAGCTGTGCGAGGCTTGGTAATTGTCCATCCAATGACGGCATTAGGCCGCGAAATGGGTCTAGAGGGAATGACCGGTTTTTCTAAGACTGATTTCTAGTTAGATAATTAGCTCAACTAAAACCTGTAATGATCGACTAATACTGAAAGGTTCTTAATATACTTTTCGTTGTTATGAACCGTCAGTTATCCTGATAAAAGATTAGGAAGTAAAGTATCACGAAAGCTTGAAAGCTACTTCTTCTGCTTACTTGCTTTCAGCAAGTCTTTTAGCGCTGCAATATTCGCCCTTGCCCCTTCAGCCTTTCATCCTCCATCACAAACCCTTTGATCAAGTACTGCTCCAGCGTTTGCGTTGCCCACTGACGAAATTGTGTTCCGCGAACAGAGCGGACGCGGTAACCAACAGCAAGAATGGCGGGTAAACTATAGTGGTCTATCTCTCTGGAAACCTGACGATTTCCCTCTAATCGAACTATCCGGAATTTCCGGATGGTTGCGTTTTGAGCAAGTTCTCCTTCAGAGAAAATATTAACAAGGTGCTCGTTAATTGTACGAACATCTTTTCCATACAGCTCAGCAATTGATGATTGAGATAACCACAGTGTATCGGATTCAAAACGGCATTCGACGCGAGTTTTACCATCTTCACTTCGAAATAAAACAAATTCACCCTGTGGTGCTTCAGGAAGATTTTCGCTCATTACACTGCCCCCACTCTATACGTTATAAATAAACCGTGAGTAACAATATACCATGTTTATCCAAAAAATAAGGGTGACTGTAAATAGATAATAAACTTATTATTTTTCCAAAAAACAATATGATAAAGAGATAACAAGAGGCTTTATTGGGAAGTGATAAAACAAGAAGTGGCGGAAGATCACAGGAGTCGAACCTGCCAAGGACCGCTGGCGGCCCCATCTGGATTTGAAGTCCAGCCGCCCCACCGGGGACGATGATCTTCCATTTTTGAATGGGTCAAAAGGAAATAACGGGATGATTATACGCTGAATTATTTTTAATCCCAAGTGCATCAAATCAATAAAACCCCTTTCAAATAAAATAATCCCGTTTTTGAGTAAAACCTCCGATAATTACCGCGATACTATTGAACTTATACAGTTTCATCCTCATCTTACTATCTATAACGAATAAACTCAGTGGTGTGTTTTACGTCACTGCAAACCAAAATACAGGATGTTTTTTATGTCAAATCCATTACTTAGCACAACGGGATTACCTGCATTTTCCCTTATCAAACCAGAACATGTTGTTCCTGCACTAAAAGAAGTTTTAACCGCATATCGTGAAACAGTTGAAAAATTACTGGCTGATAATACTCAATTTAACTGGGATAACCTTTGCCAACCATTGGCAGAAGCAGGCGATAAACTTTCTCGTGTTTGGTCCCCTGTTAGCCATTTAAATTCTGTTAAAAACTGTGCTGAACTACGTGAAGCGTATGAGCAGAGTTTACCGTTGCTATCTGAATTCAGTACATGGATGGGACAGCACGAAGGCTTATATCAAGCTTATAAATCAATTAAAGAAAGTGCTGATTTTAATGCGTTAACTCAACCACAGAAAAAAGCGGTTGAAAACGCATTACGTGACTTTGAATTATCAGGTATCGGTTTACCAAAAGAGAAACAACAGCGTTTTGGTGAAATCAGCGCACGTATGTCTGAGTTAGGTGCTAAATACGGTAATAATGTATTAGATGCCACAATGGGTTGGTCTAAATTAGTTACTGATGTAGAAGATTTATCAGGTATGCCTCAAAGTGCTATTGATGCGGCAAAAGCTATCGCACAATCTAAAGAGCAAGACGGCTATCTGTTAACGCTTGATATGCCTAGCTACCTTCCTGTGATGACCTATGCAGATAATCGTGAACTTAGAAAAGAGATGAGCATCGCTTATAGCACGCGTGCCTCGGATCAAGGTCCAAACGCAGGTCAGTGGGATAATAGCGAAATTATTGCCGAGATCCTCGCACTACGCCACGAACTTGCTCAACTGCTTGGTTTTAAAAATTACGCTGAAAAATCACTTGCTACAAAAATGGCTGAATCTCCAGAGCAAGTCCTTAGCTTTTTAACTGACTTAGCTCAACGTGCTCATCCGCAAGGTGAAGAAGAGTTAGCTGAACTCACTCAATTTGCAAAAGAACACTATGGCGTTGATAAATTAGAGTCATGGGATCTGGCTTACTACAGCGAAAAACAGAAACAACACCTATTCTCAATCGATGATGAGCAACTACGTCCTTACTTCCCTGAACAACGTGCTCTAAGTGGCTTATTTGAAGTTGTTCATCGTATCTATGGTTTAACAGCCAAAGAGCGTAACGATATCGACACTTGGCATGATGATGTCCGTTTCTTTGAGCTTTATGATGAAAGCAATACCTTACGTGGTAGCTTCTATCTTGATTTATATGCGCGTGAACACAAACGTGGCGGTGCTTGGATGGATGATTGCATGGGAAGAATGCGTCATGCAGATGGCAAGCTACAAAACCCTGTTGCTTATCTCACTTGTAACTTCAATAAGCCAGTAGGTGATAAACCTGCACTGTTTACTCATAATGAAGTCACCACACTGTTCCATGAATTTGGTCATGGCTTACACCACATGTTAACGCAAATCGATACCGCTGATGTTGCAGGTATTAATGGCGTGCCTTGGGATGCCGTTGAATTACCAAGCCAATTTATGGAAAACTGGTGCTGGGAGCCAGAAGCGTTAGCCTTTATTTCTGGTCATTATGAAACTGGCGAACCATTACCACAGGCAATGCTTGATAATATGCTTAAAGCAAAAAATTATCAGTCAGCAATGTTTGTATTACGCCAATTAGAATTTGGTCTGTTTGATTTCCGTTTACATGCTGAATATGATCCCGCTAAGGGAGCTCGTGTAATGGAAACCTTAACTAGTGTGAAAGAGCAAGTTTCTGTTGTTCCTTCAACACCGTGGGCGCGTTTTCCTCATGCCTTTAGCCATATCTTTGCCGGTGGCTATGCCGCAGGTTATTACAGCTATTTATGGGCGGATGTCCTGGCAGCTGATGCCTTCTCTCGCTTCTCTGAAGAAGGCATTTTTAACCGCGAAACGGGTCAATCATTCCTTGATAATATTTTAACTCGTGGTGGTTCAGAAGAGCCAATGGAGCTGTTCAAACGCTTCCGTGGTCGTGAGCCAAAACTTGATGCTATGCTTAAAGGCTACGGCATTAAAGGATGATATGTGAATATCTGTTTACTTTGTGAAGAAGGCGCTGATAACAGCGCCTTATCTGATTTAGCGCAACGTTGGGGATTAGTTCACGACGAAACGCAGATCATGGCTTTAGTGTTAACGCCTACTCACCTTGAATTACGCAAACAAGACGAACCTAAATTAGGTGGCATCTATGTGGATTTTGTAGAGGGTACAATGGCACATCGTCGTAAATTTGGCGGTGGTCGAGGTGAGGCGGTGGCAAAAGCTGTTGGGATCAAAAAAGACTATCTACCCGATGTTGTTGATGCGACAGCAGGACTTGGTCGAGATGCATTTGTATTAGCGTCTATTGGTTGCAAAGTTAGAATGGTAGAGCGCCATCCCGTCGTTGCTGCATTACTTGAAGATGGCCTAAAGCGAGCCTATCTTGATGCGGATATTGGCGAATGGATGCAAGAGAGAATGACGTTAATTCATGCCTCTTCAGCCCAAGCACTGGCTGAGATCACGCCTCCCCCTGATGTCGTCTATCTTGATCCGATGTATCCACATAAGGCGAAAAGCGCATTAGTCAAAAAAGAGATGCGAGTGTTTCAGTCTTTAGTGGGTGCTGATGAAGATGCAGATGCATTACTCGAACCTGCAATGACTTTGGCGAAAAAGCGTGTCGTCGTAAAACGACCCGATTATGCAGAGCCATTAAATAATCAGCCTGCACATGCCAATGTAACAACCAAAAATCACCGTTTTGATATTTATCCTTGTGTGTAACCACTTACACATTAGGAAAAAATAAATAGGTTTGAAATCTGACGGGTGTTTAACACCCGTTCAGAATAGGTGAAATTTACAGTACGCCTTGCGCCAGCATTGCATCAGCGACTTTAACAAAGCCTGCAATGTTTGCGCCTTGAATATAATTAGTCTGCTTACCTTCACCACCGTAATTAACACAAGCATGGTGAATATCTAACATGATGTGATGTAAGCGAGCATCCACTTTCTCTGCCTTCCAGCTTAAACGTGCCGCATTCTGCGCCATCTCTAAACCAGAGGTTGCAACACCACCCGCATTAGCCGCTTTACCTGGTGCAAAAAGGACACCAGCTTCGATAAAGGCATCTGTTGCTGCAATCGTTGTTGGCATATTCGCACCTTCAGCAACAGCTTTAACACCATTTTTGATAAGAACCTTAGCTGCTTCTAAATCTAATTCATTTTGTGTTGCACAAGGCAAAGCAATATCAACAGGAACAGCCCAAGGTTGTTGCCCTTCAAGATACGTTAAACCAAATTCTTTTGCGTACTCTTCAACACGACCGTAATTATTTTTAATTTCAGTGAGACGAGCTAATTTTTCAGTCGTAAATCCGGCTTCATCAACTACAGTGCCACCTGAATCTGATGCGGTTATGACTTTTGCACCTAACTCTAAACATTTTTCGATAGTGAACTGCGCAACATTACCTGCACCGGAAACCGCCACACGCATTCCCTCAAGAGACATACCATGACGTTTAAGCATCGCATTAGTAAAGTAAACTAAGCCGTATCCAGTAGCCTCTGGGCGGATTAAACTACCACCGAATGAAAGGCCTTTACCTGTAAAGACGCATTCATTGCTATTAGACAGCTTTTTCATCATTCCTGCCATAAAGCCAACTTCTCGTGCACCCACACCAATATCACCGGCAGGAACATCCGTATTAGCGCCTAAATGGCGATAAAGTTCAGTCATTAATGCCTGACAAAAACGCATCACTTCCCCATGGCTTTTGCCTTTAGGGTTAAAATCAGAGCCCCCTTTGGCTCCTCCCATCGGCAATGTAGTTAATGCATTTTTAAATGTTTGCTCAAAACCTAAGAATTTTAGGATAGAAAGGTTCACTGATGGGTGAAAACGCATACCACCTTTGTAAGGACCAATGGCTGAGTTAAATTGGATACGCCATGCACGGTTAACTTGCACTTGCCCTTTATCATCTAACCAACAGACGCGAAACTGAATAATACGTTCAGGCTCAACTAAGCGCTCAAGTAATGATTGTTCACGATATTGTGGATTTTTCTCTAAAAAAGGCCACAAAGTGGTAAAAACTTCACGAACCGCCTGATGATACTCAGGCTGATGAGCGTTATATTTTTCTACCCCTTCTAAAAACGAAGATAATGAGCCAGATATATTCATTCAGCTATTCCTTTTTTGTGTAATGTGATGTTGGCATAACCTCATTTATTCGGAATATTTTTGGGTTTTGTGAGGTTGATGTTGTTTTGCTTCTTGAATATATCATTAAAATGCATTCACACTTCAAGACATTTTTTTCATAATTAGACAAAAAAAAAAGATTGACTCTATTTAACAGCAGGAAAAATGGGAATTTTAGGCAAAAAAATACCTGCATAAGCAGGCATTTTTTTTGCTTAAACAAGCAAGCGATTATTATTCGTCATCTTTCAGAGGAACAATTAGCATATCAACATGCACAGTATTAATTAGTTGGCGTGCTGATGACATCAATTTGCTCCAGAAGTCTTGGTGATGGCCACAAACGACTAAATCCATATCGTATTTCTTAATCGCATCAACCAGAACTTGACCTAAATCACCGCTACCACTCAGGGTTTCCTGAATTTCATAACCTGATTTATCAGAGAGATCTTTTAACGCGTTACGGGTTTCATCAGTAATACGTTGTTGCATATCACCGAGGTTGACATCAATTAGACCGGTATAAAGATCAGAGTAGTTAACATCAACGTGAATTAAGGAAACTTTGGCATTATAGGGTTTTGCCATAGATACAGCTTTCTGTACTAAGACGTTACTCTCAGGGGATAAATCAACTGCCACTAGAATATGCTTATAAGCCATCGTGAACTCCTTCCATAAGCTGATTAATCGGTTGGAAAGGCGGTTAAGCCTAAATCCTATGTATTAAATATAACGTTTTAAGATGAAAGTTAGATGTCGTCTTGATCACAACTTATGTCAAATTCATCAAGAAAGCATCTATCGATAAATAACAATATACACCATTTTAGATTAGCACGATGTCATTCACCGACAATATCATCATAATAATGAGAATTGAGTATAAAAAACAACAAAAACACCCTTTTAGAGTTATTTTTTATCTTTTTTTCTGAAAAAGGAAACAACTTGAAAAAGTCACTTTTGTTTATTGCTTAATTTCGCCTAAACTTAAATTAGAGAAAAAAGTAACCTTTGTTGGTAAAGGTTTTCTCATCTCAGAATCTATTATTCTAGGGAGGGGATTATGTTTAATGTCATTGTTGTCTTTTGGGCACTCTGTATTCTTTGCCTAATTAATATGGTGCGTTATTTCTCATCTATTCGGGTATTACTCACCATATTGCGCCAATCTGATCCTTTGCTTTACCAATCGGTAGATGGCAATGGATTTTTTACTATGCATGGGCAATTTTCAAAACAGTTACGACTTATCCGCTATATTAACCAACGCCAATACATCAACCATCATAATCCTGAAGTTATTATGCGTTGCGAACGAATTTATCGGCAATTTTATCTTGTTAGCCGTTTTTGTATTTTGGCTGTCGCAAGTTTAATTGCGATGCTTTTCTGGTAGCGACAAAAACAAAAAAACGGTGACTAAAAGTCACCGTTTATAAACAAACTTGGGTAAGTTACTGTTATCAGCTATTCACAATAAATGTCAGTGATATCCAATAAAGTAAACCTGATAAACCAATGCTAACTGGTAATGTTAAGATCCAAGCCAGTGCAATATTTTTCACTGTCTTCGTTTGAACACCACCACCATCAACAATCATGGTACCTGCAACTGCAGATGATAAAACTTGTGTTGTTGATACAGGCATACCCGTATAACTTGCTACACCAATGGAAACTGCTGCTGTTACCTGAGCAGAAACCCCTTGAGCGTAAGTCATACCTTTTTTACCAATCTTCTCACCAATTGTTACTGCAACGCGTTTCCAACCTACCATTGTCCCGATAGAGAGCGCTAATGCCACTGCGATAATGATCCAAATCGGAGCATATTCCACTGTGTTTAGCAGGTCACGACTCAATGTTTTTAAGAACCGTGCATCTTGGGCGCTAGTTTCTGGTAATTTAGCCACTTCTGTTGCGGTATCAGCGATACACATAAGTAATCGACGCATTTGAGCACGCTGGTCTGCTGTTAGCTCATCATAAGAGCTAATATTTGCAAGCATCTGTTCTGTTTGATTCAGAACAACTGGCGTTCTTGCGCTATTACAATGGAAATCTGTATCACTAGCATCAGCTTGTGCTGGTACTACTGGTGTATTCTCAATAGCATGTTGTAGTGCTGGCTGGTGTTTCTCATAATATTGTTGTAAGTGTACAACTGCATCATGAGTTTTGGTGATATCGTATCCGCTCGCACTCATATTGACGACAAAGCCCGCAGGCGCCACGCCAATTAATACCAACATGATAAGACCGATACCTTTCTGCCCATCATTTGCACCATGAGAGAAACTTACCCCAACTGCAGATAAAATCAGTGCAGTACGAGTCCAAAATGGTGGCTTACGCTTACCATCTTGCTTCTCACGTTCAGCTGGTGTCAGGTGAATACGACGACGTTTTTTCGTACCACTCCAGTAACGGCGCAGTAAGAAAATCATCGCGCCTGCAATAACCAAGCCGATAATTGGTGAAAGAATGAGAGATAGGAAGATACTGATCATTTTTGGTATGTTTAATGCGTCAACGATAGACGAATCTGTCACGATAGCATTTGTTAAACCAATACCAATGATAGCACCTATCAGCGTATGTGAACTTGATGCTGGAATACCGAAATACCATGTACCTAAGTTCCAGATAATGGCGGCTAACAGCAACGAGAAGACCATGGCAAGGCCATGAGCCGAGCTCACATTCAGCAGAAGATCTGTCGGTAACAAGTGAACGATAGCATAAGCTACGCTCAATCCACCGAGCAAAACTCCAAGGAAGTTAAATACACCCGCCATCACGACCGCAAATTGCGCACGCATAGCACGAGTATAGATAACAGTTGCTACCGCATTTGCGGTATCATGGAAGCCGTTAATAGCTTCATAAAATAGCACAAATAACAGTGCTAAAACCAACATTAAACCTGTATGAAATTCTAGGTCAGTAAACAAATGTAGCATAGACGTTAAGCCAGTTAGTTGGACATGAACGCGGCGCATTATCAGCGACAAATGCGAACGGTGGAAGCGAAATTTAACCTTTTTTTGATTTGATAACCAAGAAAATCAGAGCCTTTTTAAGATAATTCCTTATATATCATTTAATTAATAAAAATAAAAAAAAAGTAAATTTCTGACAATTTTTTTCCTTGCTAATAAGAATTTAGGTGAAAAATGCAGATTTCTCCATATAATTTTACAAAAACACTCTGATCTTACGCGAAAATCATTGATTAAGTAGTCAGAGAAAACCAAGAACGAGACATCATTGTGGGATCATACGATACAGTAATTATAGGTGCAGGTGCCGCGGGGCTTTTTTGTGCGTCTTTAGCAGGACAAGCAGGATTATCTGTTTTAGTCCTTGATAATGGTAAAAAAGCAGGCCGTAAAATTCTAATGTCAGGTGGTGGGCGTTGTAATTTCACCAATATGTATATCGAACCTTCGGCATACTTATCAGAGAATCCACATTTCTGTAAGTCAGCACTTGCTCGCTATACACAATGGGATTTTATTGAGTTAGTGCAAAAACATAACATTGCCTACCATGAAAAAACGCTAGGGCAGCTATTTTGTGATGATTCAGCACAACAAATTGTTGATTTATTACTCACTGAATGCCAAAAAGGGAAAGTAAGTGTTCGCTTACGTAGCGAAGTCACGCAAATAGAGAAAACAGATGTAGGCTTTGCTGTTTTTGTTGATGGAAAAACTATTACGACGCCTTCGGTGGTTATTGCCAGTGGCGGACTTTCTATGCCCGGTTTAGGTGCCACTCCTTTTGGCTATAAAGTTGCAGAGCAATTTGGGCTTCCAGTTTTACCAACACGTGCAGGATTGGTTCCTTTTACATTGCATAAACCTCAACTTGAGCAACTAAGCCAGCTATCTGGCGTGGCTATACCTGCTATTGTGACGGCAAAGAATGGGACGAGTTTTAAAGAGAACATTCTTTTTACTCACCGTGGCCTTTCAGGACCGGCTATTTTGCAAATCTCTAATTATTGGCAACCAGGTGAGTATGTAAGTATTAACTTACTTCCAAATACTGATCTTGAAAGCTTTCTACAAGAAAAACGTCAAGAGCATCCGAATCAATCATTAAAAAATACGCTTTCTCGCTTATTACCAAAGCGATTTATTGAAATAATAATAGAAAACAAACAGTTACCTGATATTTCTCTGACTCAACTTAGTAATGAACGTATTACGCAAATTGCAACGTTACTACAAGAATGGCAAGTTCAACCCAATGGTACTGAGGGATATCGTACCGCAGAAGTCACGCTAGGAGGCGTAGATACTCGAACCCTATCCTCTAAAACAATGGAAGCCACAAAAGTAAAAGGGCTCTATTTTATTGGAGAAGTGGTTGATGTGACGGGTTGGTTAGGTGGATATAACTTTCAGTGGGCGTGGAGTTCAGCTTATGCCTGTGCGCAGAGCCTTATCTCAACATCCAAATCGACTTTTGTTGAGTAATAATGAATAAATCTGTAAATGTTAAAGTTATAAATATTAGTTTTATAATTCTTTAAACTTATAAGTCATACATAATAAAAACCAGCCATCATCAATCAGTGATGGCTTTTTCTTCTTGTATTTCTTGGTAGAGATCCAAAATACCTTATACCCTTTCCTTTTTTCTGGTTTTATGCCGCATTTTCTCTTCTTTTTCCTATAAATGACCCTATAAAGAATATTGTTAACTATTTGGTTATATTAATGTTTTAAAAAATTATTAAAATAAAATAACTCGTTAATCAGTGAGTTATGACTTTTTTGACTCTTTTTTCTAATTTGCTTAAAAAAAGGACTTTACAAATGATACTGAGAACTATTATCATCAATAACACTTTCAGATGCACCACCTTCAGGGTCATATGAAAGAACGACATTGCTCACATTGCTTCCAGTGTTTTACTTTAGCCAGCCGGGTGCTGGCTTTTTCTTTTCTAGAACTTATTCGATGTTTTTGTTTCCTCTTATTCAAATTATTTGAATTCTCAGGTTAAATTCCTCCGCTTTTTTACTTTGCGCTATTGAGTAAACTGTGTTCAACAACTTCAGAGAAGGAAACACATTATGATTTATCTACGCAAAGCAAGTGAAAGAGGACACGCTAATCATGGTTGGCTAGATAGCTGGCATACCTTCTCTTTCGCAAATTATTACGATCGTGATTTTATGGGATTTTCTGCACTACGAGTTATTAATGAAGATCGCGTCATACCCGGTGAAGGATTTGGTACTCACCCACATAAAGATATGGAAATTTTAACCTATGTGCTTGAAGGTAATATCGAGCATAAAGACAGCATGGGTAATAAAGAAAATGTCCCGGCTGGTGAGTTTCAAATAATGAGTGCAGGTACAGGTATTACTCACTCAGAATATAATCCGAATAGTGATAAAGGACTGCATTTTTACCAGATTTGGATTATGCCAAATACCGTCGGTATCACACCACGTTACGATCAACGCCGTTTTGATACGACAGTAAGCAAACAGCTCATTTTATCGCCAGATGCCCGTGATGGCTCTTTAAAAGTCTTCCAAGATATGACCTTATGGCGCTGGAATCTGAAAAAAGGTGAAGAAGCACAATATCAAGCCGAAGCGGGTCGCCATGTTTGGCTACAAGTTGTGAAAGGTAAAATAACGATTAATGACATTATTGCGACCACCAGTGATGGTGTAGCAATTGCTAATGAAGATATGATCCGTTTCGTTGGTGATGAAGATAGTGAAATCTTACTGTTTGACTTACCTCCTGTAACAGCATAGTTGGGCTATCACCCTCTAAAGCCACTTTTTCTCTAATAAACTATTTCACTTTATTTTTCTATTCCCTGAAATCTTCTCGCATTTCAGGGATTTTTTTTCTCAAAAATCTCAAAAATAAAAAAACACCAAAATCACATCCTATGAGTTTGGTGTTTTTATTCACGCTATGTTTTTATTCATACCATGTTTTTATACTAATAAAAATTAACGTTTTGGCCCAACTTTAGTCAACGCTTGACCTGCTGGGGTATCTGTATATTTATCGAAGTTTTTCACAAAGCGATCGGCAAGATCGTCTGCTTTAGTATCCCATTGTGTTTTATCAGCATAAGTATCACGAGGATCTAAGATTTCGCTGTTAACACCAGGCAATGCTGTTGGGATCTCTAAATCAAACACTGGTAATGTTTTCATCGGTGCTTTATCAATATCACCATTTAAGATGGCATCAATAATCGCACGTGTATCTTTAATTGAAATACGCTTACCTGTACCGTTCCAACCTGTATTAACCAAGTAGGCTTTTGCACCAGATGCTTGCATACGTTTTACCAATACTTCAGCGTACTGTGTTGGATGCAAAGATAAGAATGCTGCACCAAAACAAGCAGAGAATGTTGGCGTTGGTTCTGTCACACCACGTTCAGTTCCCGCAAGTTTAGCAGTGAAACCTGATAAAAAGTGGTATTGCGTCTGTTCTGGTGTTAAACGTGAAACAGGAGGTAACACACCAAAAGCATCCGCTGTTAAGAAAATGACTTTCTTAGCGTGACCTGCTTTGGAAACGGGTTTAACGATATTGTCGATATGATAAATAGGATAAGAAACACGGGTATTTTCTGTTTTTGAGCCATCATCGAAATCAACAGAGCCGTCAGATAACACAACCACGTTTTCTAATAGTGCATCGCGTTTAATTGCACCATAGATATCGGGTTCAGCTTCTTTGGATAAGTGGATTGTTTTTGCGTAACAGCCACCCTCAAAGTTAAACACACCGTCATCATCCCAACCATGTTCATCATCACCAATTAGCTTACGCTTAGGATCTGTTGAAAGAGTTGTTTTACCTGTACCAGATAGGCCAAAGAAAATAGCAACATCACCACTTTCGCCAACGTTTGCGGAGCAGTGCATAGAAGCCATACCTTTAAGAGGAAGGAAGTAGTTCATCATAGAGAACATACCTTTCTTCATCTCGCCGCCGTACCAAGTACCACCAATTAACTGAATGCGTTCAGTTAAATTGAAAGCAACGAAGTTCTCTGAATTCAGACCTTGTGCCTTCCAATTTGGATTTGTACATTTCGCTCCGTTCATCACAATAAAGTCTGGTGTGAAATTTTCCAGCTCTTCTTGTTCAGGACGAATAAACATATTTTTAACAAAATGCGCTTGCCAAGCAACTTCTGTGATAAAACGCACTTTTAAACGTGTATCCGCATTCGCACCACAAAACGCATCGACAACAAACAAACGTTTGCCTGATAGCTGATTAGTAACTAACGATTTTAAGTCAGCCCACACTTCTTGTGAAAGTGGCTTATTATCGTTCTTACCTTTACCCTGATCAGCCCACCATACGGTGTCACGAGTAACATCATCACGAACAATGTATTTATCTTTCGGAGAACGTCCAGTAAATATACCTGTATCAACGGCAATAGCGCCTAACGAGGTTAGAGTGCCTCGCTCGTAACCTGTTAATCCAGGCTTGGTTTCTTCATTAAATAACAGCTCGTAGCTTGGGTTATAAATGATTTCACTCGTGTCCTTAATACCGTACTGCTGGAGATCCTTAGGGGTAAGACCTTTAACGCTCATAGTTTCGCTCCTGATAAATAGACCTTTCTACGAATAATATTAAGGTGTTACGAGTAATTAACAGCGATTGTTATCAATATTTTGAAAATTTATAATTTTTTTATGTTAAGAACGAGAGCTAATGCACAAAACTAAAGAAATATTGTTGAATAAAAAAGGACGCAAAATAGCGTCCTTTGGATAAAATGGTCTTGCTAAATCGAATCAGTGCAATTCAGACCCATCCAACTTATTGATATTATTAATATCATTCTCTGTGAAGATGTAATGTGTTCCACAATATTCGCATTCCATATCAATATTTCCCTGTTCTTGCAACAGGTGATTCACATCTTCTTTCGACAATGTTACTAATGTATTTTCACAACGTTCTCGCGAACAAGTGCAATGGAATTCAACAACTTGAGGATCATAAAGAGTGACATCTTCTTCGTGATATAAGCGATGTAAGATCTCTTTAGTATCTAGCGTAAATAGCTCTTCAGCCTTGATTGTATGTGTTAACTGTGTGAGCAATTCAAAATGCTCAGCCGTATGTTCTGCGGTGAACTCTTCTGATGCTGGCAATACTTGTAATAACATACCCGCTGCGGCTGGTTTGCCTGCTTGCGTACCACTGCGAATGAATACGCGTGTAGGTAACTGTTCTGATTGCTTAAAGTAGTTATCAATACAGGCTTCGATAGTTTCGCCATCAAGAGCAACAATCCCTTGATAACGTTCACCTTTCTCAGGTGTTACCGTGATGACCATAAAACCATTCCCGATCATCTCTTTTAAGCTACTACCTGCTTTAACATCATCCCCAATACGCGCAACACCACGCATTTGTTGATTGTTATTTCCATTGATCACTGCCAGTCGCACAGGACCATCACCTTGTATTTGAACCGTAATATCGCCTTCAAATTTAAGCGTAGCTGTTAACAAACTGGTAGCCACCAGCAAATCCCCCAGAAGGTGTTGAACTGGCTCAGGATAATGGTGATTTTCAAGCATTGATTGATAGGTTTCAGTCACATTGACCAATTCGCCACGTACCGCGTTTTTTTCAAATAAAAAACGTGATAAAGAGTCTTTTTTAGACATGATTTTCTCTCATTTCAGGGAATCGGTTAATCCGATTCTTGTAAATTTGTCTGTTTTAAGCGAAGTAAGGTGCGTCTTTCCTTTTTATCGGGACGACGTTCAGGATGAGGCATTGTTAACGCATTCATTTTTCTTGCTAGAGCAATTTTTTCTCTTTTAGCAATACTCTCTGGTGTTTCACAATAAAGTGCTTGTGCTTGCGTAGCACCTTGTCGCTGTGAACTTACCATAAGAATGGTTACTGTCCGTTCATCATTACCTTGTCGTAGGCGTATTTCAGCACCCTCTTCAACGATTTTACTTGGCTTGCCTCTCACACCATTGTAGTGAACTTTGCCGCCTTCAATCATTGTGCGAGCGATTGCGCGCGTTTTATAGAAACGTGCAGCCCAAAGCCATTTATCTAAACGGACGCCACTTTCTTGCGATGGTTGACTCATCCCTTTCTCCTTAACTTCAACTTCTTTATGAAGGCGATAGTGTAAACACATAGCCTTCCACAACAAGGGACTTACTGAGGAGGGCGATAAAAACAGTGCTCATAGTAGAGACTGATTTTATTCATGCGTTGGTTATTTTGTCGCCGACGCCGGATGATAAGAAATAGGTTCAATATTAAGAACCCAATAGCGATAAACAATAATAACGTATTCCCGATGTAATATAACATCGTCATCGAATCAGGCAGGCTATGTAAAAATATCTGTAGCGTACCATTCGCATCGACAACCATGCCCGTTATTACTCCACCTGTATCAAAAGGTGTATGCAATAAAATATCGGATAAACGTTGTAGTTCTCGCCACTGTTCTAACGGAGTAGGTTCAAACACAGAGTTTGAACTTGAAGCGTAATCAACAAGCTGTTTTCTTTCATCACTGATTAACAGCACCCCCCCCGGTGGAGGACTGTTTAACAGTATTGCGGCTTTATCTATTTCTCGGTAGATAAAAGAAGATGTGGTGGTGTCGATAAGCTTTTCCAAGGCCTCAGCACTTACTGCACGCAATAAAACATTGGTTCCAGTTAATTTACCACTTTCAGCTCGTTGAACTAATGCAGCCCAATCATTGACATTACTTAAGTTTACTAGCGCCATTTTAAGGCGAATACACTCGTTTTCTCTTGGGCATAAATCCTGTGTTTTCAACACAATGCCATCAAAATTATCTAATAGGTTCATCCCTGATTTAGTAATAGCTTGCCCTAAACTTGGGTTAACTCGGTTATTAGAAACAGGATGTAATTGCTCTTCAACCATATGCAATAAAGCAGCGGCTTTTTCTATCGTGCTCGATTCAGGCATTGGCATTGGATTACTGTTATTCCAGTAAATTCCCGAACAATCAAAAGGTGCAAAAATCGTTTTATTATTCTTACTTGATAAATTAGGTGGCATATAACACATCCCAACCCCTTTCGCTTGAATAATATCTCCGACATGCAAATCAGTTGTTTCCAACTCGGTAAAATTGGTGACTAAGTGAGGTTCTGTATCTTTAAGCCATGAAAAACTGAGCTTCATTGAAAGAGAAAGAGGCTGATAGAGATACAACATGCCAATAATAAACAGGCTCCAGAAAACGAAGATAATATTTTTAATATAGCGTTTATATGGATAATTTTTTTCTTCATCATGCAATGAAAGGTAATTTCCTTGCTTTACAACATGATGACTTGGGTACATTTCTAAATAAGTCACCTTATCAATATCGCTTTGAATGTAAGGCTCCCAATGAGGCGGATAAATGAGATCAATCCCCCCTAAAGAAACATTTTTTACCTGCCCATGATCAAAGTTACCAAAAAGCCCCCAGCGCTTTAAACGTCCTTTAAAGCAGTGGATTTCTTGTTTACGAGGTTTGATCAAAGGGTTGTGGATCAGAAAAACACCAATAGCAAGAAAAGCACTACCGGTCGCTAGGATCCAAGGAAGAAAAACTTGAGGCATCATTAAGGCTGTTAGGCACAACGTAAACCCTATACAAATAAAAGAACCATCCCAAAAACCAGATGAGTTATGTAATCGATATTCTTCGTTTGTTTCTTCTCGGATTTGTAATAAGTGAGCCGCATCACCTTCATTCTTTTGAATTGTTGATGAACCATTTGCCAATATTGGCTCAGAAAGCTGCTTTAAACTTAAAGCAGAAAAATGAATTTTTTCATCTTTTAAGAAATGACCATTCACACCCACAACGATGGGGATCGAGGGGGTGCAGACAACATCAAGAACGTTTTCTTGCTGAAGATAAGGAACAAGCAGTGGGGGAATATGAATTTCAACAGCATCAATATAGTAACGCCAATGATTTAATCCTTCACTAGAACCCGCAAAGCGATTAACGATATTTCTTAATGTAGTAACGACTTCGCCTTTAACTGGCATCTCGGGGAAGTTTTGTAATGAATAGCCAGAAGAGAAATCAGAGGTACCAAAATAAGATAAATAATCACTAATAAGCCCATAGTCATCAGAAGTGAGCTTGCGATAAGTAGGTTTAGCGAGGGATGGGAGATGATGTGAGCCATCAAGCCGCCTTCTTTTAAAGAATAGAAAGGCGGCCATTATAAATAGGCTTATCATCAAGATAGCCAATATAATGACTGATAATCTCATTTTTTCCCCATGCTTATACTGATGCTGCGTAGTAACAATAACAAATTTAAAACCCTGCCTAACATAAGGCAATTCCTATTCTTTTGTTCTATTTTTTATTTAAATACAATAGATTATATTTTTGCTGTCGCGTTATAATTTATATCTCTTATCAAGTTTATATCCGCTAACAACGCTATCTTCAGGTAAAATAGCGAATCAATAAATAATAATATTCTCAAAAAATCAATAAATAACTAGGTTGGATAGCGGAGTGTACTCAATTTTCCTTTAAAAGCTAAATCTAATTGTTAGATTTATTTTGTCATTAATGTGTTAAATTCAGGTTAATCTCTATTCTGCCAGGGACTGTTATGAAAGAACTTAAAAAACCCAATATATTAAGCGTTGATAACATCGCCCGTTCTCGATTATTTCAGATCCAATCCGTTAATCTGGAGTTTAGTAACGGAGAAAAACGTACTTATGAGCGAATGAAACCAGCTAATCGTGAAGCCGTTATGATTGTTCCTATCATTGATGACAATCTTATTCTTATTCGTGAATACGCCGTTGGTATCGAAAATTACGATTTTGGTTTTCCCAAAGGCGCAATTGATCCCGGTGAAAATGCCCTGCAAGCCGCAAACCGCGAACTAAAAGAAGAAATTGGCTATGGTGCCCATTCATTAATAGAACTTGCAAAGCTTTCTATGGCGCCGTCTTACTTTTCTAGCAAAATGAACATTGTTATTGCGCATGACCTTTATCCAGAACAACTTGAAGGTGATGAACCTGAACCACTGTTCCAAATACGTTGGCCTATCGCAAAAATGATGGATTTACTCGACCATCCAGACTTCACAGAAGCTCGTAGCGTCAGTGCTCTCTTCTTAGCCCATCGCTATCTATTACAAAATAAGTAGATAATAAAAAACCGGACTTTGACATCCGGTTTTTATTTTCGATTAATTAGAATAACTCGTTAGACTCGCCATTATCCTCAAAAATCTGTGTTCCTACTTCATTTTTTGCTCTTTCTGTCGGTTGGGTTCCATCAATAAAATATTCTTTCATTGAAGAGCCATCACCTGCCAGCTTTCCTGTTCTTCTATCAATTTGAACAGCGACGACACCTTTTGGTGCAGGCATCATATTAACTGGCACACCATCCAGAGCCACTTTCATAAAGTCGTTCCAAATAGGTTGTGCTGTTTTAGCACCCGCTTCACCGCCACTAGCAGCAGTTCGACCTAAATTGCGGCTACTGTCATCAAAGCCAATCCAAGCTGTGGCAACAATATTGGCACCATATCCAGAGAACCACGCATCTTTAGAGCTGTTTGTTGTTCCTGTCTTACCACCAATATCTTGGCGTTTAAGATCACGAACGGCACGCCAACCTGTACCAGACCATCCAGGTTCACCCACAAGGTTTGTTCTTAATGCATCATGCATTAAGTAAGCCAGTGGAGTGCTGATAACGTGTGGTGCATAAGGGCTTTCTTTTACAGTTTCAGCTAATGGTGCTTGCTCTAATTCAATTTCAGGCTCAGCTGTTTCAGGCTGAGATTTATTAGATTGAGCAACGTTTTCCATATAGTCATCAGATAATGCAATAGAACGCATTGTATCGCCGTAAATAACAGGGATATCTGTACAATCTGGGCAAGCTACTTTCGGTTTTGCAGTAAACAGCTCTTCACCATCAGCATTTTCAATACGTTGGATATAATAAGGCTCGATGAGATATCCGCCGTTTGCCATAACAGCAAACCCTCGTACCATTTGCATTGGTGTAAATGATGGTGAACCTAATGCTAAAGATTCTGTTCTATCAATATTTTGATTAGGGAAACCAAAGCGCAATAGATAATCAGCGGCATAATCCACACCCATTGCGCGCATTGCTCGTACCATTACTACGTTTTTAGACTGACCTAAACCTTGGCGTAAACGAATAGGACCGGCATAAGTTGGCGGTGAGTTTTTAGGACGCCAATCTGTACCTGCACCAGCATCCCAACGGCTAATAGGTAAATCATTAAGTAGTGTCGATAACGTCAACCCTTTATCTAACGCCGCAGCATATAAGAAAGGTTTAATGTTTGAACCGACTTGGCGTAAAGATTGAGAAACACGGTTAAATTTACTGATCTCAAAATCAAAACCACCAACAAGCGCAATAATCCCTCCATTGATTGGATCTAATGCAACAAATGCTGCATTAACACCCGGAAGTTGCGCTAATACCCAACTGTTTTCGTTATTTTGACGTACCCAAATTTGCTCACCAACATGGACAACGGCATCAACTTTTGTCGGTGTTGCACCTTGAGAAGTGTCAGAAATAAATTTACGAGCCCAACGAACCGCTTTTAAATCTAACGTAATGTTGTCACCCGTTTTTAAGATAACTTTGGCTTCTTTAGCATCCGCAGATAACACAACAGCCGGAATTAAAGGACCATAAGTTTGGATCCCTTTTAATTTCTTGTTGATAGCTTCGTTATCCCATGGCGTTTGCCCTTCACTCCATAAAACTTCTTGAGCACCTCGGTAACCATGACGCATATCGTAATCGATAACATTGTCACGCAACGCTTTTTCTGCTGCTAGTTGATCTTTACGAACAACCGTAGTGTAGATTTTATAGCCATCTGTATAAGCATTTTCACCATAGCGCTCATACATCTCCATTCTCACCATTTCTGTGAGATAAGGTGCGGAGAAATCAATTTGCGGTGCATGGTATTTAGCAACTATCGGCTCTGCTCTTGCACTTTCATACTGTGCACGAGTGATATAGTTCTCTTCATACATACGCTGTAAAACGACATTACGACGTTTTAAGGCACGATCATAAGAATAGAGCGGGTTAAGTGTTGATGGCGCTTTTGGTAAGCCAGCAATCACTGCCATTTCATTTAGACTAAGCTCATGAACACTCTTACCAAAGTAAACGTAAGCCGCAGCACCGACACCATAAGCTCGGTTACCTAGATAAATTTTATTTAGATACAACGCTAAAATTTCATCTTTAGTAAGCTCTTTCTCAATGCGGATCGCCAAAAAAGCTTCTTTGATTTTTCGCATTAATTTCTTTTCTGGTGTTAAAAAGAAATTTCGAGCTAATTGTTGCGTGATGGTACTCGCGCCTTGAGAGGCTTGTCCTGATGTTAATGCCACGACAACAGCACGTGAGATCCCAATAGGGTCAATACCGTGGTGTTCACGAAAACGCGTATCTTCTGTTGCGATAAAGGCATTAATAAGTTGAGGAGGCATTTCCTCCAATGTTAGCGGTAAACGACGTTTTTCGCCGTATTGCGCGATCAACTCTCCGTCTGCACTAAATACCTGCATAGGGGTTTGTAAACGAACATCTTTTAATGTCGCGACATCGGGTAACTGAGGCTCAACATACTTATACATACCGTATATCGAGGCTGCTCCCAAAATTATGCAAGCAAAAACGAAGATGAAAAAATATTTTAAGAACTTCACCTTAAATTTCCCATGTAGTGTGAATTGGGCGGTTTATAAACAAACAGTGCGTAGTATAAAGGTAACGCCTCTTTGAAAATAGGCAATTACTCATCAATAGATATGGATATCATTTATGGAAACACACAATTACCAGATTGGTATTGAAATTAACACTCATCATATCAATGCAGTTTTGGTATTTCAGCAGAATAAACAATGGAAGATCGGTGCATTTTGGCAATTCCCTTTACCTCTTAATGACGATTTAAATGGCACAAAATTAAGAAAAATCCTAATAGATTGGCGTAAAAAATTGCCCTCTATTAATAATGTTACGCTTTCGCTACCTGATATTTATGAAAACTATCAAATTATTCCACTGCCTCATGCTATTTCCCTTACATCAGCAGCATGTTATCGGTTAGCGCAACTACGAGCCACATCTTACACACAAAATACGAAAATCCCTGTTAATTTTGATTATCGACAAAATAAAGGGAAACTCGCTATTCATCTGTGCCATAAAACGATTTTAGATAAGTATATTGACTTATTTTCTCTAATAAACTTAACAATAACTGCGATTGATATCCCTGCATGTGCACTACGCTATTTAGCCTCTCACCTTGATATTTCACCTCAAAATCCACTTTTTTACTGTAAAAACAAAACGCTATTTTGGGTATCATCTGATGAAAACATGCCCCATTACGGCACGCTCTCTTATGAAAACCAACAAGAACAGCAAGCCTGTATTGACCAGTTAATAGAAAAATATCATTGGCCATTAGAGCAGTGTTATTTAACAGGTGATAATGAGAAATATTTTAGTCAGTTAATGCCTGTTTGGCCCAATCTTTCCCATGATTTATTTAAAACAACGCCAAATAAAGATCTCATTCCGCTTGTTGCATTGGGTTTGGCATTACGCCCTGAAGAGGTGTTATGTATCAAGTAAATTACCTACCTTGGCGGCACAGGTTATTTAGACAAAAAGCATGGTTATGGCTTTCTCAAACGCTATCATTAGTCGCAATCACTTTCGTGATTTGTAGCTATTACACTTACCATCTAACACAAAAGCGAACACACATAACAGCGCAACAACGTCAAACACAACAACAAGAAGATTTATTACTAAAACAGCTCGATATATATCAAGAACAAAGAAAGCAGACACTTTTACGCTATCAACACTATTCACTCTATTATCAAAACTGGCTGCGCTATTTACATTACATTCGCTTCTTTCGTGCTATCGAAACGCATCTTCCTTCAGCAGGTTGGATTAGCCACTATGATGAAGCCGATAATCAACGCTCACTGCACCTTACTCTCCCCAATACACAATCACTCTCCTTTATTACCAATCTTAAAAGTCACCCTGTTTTAGCCTCTTTAACGTTGAGCTATTTACAACAAAGCAAAGCTGATCCGTCTTATACAGAAGTACATTTAAACGGAAAATCAGAAGAGCTAGATCGAGAGTACGAAAATGAAGAAGATGAGGGAAGCCAATGAGAATAAATGCACAATGGTTGTTATTTATTGCGTTTTTACCTAAGTGGAAACTCACTTTACTGAGCTTAATTATACCTTTTATTGCCTTTCTATTTTATTACCTCTTTATCTACACAGATTACCAGCAAGAGATAACTCAACAATACATAGAAATGGCTCAAAGACTACAGCGCATTAATCACCATCAAAGTACGTTAGAGACAATACCTTCTATTAATTCACTGATCACACAGCAAATAGAGTATGACATTCCATTAAATAACTCACCAGTTAGTGAGCAATTACAACGCTTATTGATGACTTATCACTTTATACCGGAGATTTGGGAAGTCATGCCTAACTCTTTATATAAACTTACTTTTACTTTGTCTTACTCACAGTTTTTAACGCTATTGGAATACCTTAATCAAACGAGCTTAGCGCTTATTTCTCTGAATATTGTTCCAATAGAAACCCATTTAATTTCAGTACAAATGAGCCTGACAGAGCTAAGTTATCCTAGCGCAATACAGGGTGATATATCATG
Source organism: Proteus sp. GOKU (assembly GCF_015475555.1). Taxonomy (NCBI): domain Bacteria; kingdom Pseudomonadati; phylum Pseudomonadota; class Gammaproteobacteria; order Enterobacterales; family Morganellaceae; genus Proteus; species Proteus sp. GOKU. Next base: position 4,033,289 of record NZ_CP034105.1, read on the forward strand.
AAGATAGGAATTTTAATTGTCATCTTATTTATGGCAACTGCCATTTGGGCTCATACCAGAGATCCCTTCTTTCCTGAGAATATCGAAGATGAAAAAATATCATCCACATTTATTGAAGAGCGAACATCAACCACAGAGCAGCCTGAAGAATTACATCATCAGCTTTATTCTTTAAATTATGCTGATGCTGAGAAATTAGGTGAACAACTAAGTAATCATACCATTCCATTACTTAGTCAGCAGGGGCGCATTATTGTAGATAGTGAATCAAACAGTCTTTCTATAGTTGATAATAGTAAGACACTGTCTGAAATTGAGGATTGGTTAAAATTACGGGATACTCCCCAACAACAAGTTCATATCACCGCACATATTGTGAGTAGCAGTCAGGATGCTTTAAATGAATTAGGCACTCAGTGGGGATTACAAGCCTTAAAAACACAAACTGAAGCCGCATCTACAATACCTAATGCTATTCCAACAACCTCTTCACTTAATTCAACGTTATCGACCCCTTCACTTTCTGCTTTATCACTCCATCAAAACACCAAAAATCCCCTTCACTATATTGCATTTAATATTGCCAGAATTAATGGGCGTCTATTAGAGCTTGAATTAAGCGCGTTAGAGCAAGAAAAACAGTTATCTATTATTGCAAGTCCACGGCTAACGACTGCTCATGAAAAAACAGCATCCATCAAACAAGGAACGGAGATCCCCTATGTCAGCCGAGATAATGAAATGACACGAGTTCAATTTAAAGAGGCTGTCTTGGGTATGGAAGTAACCCCCATGATCCAAAGAAATAAAAAGATAAGATTAATACTTAAAATTAGTCAAAACACACCGGGTATTGCACTTGTTCAAGGTGGAAGTGAACATCTATCTATCGATAAACAAGAGATCAGCACAGAAGTGACTATTCGTGATGGAGAAACCATTATGTTAGGCGGTATATTTCAGCAAAAACAACAAGAACACACGGCAAAGATCCCTTTCTTATCCTCTATTCCATTACTAGGCGTACTTTTCAGTCATAAAAGAGATCAACACAGCCGCCATGAATTGGTTATTTTTATTACACCCAAATTAATCTAATTTTTTATGCAATAAATACTTTTATTATAAAATACAAAGCACTATATGTTTTTTACTAGGATTAAACTGAGAGTTATTCATTGTTTTTTCTTATAATCAGTATTTATAGATTTGACGATGAGGACGATTTAGCTTACAAGGGTTAGCTAATTTGAGTGAGCCTGAAACATCACAATAAAAATACGGATACATTTTATGCACTTCCTCTATTCTTGGAGGTAGGGCTTTTTATATGTAATATTGATCGATTGATGACGAAAAAGACAATATTATCAGATGCGGTTTTCCGACTAAATTGTGTTAGAATCTCCGCGTTGCCAACAAAGATAATTACTTTTTTTAGTAGTTTTTGTTATGTACTGTGGGCAAAGGGATTTTTATCCTATGTTGTCGCTTATGACAGCATGTGGTTATTTTATAGCGATCTACTGAAAGAACTCAGTCTTATTATGAGAGTAGATAACAAATGTTATCAGGTGTGAATTAGATAAACACTCATAAATTTCAGTTTAGGTCCCGTCGCTGAATGAATTTGGCGGGGCGGGTTATCATTAACGAATATCTTAGTAATACCAAAAACATGGCAGAGAAACGTAATATCTTTCTGGTTGGGCCTATGGGTGCCGGCAAAAGCACTATTGGTCGTCAGTTAGCTCAACAACTTAGTATGGAGTTTTATGATTCCGATCAGGAAATTGAGCGGCGTACAGGTGCGGATGTAGGTTGGGTATTTGATGTTGAAGGCGAAGAAGGCTTCCGTCAACGAGAAGAGAAAATAATCAACGAACTCACTGAAAAACAAGGCATTGTACTTGCAACAGGTGGTGGTTCGGTGAAATCGCGAGAAACCCGTAACAGACTATCTGCACGTGGTGTGGTTGTTTATTTAGAAACCAATATTGAAAAACAACTCGCTCGTACCCAACGTGATAAAAAACGTCCTTTATTGCAAGGTGTTGAACCTGTGCGCGATGTCCTAGAGACATTAGCTGAAGAACGTAATCCTCTTTATGAAGAGATTGCTGACATCACTATTCATACTGATGATCAGAGTGCAAAAATTGTAGCCAATCAAATAATTGAATTATTAGAACAAAACTAATAAATTCAGCTATTTATAAGGTTAAGTAAAGACAATAAGAAGAAGGCCACTGTTATGGAAAAAATCACTGTCACATTAGGTGAAAGAAGCTATCCCATTACCATTGCTTCTGGCCTTTTTCATCAAGAAGATACCTTTTTACCTTTAAAATCAGGGCAGCAAGTTATGATAGTCACAAACGTGACACTTGCTCCACTCTATTTAGAAAAGGTAACAGACACCTTAAAAAAACAAGGTGTTTTGGTTGATAGCGTGATTTTACCTGACGGTGAACAATATAAATCGCTTGAGATCATGAATGATGTCTTTACTGCATTATTAGAAAAAAATCACAATCGAGATACAACACTTATCGCATTAGGTGGTGGTGTTATTGGTGATCTAACCGGTTTTGCCGCAGCAAGCTATCAACGTGGTGTTCGCTTTATCCAAGTACCAACAACACTATTGTCACAAGTTGACTCTTCTGTTGGTGGAAAAACCGCAGTTAATCACCCTCTTGGCAAAAACATGATTGGTGCGTTTTATCAGCCCGCTTCTGTTGTTATCGATCTCGATTGTCTTGCCACATTACCGCCTCGTGAACTTTCATCGGGTTTAGCTGAAGTTATTAAATATGGCATCATTTTAGATAAAGACTTTTTTATCTGGCTTGAAAATAATATTGATAAACTCTTGGCTCTTGATCCTAAAGCTATGGCTTTTTGTATCCGTCGTTGCTGCGAGCTAAAAGCTGACGTCGTTGCTGCTGATGAAAAAGAAACAAGTGGTTTACGCGCACTACTCAACCTTGGCCATACTTATGGACACGCCATTGAAGCTCATATGGGATATGGTGTTTGGTTGCATGGTGAAGCCGTTGCTGCAGGTATGGTAATGGCGGCAAGAACATCTCAAGCGCTTGATCAATTCACTGAAGAAGAGACTCAACGTGTTATTCAATTGCTTGAGAAAGCTAATCTCCCCGTCAACGGTCCTATTGAAATGACACCTGATGACTATTTGCCTCATATGATGAGAGACAAAAAGGTATCTGGTGGCAAATTACACCTAGTTTTACCAAAAGGTATCGGTCAATCCGAATTACGTGCCGATATTACTCGCGAACAAGTCCGCAAAGCGATAACATCTTGCATTAATGCAAATTAAGCTCCCCATTACCTGACAAGAAACAAACCAGAATATTCATTTAAGGAAAATTCTGGTTAATATTGTCAAATGCAACGTTTCAGAAAAAGCGTTTCATCCTTATACTATGAGGTAATGGCTAAGGCTGAATAGAATATTTTTCGCTTTTTGACGCTCTGACGGAGGGCATAATGGACGAGTTCAAACCTGACAATGAAACCAAGGGTGATAATTCACTCAAACCTGATACATCGGATAGACCTGAACGTCGAACCAACCGACCTCGTAGCAATCCATTAAAAAACGCACGATTCTCTGTATCCCGTCAACAGATGATGATTGGTGTAGGTGTTTTAGTCCTTATTCTGCTAATTATCGCAATAAGTTCAGCATTAAAATCACCAGAAACAACTGAACCTACCTCTCCGACCAATACAGAAAGAAATATCGATCTGTCTCAGCAACCGTCATCCGTTACGCCTTCAGAAAATGATCAGCCATCAACACCTCAATCTATTTCTGGGCAAGATATACAGCCTGCGACACCACCTTCACAAAATTTACCGCCAATGATTGATTCGCAAGGTCAACGTGTTGAGATCCCTGGAGATATCGTTGATTCATTAAATCAACAACAAGCGGGCATAAATCAAGCGACTAGCCAGCAATTAAATGCACAACAACCAAAACCAGTACAACCTGTTACACAGCCACCCGCTACCAAACCTGTACAAAAACCGGCTGAAGTAAAAACACCACCGACAAAACCGGTAACACCACCAGCAACAACACAACCTAAACCTACAACAACTAAACCTGTTGTTTCAGGCTCATTATCAGCAGGTAATTTAAGTGCTATTCCTGCTACTAACTATACGTTGCAATTAAGTGGTGCAAGTCGCCAAGATACCTTAGAGGCTTTCGCTAAAAAGAACCTCAATGGAAACTACGCTATTTACAAAACACAGCGTAACGGTAACCCATGGTATGTACTCATCTATGGAAATTATCGTAATATAAGCGAAGCCAAACAGGCCGTTTCTTCTTTACCAGCGCCAGTGCAAGCAAAACAACCTTGGGTTAGACCGATGAAACATGTTCATCAGGATCTAAAAAAATAATTAAGACGAAGTTCACCGCTGATATGCTGTCTGAAACAGAGTACAATCGGCGACTCTGAAACGATTGAGAAATTTGGACGGCATGAAAAAAAAACGCGCATTCCTAAAATGGGCTGGTGGTAAATATCCTTTGGTAGATGACATTAAACGTCATCTGCCCGAGGGTAATTGTTTAATTGAACCTTTTATGGGTGCCGGTTCTGTTTTTTTGAATACAGAATACGATTCATATATTCTTGCCGATATAAATAGTGATCTAATTCATCTCTATAATACGGTAAAGCAACATCCTGAAAAATTTATGAAGGATGCCCGCTTATTATTTACCCCTCAAATGAATATCGCAGAAGAGTTTTATCAACTACGACAAGACTTTAATCGTTCAACGGACGCTTATCAGCGTAGTGTGTTATTTCTCTATCTTAACCGTCATTGCTACAACGGGCTGTGTCGTTATAATTCAAAAGGCGAATACAACGTCCCTTTTGGTCGTTATAAAAAACCTTATTTTCCTGAAGCCGAGCTAATTTGGTTTTCTGAAAAAGCCCAAAAAGCCGAATTTGTTTGCCAAAGCTATTCATCAACTATGACAAATGCAAAAAAAGGCGCCGTCGTTTATTGCGATCCTCCTTATGCACCATTATCACCGACTGCAAATTTCACGTCATACCATACAAATAGCTTTAGTTTTCAAGAGCAGGAACATCTGGCTCAACTTGCCTCAATGCTGGCTTACGAGAGACAGATACCCGTGTTAATATCAAATCATGAGACTGCGTTAACAAAAGAGTGGTATGTAGACGCAAAAGAGCTACACAGTGTGAAAGTCAGAAGAACAATCAGTAGCAACACACTCGGTCGTAGCAAAGTGAACGAATTACTTGCCTTATATAAATAATCGTTAACACCTCCCGACAATGGGAGTGTTGTCTGGAGAATGCGATGAAAGATTTTCTGATTGCCCCTTCTATTTTATCCGCTGATTTTGCTCGCCTTGGTGAAGATACTGAAAAAGTGCTCGCAGCGGGTGCTGATGTTGTCCACTTCGATGTCATGGATAACCACTATGTTCCTAATCTGACATTTGGTGCGCCAATTTGTAAGGCTCTACGTAACTACGGCATTACAGCACCTATTGATGTTCATCTAATGGTTAAACCTGTTGACCGTATCATCCCTGATTTTGCAAACGCGGGTGCAACTTATATCTCATTTCACGCTGAAGCCAGTGACCACGTCGATCGTACTATTCAATTAATTAAAGATTGTGGTTGTAAAGCAGGTTTAGTGCTTAATCCAGCAACCCCATTAAACTATCTCGACTATGTTATGGATAAATTGGATCTTATTCTGCTGATGTCTGTTAACCCAGGCTTTGGTGGACAATCATTTATTCCTAATACCCTCGATAAATTACGCCAAGTTCGTAAGATGATTGACGATGGTGGTTATGACATTCGTTTAGAAATTGATGGCGGTGTCAAAGTCGATAATATTGCTGAAATTGCGCAAGCTGGCGCTGATATGTTCGTTGCTGGCTCTGCTATTTTCAATCAGCCAGACTATAAGCATGTTATCGACAATATGCGCCGTGAATTAGAAAAGGTATCGTAATGACAGATAAAAAACTCAAAGGTATCCGTGCTATCGCCTTTGATCTTGATGGCACTCTCACCGACAGCGCTGTCGGTCTTACCGAAGCAACAGACTACGCATTAAAAGCAAAAGGTTTCCCTCCAGCTGGCAAACATAATGTCACTATCTGGGTTGGAAACGGCGTGGATATGCTACTAACACGCGCTTTACACAATGCAGGTGTCGAGGATGTGACTGATACCTTATTAAAAGAGATGCGTGATCTTTTTGATCAACATTATGCAACCTCAGTCAAAACAGGCAGTGATTTATTCCCTCATGTTAAAGAAACCCTTGAAGTATTAGCTTCACACAATATTCCTCTGGGTATCGTGACAAACAAACCAACACCATTTATTGCACCATTACTACAACAGCTGGAAATTGAAAAATATTTTTCCTTAGTGTTAGGTGGCGATGATGTGAAAGAAAAAAAACCGCATCCAGCACCATTATATTTAACAATGGGCACGTTTGGTGTTAAAAAGGAAGAACTCCTTTTTGTTGGGGATTCTCGCAACGATATTATTGCAGCACAAGCGGCTGAGTGCCCTTGCGTAGGTTTAACCTACGGCTATAACTACGGCGTATCTATTGCAGACAGCAAACCTGATTTTACTCTCGATAATTTTGCTGACTTGCTCTCTATCCTCGATATCACGCCAATGACAACTGTGGAACAGAATTAAAATGACGACTTCAGTAGAAAAAACGGCACAAAAGCCAATTGTATTCAGTGGTGCACAACCTTCTGGTGAATTAACTATCGGAAACTATATGGGTGCACTGCGTCAATGGGTACAAATGCAAGATGACTATGATTGCATTTACTGTATCGTTGACCAACACGCCATTACAGTACGCCAAGATCCTAAAGAGCTAAGAAAAAGAACCTTAGATACACTGGCTCTGTATCTTGCTTGTGGTATTGATCCAGAAAAAAGCACTATTTTTGTTCAGTCACATGTTCCACAACATGCACAATTAAGCTGGGCACTTAACTGCTATACCTATTTTGGTGAATTGAGCCGAATGACTCAATTTAAAGATAAATCAGCTCGTCACTCTGAAAACATCAACGCAGGGTTATTCGATTATCCTGTATTAATGGCAGCGGATATTCTGATTTATCAAACAAACCAAGTACCTGTTGGTATCGACCAAAAACAACATCTTGAATTAAGCCGTGATATTGCTCAGCGCTTTAACGCTATTTATGGCGATATCTTCACCGTACCAGATCCTTTTATTCCAAAAGGCGGTGCTCGTGTAATGGCATTACAAGATCCGACTAAAAAAATGTCTAAGTCTGATGATAACCGTAATAACGTTATCGCATTGCTGGAAGATCCAAAAGCAGCAGCTAAAAAGATCAAACGTGCAATGACAGACTCAGAAGAGCCACCTCGCGTTATTTACGATCTTGAAAACAAAGCAGGTGTCTCTAACTTACTCGATATTTTAGCGGGTGTTACAGGTAAAACGATCCCTGAATTAGAAGCTGAATTTGAAGGCCAAATGTACGGTCATCTAAAAGGTGCTGTCGCTGATGCAGTATCTGAAATGCTAACCAACATTCAAGAGCGTTTTAACACTTTCCGTAATGATGAAGCACTGCTCAATAAAATCATGAAAGAAGGTGCTGATAAAGCCAAAGCTCGCGCTCAAGCAACCTTAGATAAGGTTTATGACGCAATCGGATTTATTGCACATCCATAATTTTTCGTTAATACATAAAAAACACCTCGCCTATTTTTAGGGAGGTGTTTTTTTTAGTAAAGAGGGATTATTGGGTTCTTAATACCACAAGCGTACGCATATCTCGCTAAGGTATCTACACTCGCTTTAGTAATATTATTTTCTATTCTGGTAATTACTGGTGGTGTTACACCCATTCGCTCAGCAACTTGTGCTTTTGTCAGATTATCGCGTTTTCGCCATTGGGCCAATGTGTCTCTCAATTTTTCCTTGCGCGTTTCATCATCCCAAGCCACACGATATTCTTCATCTTCCATCATCTCATTATGTAATTCTTTATGACTTCTCAATTTCATTGAGCACCTCCATCAATCGTTTTTAGGCGATCTCAATCTCTTTCTTTGATATTTTTTGTGTTTTCTTAATAAAGACACGAAGCATAATAATTGTATTTCTTTTATGGTATATCCATATGCCTCTAGCAATATCAGTACCCATAGTACGGATCTCGAAAAGACCATCCCCTAAATATTTTGTATCAGGCTCTCTTAATAAACGAGCATCGTGCTCTATCTTAGTAATAAGTTTATCGTATTTAACTCGTATTTGAAGAGGTAACTCTAATACTTCATTCCAAGCATTTGGGTGGTATAAAATCTCAAACACAAGCTTTTCCTTAACTTAAAATTAGCCTACAAGCTAATTTTTATTAATAATAATATTAATTATCAATAAGTTAACTATTTACTCTTTAAATAACCGTCGATTAAAACTCTCAATAGTTTGATTTTGCAGTCTTAACTGCATAGTCTTGCTCCAACTTGCTGATAATCCGGCAGCACTTAATAAACGATGATAAAGCTCTTCATCAAATGGCATATGAAAAGCAATCGAAATCGCTTCTTTAACAGAGACATCACTGTTTCTTGAAACCAAGACAAGCGGATGATGACTACCTGTTTCACCTGTACTCACAACACGATACAACCAACCACAATAACCACTATCTTGCATAATTTGCGAAAAGTTACTGACTTCAGTCACTGTGTTAAGTTTGTAGCAAGGAGAGCGAGGTTGAGTCACTTGAATTAATGCTGTTCCCCACTGATAAATATCACCAATAAAGACATTCTCTTCTGTCATACCTGTTGTTGAGATATTTTCACCAAATGCAGAGGCATGAAAAAAGTCTGTCAATTGTGGGAATTGCTCAGCCCAATAAAGATAATGCTCTTTAGGATAGTGACAAAGTGCGCGATCAGGGCCACCGTGAAAACTCTTTTCTGCTTGCTCATCACCTTCTAATCCCAGTGATGTTAATTTGATATGGCCATCCACCAGCCTTTTGGTGATCGCACTGGTAAATCCATTAGATGTTGTTGTGACATTACCGATAAAAACACTAGGAAAATAACGCATAGCTCACTACCTAAACAGAAAAGAATAACTCATAGTAAAGATAGTGTTCAAAAGAAACAATGCCGACAAATGTCGGCATTGAAAATATAAAAGAGAAAGGAAGCTATCTACTCAATTATGCTTTGCTCTGAAAACGCTTTTGCGCTTCATCCCAGTTAACCACCGACCAGAACGCTTTAATATAATCAGGGCGACGATTTTGATATTTTAAGTAGTAAGCATGCTCCCACACATCTAACCCTACAATTGGGTAACCAGATGCGCCAGCTAACTCTTCACCCATTAATGGGCTATCTTGGTTTGCTGTAGAAACTACCGCAAGTTTGCCATCGTCTTTTAATACTAACCAAGCCCAACCAGAACCAAAACGGCTAGCAGCTGCTTTTTCAAATAACTCTTTAAAGGCATCAACACTACCAAAATCACGTTCAATCGCGTCTTTTAGTGAACCTTGTAATTGAGTGCCTAGCTTCAGACCTTTCCAGAATAATGAGTGGTTAGAGTGACCACCTGCGTTATTACGTAAAAAAGTACGTTGATCGGCAGGCACTTTATGAAGATTTTTAACTAACTCATCAATCTCTAAGCCAGCAAGCTCAGGTAACTTTTCTAATGCGGTGTTGGTATTATTCACATAAGTTTGATGATGCTTAGTATGGTGAATTTCCATTGTACGCTCATCAAAGTGAGGCTCTAATGCATCATAAGCATAAGGCAGTGCAGGTAATGTATAGCTCATATTAATCTCCAGTGCTGTTTTATCTTGGATCACACCATGTGATTTATCTTTTCATTTCATTATAGTGAAAAAAACGTTAATGAAAATCATTATCATATCCATATTATTTTTGTGGTTTTTTTATCCAGCACGGTTAAATTAATTTTCACAGTATATTATTTTAATTTAAAAGCGTTCTATTAAACGATGATCCTATTAAACAAGAAAATAGTAGATAAATAATGCCTAGCTAGCTTTAGCACTAATTGAACATTCCATGAAAAGCATTTCCATTAATTCGTGATCTTCTGCGCAAAAAAGAAACAATCTTTATTCGCCCTCTTTTGTTAACGACTTTTTGACATAGTATTAACAACAGTGAGGAGAACTATTATGACAAAAATAAACCAACATCATATTCCTGCAAGCATTGCAGAACACGCCCTGATCAATAAAGAGCAATACCAAAAAGATTATGAATTATCCATCAAAAACCCAGAGGCCTTTTGGGCAGATAAAGGGAAAATCATTGACTGGATAAAACCATATACTGTGGTAAAGAATACTTCTTTTGACCCAGGCCATGTACGCATTCGCTGGTTTGAAGATGGTCAGCTAAATATCAGTCAAAACTGTCTTGATCGCCACCTTAAAACACGAGGAGATCAAGTCGCCATTATTTGGGAAGGCGACTCACCGAATGAGTCGAAAAAAATCACTTACCGACAACTCCATCAAGATGTTTGCCAGTTCGCTAACGTATTAAAAAACTTAGGTATTAAAAAAGGCGATGTTGTGGCGATTTATATGCCGATGGTGCCAGAAGCCGCGGTTGCTATGCTCGCTTGTACTCGTATTGGAGCTATCCATTCTGTCATTTTTGGCGGTTTCTCTCCTGAAGCTGTTGCAGGTCGGATCATCGATTCAAAAGCTAAATTAGTGATCACAGCTGATGAAGGATTACGTGCGGGTCGCGCTATCCCGTTAAAGAAAAATGTTGATGATGCTTTAAATCATGCCGATATCCCTCCTATTAATCATGTAGTGGTATTTCGTCGAACAGGACATACCGAACAATGGATTGAAGGACGTGATGTTTGGTGGGATGAAATCATTCAAGGTGTCAGCACAGAATGTGATGTTGAAGTTATGGACGCGGAAGATCCTCTCTTTATTCTGTATACCTCTGGCTCAACAGGTAAACCTAAAGGTGTACTGCACACAACTGGGGGCTATCTCGTTTATGCATCAATGACCTTTAAATACACCTTTGATTATCACGAAGGCGATATTTATTGGTGTACCGCTGATGTGGGTTGGGTAACAGGACACAGCTACTTACTGTATGGTCCTCTTTCAAATGGTGCCACTACCGTTATGTTTGAAGGTGTTCCTAATTATCCATCGGTTAACCGTATGGCCCAAGTTGTTGATAAGCACCAAATCAATATCTTATACACTGCACCTACCGCAATCCGTGCATTAATGGCTGAGGGTGATAAAGCGATTGAAGGTACTCGACGTACTTCTCTGCGTATTCTAGGCTCTGTAGGTGAACCTATTAACCCTGAAGCATGGGAATGGTTCTATCAGAAGATGGGGCGTAGCCAATGTCCTATTGTTGATACATGGTGGCAAACAGAAACCGGTGGTTTCATGATAACGCCATTGCCGGGTGCTATGGACCTAAAACCGGGTTCAGCAACACGTCCTTTCTTCGGTGTTCAGCCAGCAATTGTCGATAATATGGGAGAAGTACAACAAGGGGCTTGCGAAGGCAACTTAGTGATTACTGATTCTTGGCCGGGTCAAGCAAGAACACTTTTTGGTGATCATGAGCGTTTTGAACAAACTTACTTCTCAACCTTTAAAGGTATGTATTTCTCTGGTGATGGTGCTCGCCGTGATGAAGATGGTGACTATTGGATAACAGGACGTGTTGATGATGTCTTGAATATTTCAGGTCACCGTTTAGGAACAGCAGAGATTGAATCCGCTCTTGTTGCACACCCTAAAATTGCAGAAGCCGCAGTAGTTGGTATTCCTCACAATATTAAAGGGCAAGCTATTTATGCTTATGTCACTTTAAATCACGGTGAAGAGCCAACACCTGAACTTTACACTGAAGTTCGCAACTGGGTACGTAAAGAAATAGGACCAATAGCCACACCAGATATCCTACATTGGACAGATTCCTTACCCAAAACACGATCAGGGAAAATTATGCGTCGTATCTTGCGTAAAATTGCCTCTGGCGACACAACTAACCTCGGGGATACCTCAACACTCGCTGATCCGGGTGTTGTAGAGAAACTGTTAGAAGAAAAACAGTCTCTATCACTCACTGCTTAACACACAACAAATAGCTGTCATTTAAAAAACGTAATACGACAAAGCAAAGGCATGAAAATGTCTTTGCTGGGCTCTCTTACCTAAAAATCATGAAATGCGGGGGATTGAAGCCTCTAAATCAAGTGATAAACCAAACAATTATATAGAGGAGAACTCTGATGAATGCCAATATTTATCAAGAGATAGAAAACAACCCTCGCTTTAAAGAACTGGTTAATAAACGTAGTCGTTTTTCATGGACACTTTCAATTATTACGCTCGTTATGTATGTCTCATTTATCTTACTTATAGCGTTCTATCCACAATGGTTAGGTACGCCACTGTATGAAGGAAGCTACATTACTCGAGGTATTCCTATTGGTATGGGCTTAATCATCGCCTCATTTTTATTAACAGGCATTTACGTTATTAAAGCCAATACAGAGTTCGACAAACTTACCGCTGAAATTATTGAAGAGGTAGAAAAATGAGAAAGTTACTCTATGCAATAAGCTTATTTTTCCTCTCCTCAACGGTTGCTTACGCTACCGCAATAACAGAAGGAGGTGAGAAACAACCTATGAATATTCAGGCCATTATAATGTTCCTAATATTCGTAGGATTAACACTTTACATCACTTATTGGGCTTCTAAACGTACCCGCTCTCGTGCTGATTACTATACTGCTGGCGGGAAAATTACGGGTTTTCAAAACGGAATGGCTATCGCCGGTGACTTTATGTCTGCCGCATCCTTTTTAGGGATCTCTGCACTAGTTTATACCTCGGGTTATGATGGACTTATCTATTCAATTGGATTTCTAGTCGGTTGGCCTATCATTCTTTTTATCATTGCTGAACGCTTACGTAATTTAGGGCGTTATACCTTTGCTGATGTTGTTTCTTATCGCTTAAGCCCTAAACCCGTTAGAACACTTTCAGCTGTTGGATCACTAGTTGTTGTTGCACTTTATCTGATTGCACAAATGGTAGGTGCCGGAAAATTAATCGAACTCCTTTTCGGCTTAAATTATCATATTGCCGTTGTACTCGTCGGTATTCTAATGGTGCTATATGTTCTATTCGGGGGCATGCTAGCCACCACATGGGTTCAAATCATTAAAGCCATTTTATTACTTGCAGGTGCAAGTTTTATGGCTGTTATGGTTATGAAAGCTGTCGATTTTAATTTCAACACCTTATTTAAAGAAGCCGTTAGTGTTCACTCAAAAGGGTTCTCTATCATGAGCCCTGGTGGTTTGGTTTCTGATCCTATATCTGCTCTCTCTTTAGGTCTTGCACTTATGTTTGGTACGGCGGGACTTCCTCATATCATCATGCGCTTCTTTACTGTTAGCGATGCAAAAGAAGCCCGTAAGAGTGTTTTCTATGCAACAGGTTTTATCGGTTATTTCTATATCCTTACTTTTATCATTGGTTTCGGCGCTATCTTACTCGTTAGCCCTAATCCTGTGTTCAAAGATGCCGCTGGTGCTTTGATTGGTGGAACCAATATGGCGGCAGTTCACTTAGCCGATGCTGTTGGCGGTAATTTCTTCTTAGGCTTTATTTCAGCCGTTGCCTTCGCCACTATCTTAGCTGTTGTTGCAGGACTAACTCTAGCGGGTGCATCTGCGGTATCACATGATCTCTACGCCAATGTAATTAAAAATGGTCATGCCGATGAAAGACAAGAGCTAAAAGTATCTAAAATTACTGTCGTTATCTTAGGCATCGTCGCTATCGGTTTAGGTATTTTATTTGAAAAGCAAAATATCGCCTTTATGGTGGGATTAGCTTTCTCTATTGCGGCAAGCTGTAACTTCCCAATCATATTGTTATCTATGTATTGGAAAGGGCTTACAACACGAGGTGCTGTGGCGGGAGGATGGTCTGGTTTATTAGTAGCGGTCACATTAATGATTTTAGGACCAACAATTTGGGTGAGTATTTTAGGCCATGAAAAACCTATCTACCCTTATGAATATCCAGCATTATTCTCAATAATTATTGCTTTTGTTGTCTCGTGGCTTTTCTCTATTACAGATAAATCATCTTTAGGTGAGCAAGAGAAAGCAAAATTCCAAGCACAGTTTATTCGTTCTCAAATTGGCTTAGGCATTGAACAAGGTAAACAACACTAACAGCTTGAAATAATGTTATCTTTCTAAATAAAAGTAACCCCAAAGTGATTTTTAACTTTGGGGTTATTCATTTTCAACATTTTCATCAATCATCATAAAAATCTCGATGATATTTCTATTATCTACTTATTTAGAATAATTTTAAGCTTTAACTACATATCTATACGATTATTTAAATAACTTATTATTAGTTATTTCATTATTATAAATAGAAAGATAAATTAAATTAAAATCAATAAATTACAAACAAAAACAAACACAACTTATTTGCTATATCGCTTATTAATAAACTCAAAAAGCCCAAAATAGTGAGGAATAGCCATAATAATAGCAATTTCAGACACACTTCAGCCAAACAAGGCTTGTATTGTCAAAAAGTAAATGGTTAACTTTTTATTCTACATAAGAAGAGGTGGTAGTTTTTAAATAGATTATGTCTCGGTTAACTCATTACGCACTTTTATTTTTCTTATCTATCGTACCTGCAATATTGGGTGGTTCAACGCTGTATATAGAACAAAAAATCTATATTGTTCTTATTGGTTGGCTACTTATGCTGATGTGTAGTGGTATTTATCGTTCTGTTTTTGGAAAAGTAATAACCTTCATTATTAGTGCATTATGGGCTTTAAACCTTTCTATTTCTCTGTTTTTTTATCGTGAACACGATATTGCTTTTTCATCATCTATTGCTGAAACTTTTATTAATACTAACGGCAGTGAAACTGTCGGTATGCTTTCTTATAATAAGTACTATGTCTTATTTTATCTATGTGCTTTTGCCATTTACTATTTTCTCATCCATAAAGCGGCTCGAGTCTCTGATCTAAAAACAACAAAAAAAAGTGTGATTGCATTTGTTATATTAATCGCCATTATTCCAATATATAAAAACTTAGCATTAAGAAACGATAACAAAAGTAAATTACTTGCAGAATATACTCTTCTAAATACCCCTTTTTATAATGCCGCAGCACTTGTCCGAACCTTTCATGAAAATCGCCAAATTAGAAAAATTGCTGCTCAGAAAGTTGAGTATCAATATAATAAAAACAGTGATAATACAGAAATCTATATTCTTATCCTTGGTGAGTCAGTTCGCAGAGATCATCTAGGAATTTATGGCTATCAGCATGATACAACACCTAACCTAATGAAAGAAAAGAATAATCTTATTCTATTCAATCAAGTTTATTCTCCCGCACCAGTAACTATTCTCTCTGTACCCATTTCACTCTCAAATATAGGGTTGGAGCAGTTACAGGATAAAAATCATTATGCTGATAATATTGTTTCTCTCGCTAATCACGCCGGATTTAAAACATATTGGCTAAGTAACCAAGGTGAAGGCAATCAAAAGACCAGTGTTATTTCTGTTATTGCTAATATGGCTCAAAATAAAAAGTGGAATGAGTTTATCGGATATGATGAAGAGCTACTTCCTTATTTAGATCAGGCTCTCAATGAGCCATCTGCACAGAAAAAACTCATCATCTTACATACATATGGTAGCCACGAACCGGCTTGTAATCGATTTCCGAATCAATATTTAAAGAAATTCACACAAGAAGATGATGATAACTGCTATGACAGCTCTATCGCTTATACAGATAAATTAATTAATGACATTATTGAGAGAGTCAAAGATAAGCCAGCTTCTATTCTCTACTTTGCAGATCACGCTTTACAGCGTCTCGATAAAAATAGAGAGATCCGTTATCATCATGGTGTAAATACACCACGAAAAGAAGCTTATGATATACCCCTATTTATTTGGTATAGCCCATCATCTATTAAACCTATTATTAATGATGATGCAGTAAATAAGCCTTATTCAACAGTAAATAACTATTGGCTGTTAAGTAGCTGGCTTGGGATAGAACATAACTCACCAAAACAATGCCATTCACCATTAAATGAATGCTATCAGCCTAAATCATCCATAACTGTTATTGATGGGAATAAAAACCTCTTAAACTATGATTTATTAAGTTCAGAAGAGCAGGAACCACAATAATATCCTCGTCAAAAATATCTAAATACGAAATACACTTAATAATAAAAAGTGTATTTATATCCTCATTATCTATTTCTAATAAGATCTGTCTGAGATAACCAGAGCTAAAAGATATCAAATTAAGTGATGTTAGAAGAGAATAATCGTGCCAATAGAGTGCCAGGAATAGGGTTCAACAGCGTTAAGAGTGGCTCTTTTATAGAGGAATATAACAACAGTTTTAGCTTTATTTATTCTCTATAGCATGATTTTGCTTACGATGTTGCAGGAGCAGCGGCGGGTTCATTACTTTATCAGCAATTAAAATAGTTTTTTATTCAGAGTAGCTAAAACCCCAAACGTAAAAAAGCCAACCCATTGGGTTGGCTTTCTCGTCTTATTTAATGCCTGGCAGTTCCCTACTCTCACATGGGGAGACCCCACACTACCATCGGCGCTACAACGTTTCACTTCTGAGTTCGGCATGGATTCAGGTGGGTCCGCTGCGCTATGGCCGCCAAGCAAATTCGGTTTTATTACCCGTTACTTCGATTTCTCGTCATAACCAGCAATATTCAATCTTAAACAAGCTTACTTCATCTACTGTTTGTCTCTCAGACAAAACACCTTCGGTGTTGTCAGGTTAAGCCTCACGGTTCATTAGTACTGGTTAGCTCAACGTATCGCTACGCTTACACACCCAGCCTATCAACGTCTTAGTCTTAAACGTTCCTTTAGGTCACTCAAGGTGACAGGGAAGACTCATCTCGAGGCAAGTTTCCCGCTTAGATGCTTTCAGCGGTTATCTCTTCCGCACTTAGCTACCGGGCAATGCCATTGGCATGACAACCCGAACACCAGTGGTGCGTTCACTCCGGTCCTCTCGTACTAGGAGCAACCCCTCTCAATCTTCCAACGCCCACGGCAGATAGGGACCGAACTGTCTCACGACGTTCTAAACCCAGCTCGCGTACCACTTTAAATGGCGAACAGCCATACCCTTGGGACCTACTTCAGCCCCAGGATGTGATGAGCCGACATCGAGGTGCCAAACACCGCCGTCGATATGAACTCTTGGGCGGTATCAGCCTGTTATCCCCGGAGTACCTTTTATCCGTTGAGCGATGGCCCTTCCATTCAGAACCACCGGATCACTAAGACCTACTTTCGTACCTGCTCGAGCCGTCACTCTCACAGTCAAGCTGGCTTATGCCTTTGCACTAACCGCATGATGTCCGACCATGCTTAGCCAACCTTCGTGCTCCTCCGTTACTCTTTAGGAGGAGACCGCCCCAGTCAAACTACCCACCAGACACGGTCCCCGATCCAGATTATGGACCTAGGTTAGAACATCAAACGTTAAAGGGTGGTATTTCAAGGTTGACTCCATGCAGACTGGCGTCCACACTTCATAGTCTCCCACCTATCCTACACATCAAGGCTCAATGTTCAGTGTCAAGCTATAGTAAAGGTTCACGGGGTCTTTCCGTCTTGCCGCGGGTACACTGCATCTTCACAGCGAGTTCAATTTCACTGAGTCTCGGGTGGAGACAGCCTGGCCATCATTACGCCATTCGTGCAGGTCGGAACTTACCCGACAAGGAATTTCGCTACCTTAGGACCGTTATAGTTACGGCCGCCGTTTACTGGGGCTTCGATCAAGAGCTTCTCCTTACGGATAACCCCATCAATTAACCTTCCAGCACCGGGCAGGCGTCACACCGTATACGTCCACTTTCGTGTTTGCACAGTGCTGTGTTTTTAATAAACAGTTGCAGCCAGCTGGTATCTTCGACTGGCTTCGGCTCCGTCCGCAAGGGACTTCACTTACCGCCAGCGTGCCTTCTCCCGAAGTTACGGCACCATTTTGCCTAGTTCCTTCACCCGAGTTCTCTCAAGCGCCTGAGTATTCTCTACCTGACCACCTGTGTCGGTTTGGGGTACGATTGTTGGTAACCTGAAGCTTAGAGGCTTTTCCTGGAAGCAGGGCATCAATTGCTTCACCACCTTAGTGGCTCGTCATCACACCTCAGCATTAAGTGACCGGATTTGCCTAATCACTCTGCCTACATGCTTGAACCGGGACGACCGTCGCCCGGACAACCTAGCCTTCTCCGTTCCCCCATCGCAGTTACCACCAGTACGGGAATATTAACCCGTTTCCCATCGACTACGCTTTTCAGCCTCGCCTTAGGGGTCGACTCACCCTGCCCCGATTAACGTTGGACAGGAACCCTTGGTCTTCCGGCGTGCGGGTTTTTCACCCGCATTATCGTTACTTATGTCAGCATTCGCACTTCTGATACCTCCAGCATACCTCACAGTACACCTTCGCAGGCTTACAGAACGCTCCCCTACCCAACAACACATAGTGTCGCTGCCGCAGCTTCGGTGCATGGTTTAGCCCCGTTACATCTTCCGCGCGGGCCGACTCGACCAGTGAGCTATTACGCTTTCTTTAAATGATGGCTGCTTCTAAGCCAACATCCTGGCTGTCTGAGCCTT
The DNA here is from genome assembly GCF_015475555.1 of Proteus sp. GOKU. NCBI lineage: Bacteria > Pseudomonadati > Pseudomonadota > Gammaproteobacteria > Enterobacterales > Morganellaceae > Proteus > Proteus sp. GOKU. The sequence goes on from NZ_CP034105.1 coordinate 4,052,183, forward strand.
CCCACTTCGTTTCCCACTTAACCATGACTTTGGGACCTTAGCTGGCGGTCTGGGTTGTTTCCCTCTTCACGACGGACGTTAGCACCCGCCGTGTGTCTCCCGTGATAACATTCTTCGGTATTCGCAGTTTGCATCGAGTTGGTAAGTCGGGATGACCCCCTAGTCGAAACAGTGCTCTACCCCCGAAGATGAGTTCACGAGGCGCTACCTAAATAGCTTTCGGGGAGAACCAGCTATCTCCCGGTTTGATTGGCCTTTCACCCCCATCCACAAGTCATCCGCTAATTTTTCAACATTAGTCGGTTCGGTCCTCCAGTTAGTGTTACCCAACCTTCAACCTGCCCATGGATAGATCACCGGGTTTCGGGTCTATACCCTGCAACTCATTCGCCCAGTTAAGACTCGGTTTCCCTACGGCTCCCCTATACGGTTAACCTTGCTACAGAATATAAGTCGCTGACCCATTATACAAAAGGTACGCAGTCACCCCATAAAGAGGCTCCTACTGCTTGTACGTACACGGTTTCAGGTTCTTTTTCACTCCCCTCGCCGGGGTTCTTTTCGCCTTTCCCTCACGGTACTGGTTCACTATCGGTCAATCAGGAGTATTTAGCCTTGGAGGATGGTCCCCCCATGTTCAGACAGGATAACACGTGTCCCGCCCTACTCGTCGAGTTCACAATAACAGCATCTTCGGATACGGGGCTATCACCCTTTACTGCCGGACTTTCCAGACCGTTCTCCTGATGCTGCTATTGATTAAGACTCTGGGCTGTTCCCCGTTCGCTCGCCGCTACTAGGGGAATCTCGGTTGATTTCTTTTCCTCGGGGTACTGAGATGTTTCAGTTCTCCCGGTTCGCTTCATGACGCTATGTATTCACGTCATGATAATATCCATTGGATATTGGGTTTCCCCATTCGGAAATCGTCGGGTATAACGGTTCATATCACCTTACCGACGCTTATCGCAGATTAGCACGTCCTTCATCGCCTCTGATTGCCTAGGCATCCACCGTGTACGCTTATTCGCTTAACCTCACAACCCGAAGATGTTTCTCTCGAAGACCAATGTCTTGAGTTCACACTTCAAGGTCTGAGATTTTGAGAGACTCATCAATATACCTCGGTGATATATTGATTTGTTTTCAATTTTTCAGCTTGTTCCAGATTGTTAAAGAGCAAAATAATTCGCAGTATACTATTGCTAATATACTCTGAATTATTATTTTATATTCAAGAGATTATGGTGGAGCTAAGCGGGATCGAACCGCTGACCTCCTGCGTGCAAGGCAGGCGCTCTCCCAGCTGAGCTATAGCCCCATAATGCATTCTTTAATACCGTTTTTGTTTCTCAGGTTTCTTTATTATTGGAAAGTTTCCTTTAATTAAGAATTGAGCCAATCGCAGTGAGACAAGGCGTGGAGTCACGAAGTTTACAATAAGTAAACGAGTGAATTCACAACGCAGTATCAATACGATTTGGTAGGCCTGAGTGGACTTGAACCACCGACCTCACCCTTATCAGGGGTGCGCTCTAACCACCTGAGCTACAAGCCTATACCGGTATTTCTGCTCGTTCTTCATCAGACAATCTGTGTGAGCACTACACATAACACGTATCTCTTAGGTAAGGAGGTGATCCAACCGCAGGTTCCCCTACGGTTACCTTGTTACGACTTCACCCCAGTCATGAATCACAAAGTGGTAAGCGCCCTCCCGAAGGTTAAGCTACCTACTTCTTTTGCAACCCACTCCCATGGTGTGACGGGCGGTGTGTACAAGGCCCGGGAACGTATTCACCGTAGCATTCTGATCTACGATTACTAGCGATTCCGACTTCATGGAGTCGAGTTGCAGACTCCAATCCGGACTACGACAGACTTTATGAGTTCCGCTTGCTCTCGCGAGGTCGCTTCTCTTTGTATCTGCCATTGTAGCACGTGTGTAGCCCTACTCGTAAGGGCCATGATGACTTGACGTCATCCCCACCTTCCTCCGGTTTATCACCGGCAGTCTCCTTTGAGTTCCCGCCATCACGCGCTGGCAACAAAGGATAAGGGTTGCGCTCGTTGCGGGACTTAACCCAACATTTCACAACACGAGCTGACGACAGCCATGCAGCACCTGTCTCAGAGTTCCCGAAGGCACTCCTCTATCTCTAAAGGATTCTCTGGATGTCAAGAGTAGGTAAGGTTCTTCGCGTTGCATCGAATTAAACCACATGCTCCACCGCTTGTGCGGGCCCCCGTCAATTCATTTGAGTTTTAACCTTGCGGCCGTACTCCCCAGGCGGTCGATTTAACGCGTTAGCTCCAGAAGCCACGGTTCAAGACCACAACCTCTAAATCGACATCGTTTACAGCGTGGACTACCAGGGTATCTAATCCTGTTTGCTCCCCACGCTTTCGCACCTGAGCGTCAGTCTTTGTCCAGGGGGCCGCCTTCGCCACCGGTATTCCTCCACATCTCTACGCATTTCACCGCTACACGTGGAATTCTACCCCCCTCTACAAGACTCTAGCCAACCAGTTTCAGATGCAATTCCCAAGTTAAGCTCGGGGCTTTCACATCTGACTTAATTGACCGCCTGCGTGCGCTTTACGCCCAGTAATTCCGATTAACGCTTGCACCCTCCGTATTACCGCGGCTGCTGGCACGGAGTTAGCCGGTGCTTCTTCTGCGGGTAACGTCAATTGCTAAGAGTATTAATCTTAACACCTTCCTCCCCGCTGAAAGTACTTTACAACCCTAAGGCCTTCTTCATACACGCGGCATGGCTGCATCAGGCTTGCGCCCATTGTGCAATATTCCCCACTGCTGCCTCCCGTAGGAGTCTGGGCCGTGTCTCAGTCCCAGTGTGGCTGATCATCCTCTCAGACCAGCTAGAGATCGTCGCCTAGGTGAGCCATTACCTCACCTACTAGCTAATCCCATATGGGTTCATCCGATAGCGCAAGGTCCGAAGAGCCCCTGCTTTGGTCCGTAGACGTCATGCGGTATTAGCCACCGTTTCCAGTAGTTATCCCCCTCTATCGGGCAGATCCCCATACATTACTCACCCGTCCGCCGCTCGTCAGCAAGAAAGCAAGCTTTCCCCTGTTACCGCTCGACTTGCATGTGTTAGGCCTGCCGCCAGCGTTCAATCTGAGCCATGATCAAACTCTTCAATTAAAAGTGTTTGATGCTCAAAGAAATCGAAAACTTAGCTATTCATAAATGAATTTACTTTTGTTGTTCACTCTTCAAGACTTGATACATCTAATATTTTAGAAGATATCGTCTCTGCGAGTGCCCACACAGATTGTCTGATAATTTGTTAAAGAGCAGTGCAACATTCGCTGCCGTTTCCGGTCTTCTGCGTTGTTGCGAGGAGGCGTATATTACGTTATTCCTCTGAAGAGTCAAGAGTTTTTTCAAACTTTTTTCTTTTCTCTTCGCTGTCCTTCGCGGCTGTTGTCAGCTCATCGTCGGTCAGTGGATGCGCATTATAGGGAGTTCTCGGATTAGCGCAAGTATTTATTTCAACTTTTTTTCTGTTCGCTTTTTTTTTCAACAAAATAAAGAAAAACGCTCTAATTTTATGCTGATAGCGTAAAATCCGAACAGCTTTCTCTAGCTGACTCACGTAAGATAGAAGATAAATTATGGTATAGGTAACCTTTATTATGCAATTTAGCGAACAACGTTCAGCTTCTCAAAAGAATCTTTCTTATATAGTTGCTGAAAAATTAGGTAAACAAATTCTTTCTGGTCACTATGAACCTGAATCTTTGTTACCAGGAGAAATAGAATTAGCAGAATTACTCTCCGTCAGCAGGACTGTTATTAGAGAAGCAATAAAAATGCTTGCTGCTAAAGGAATGCTTTTACCTCGTCCAAGAATAGGTACTCGTGTCACTCCAATGCAAAATTGGAATCTATTAGATAATGATCTTCTTAATTGGTGGATAGACAGTGGTGAATTTAATAAAGTCAGCCATTATTTCCATCATGTCCGTTTAGCAATAGAACCCCAAGCCTGTTATTTAGCCGCATTTAATGCAACCGAAAGCCAAAAACAGTCTCTTGCTTTATTTGGTAGAGAAATGCAGTTGCTTGATGAGAGTTTTGATAGACAACATTGGCTAGATATCGATACTCAATTCCACTATCTCATTTATCAAGCAAGTGGCAATCCGTTCTTTGCCTCTTTTGGCTCATTATTTCTTTCTGCTTATAAAAAGTATTTTGATCTTATTGTGGGTAATGAAACTGTTCAACCGGAAACACATAATCAAATTGTTCAGGCAATTATTGATAAAGATGGAAATAAGGCGCGTGATCTCTGTTTAATCTTATTAACGAGTGATTGAATAGTTTTAATACAAATTTTATAGGTTTTCTGTTTATAATGAAGCGATAATCAAAATATAGAACAAAGACGGTATATGCTTCATGTTGAAATCCGCCAAAAATATGTCTGGGTTGCCTTGGATTGCTGCAATGGCTTTCTTTATGCAGGCTCTCGATGCAACCATTCTTAATACGGCATTACCAGACATAGCAAAAAGCCTTAATCATTCTCCTCTCGCGATGCAATCGGCTGTTATCAGCTATACATTAACTGTTGCATTATTAATCCCCGTCAGTGGATGGTTAGCCGATAGATTCGGAACACGTAAAATTTTTATTATTGCGGTTTCTTTATTTTCTGGTGGCTCTTTATTATGTGCACTTTCTCCTAACCTCACTTTTCTTGTTATTTCACGAATTATACAAGGTATAGGTGGTGCAATGATGATGCCGGTTGCACGCCTTGCTTTATTAAGAGCTTATCCACGCAGCGAATTACTGCCCATTCTCAACTTTGTCACAATGCCAGGATTAGTAGGTCCCATAGCAGGACCTCTTTTAGGAGGGGTATTGGTGACTTATGCCTCTTGGCATTGGATATTTATTATAAATATTCCTATTGGCCTATTAGGTATTTTCTATGCCATCAAGCATATGCCTAATTTCACCATGCCAAAACGTAAGTTTGATTTACTTGGCTTTGTTTTCTTTGGTTTTGGCTTAGTCATGCTTTCTGTCAGTCTTGATCTTTTTGGTGATAAAAATATCTCTCGCTATATTCCTATTGCCATTATTTTAGGGGGATTTTCTTTACTAGGGTTATACGTCAATCATGCAAGACGCCACCAGCAACCACTAATCCCTCTCAATATATTTAAAACACGCACATTCTCTGTCGGTATTGCAGGAAATATTGCAACAAGATTAGGAACTGGGTGTATTCCTTTCTTAATGCCACTTATGTTGCAAGTGGGTTTTGGTTACCCTGCAATAATTTCCGGTATGATGATGGCACCAATGGCTTTAGGTTCTATTTTAGCAAAATCATTTGTCACAAAGATCTTAGTGAAATTTAGCTATCGCCGAACACTCTTTGCTATCACAATTATCATTGGTTTGATGATAGCTCAGTTCTCACTTCAATCACCGGATATGTCTATTTACTATCTTGTCATTCCACTCTTTTTATTAGGAGTGGTCATGTCTATACAATTTACATCAATGAATACAATTTCATTGGCTGATTTAACAGACAACAACGCAAGTTCAGGAAATAGTGTTTTGGCTGTCACTCAACAATTAGCAATTAGTTTTGGTATTGCAGTGAGTGCATCTATTTTAGGATATTTTGATACAGAGAATGTGGGTACTACGGTTGATAACTTCCATTATACTTTTATTACGGTTGGTATCATTACATTGCTGTCTTCCTTTGTATTCTTACTCCTTGATAAACATGATGGCGATAATCTAACTAATAAAAAGAAAAAAGCCTAATAGCTTTATTCAAACTAAAAAAGAGAGCTTATGCTCTCTTTTTCTTTATATATAGAAGAAACACTCTATAAGGATGAAGCTAAAAAAGCATCCACTTCATGACGCCATGGTACTGATGGTTGAGCACCAGCTCGAGTGACAGCAATGGCAGCGGCTGCATGAGCAAACTTAATCGCTGGCATCATAGATTGCCCCTCTAATAAAGCAGTGATTAATGCACCATTAAATGTATCACCAGCCGCAATGGTATCTACTGCTTTCACTTTAAATGCAGGAACAATACAACCTTTATTATTTAGTTCGCTTACCCAAACACCACGGCTTCCTAATGTAATAAGAACCGTTTTAATACCTTTATTATGTAGAACATCCGCTGCTTGTTGAGCACTTTCATCATCTACGACTTTAATTCCAGTCAGATATTCAGTCTCTGTTTCGTTTGGCGTAATAATATCCACAAGTGATAACAGCTCATCAGGTAATGCTTGAGCAGGTGCTGGATTTAATATTACTTGCACATTTTCTTGTTTAGCGATTTCAGCGGCTTTCAAAACAGAATCAAGTGGTGATTCTAATTGCATTAATAGAGCATCAGCTTCTTTTATTATATTCCCATGGCGCTGAACATAACTTGTATCTAGTCGTCCATTAGCACCCGCATGAATACCGATGACATTTTCACCCTGCTGATTAACAAAAATCAGCGCGACACCTGTTGCTACGTCATCAATTAATTCAATGCTCTTGGTATCAATGTTATCTGTTATTAATTGAGCTTTGGCTTTTTTACCAATATCGTCATTTCCTAAACAAGCAAGAAATGAAATATTCGCACCACAACGCCCAGCAGCGACTGCCTGATTAGCACCTTTACCGCCAAAGACCATTTGAAATTGGTTACCTGAAATGGTTTCACCAGGAAGCGGAAAATGGGCAACATTAAGAATATGATCAGCATTAACACTACCTAAAATCACAAGTTTCTTCGCTTCCATGATTTTTCCTTACTCTCAGTAATAAATTCTAGATGTATTGCATAAATGACATTCAATATTTTAAACCGATCATCTCAGCAACATTAATGAAAAAACGTGATCACCATCGAAACGTTTCGCTAGTAAAACAAAAAAGAACCAAAAATAAGCAGTAGGAAGCTGAATCGATTTTTGTTATAAACAATTTGTGTGCTAATAGAATGTTTGACTATATGTCAGCAATCCTTTTCTGATATTTTCAGGGTGATGACGAAAATAAGTACCCATTATTAGGAGTGTTTATGCAACTTGCAGAGCGGATTTCACAACTTAGCCAATATCTTGAAACTGGGCTTTATGAGCGACAGTCAGCTATCCGTCTTTGTTTACTTGCAGCACTGAGTGGTGAGAGTGTTTTCTTACTTGGCCCTCCAGGTATTGCTAAAAGTTTAATAGCCAGAAGAATGAAAGAAGCCTTTAAAGAGGCTAAAGCTTTTGAATACCTAATGACGCGTTTTTCAACCCCTGAAGAAATTTTTGGCCCTTTATCTATTCAAGCTTTAAAAGATGAAGGTAAATATCAGCGTTTGGTTGAAGGATATTTACCTGATGCTGAAGTTGTTTTTCTTGATGAAATATGGAAAGCAGGGCCTGCTATTCTTAATACGTTATTAACGGCGATTAATGAGCGTAAATTTAGAAATGGAGAAGCTGAAGTTGCTATTCCAATGCGTTTATTAGTATCCGCCTCTAATGAACTACCGGATTCAGACAGTAGTCTTGAAGCACTATATGACCGAATGCTTATTCGTATTTGGTTAACCAAAGTACAAGATAAGAAAAATTTTCGTGCATTACTTATTAATAAAGAAGTAGGCTCTTTTCATATTCCAGAACATATTCAAATTACCGCAGAAGAGTTCTCACGTTGGCAATCAGAATTAGAAAAGATCACTTTAGATGACCACTTATTTGATTTAATTTATCAACTTCGTGAGTCTTTAGATAAAAGTGATGCAGCACCTTATGTTTCAGATAGACGCTGGAAAAAAGCGGTACGCCTTTTACAAGCCAGTGCTTTTTTTAATGGTCGTAGTGCTATTTCACCGTTAGATCTTATTTTATTAAAAGATTGCCTGTGGCATGACCAAGCATCATTTGCGTTATTAGATAAACTATTACAAAGCCTTTTAACAGAGCAAGCCTACCACCAGCTAGAGTTAATTAGAAAAACAGAAAGTTTATGGGCTGAGTGGATGCAATCAACAAGAAGTAAACAAGATCAACAGGCCTTTCGTTTTGAAAAACAAAGTGGAATGTTTGGGCGAAATGCACATTTTAGCCTATCAGAAAAAATGCAGGCTGATAAATTCACGTTGTTTTTACACATCCCTCTGCATATCCATAGTATTCAAGTTAACTTTATTACTATCGAGCAAAAAGCATTAGAAAACTTTTTAGCTAAAGGGGATGAATTATTAGCGCGTTTAAATGGTATTGGTTTCCCACAATCAATTAATGCGCAAATACGCCAAGATGGTGTATTAGAAATTTTAGATGTGAGTCGTCGAACAACATCTCTTTATCAGCAAAAAGAGACAGCGCCTGCTGCTCCTATTGAAGATAACAAAGAGTGGCTAGATAAATTAAAAGATCTGACTCAAGAAATTTATGGTGAGCAGGAAAAATTTAATCATCATCAACCAAATTTATTTATTGATAATGATTGGCTTATTTCCATCGAGCAAAGTTTTGTTCAGCTTAATGAAAAATTATCGCAATTAAAAAGCCAAATAAAGTAATGATATTATGCTGACACTTTCAACATTAGATATACTTTTAGCCATAAATGAAGGGCAGCTTATTGAGGAAGTTATTATTGCTGTACTTGCATCGCCTCAATTAGCGGTATTTTTTGAAAAACACCCAAGACTCAAAAAAGCCTTACTTAAAGATATTCACCAATGGAAAAAAAGCTTACAGCAAAGAGTAAAAGAAACCTTAGTACCTACCATGATTGCTGATGAATTTGCCCTTTATCAACAAACACAGTCATTAGGTAACGCCATATTTAATCAGCAAGTAGAGCAAATACTGGCTGAATTAAACAAGCTAGATTCCTCTTTTATTGAAGAAGCATCGCAGCTGATCAAAACCAATAAGCCTTTTTCACCAGCTCAACAAGCTTTGTTTATTCAACATTGGCGGATAAGTTTAATTTTCCAAGTCACTGCATTACACAAAGCCCTATTTGACCAAGAGCAAGAGCAACTCCTTGCTGAATTACAAGAACGTTTAGCGTTAAGTGGAAGCTTAAGTAATACATTCTCAGAAAATGAGCGTGCAGCAGGGCGTTTATGGGATATGAGCAAAGGCGTTTTAACAAAAACACCTTTCGATGAGAAAATTATTCAACGTTATAGCGACTTTCTCGATCAACAACCTGAGTTACATAAACTCGCAAGTTTGCTTGGACGTAGCAAAACAGCCAAATCACTTCCTGAAGAGAGTGTGATTTTTGAACCTGTGACTATTGTTGAGAAAGCACCCGATACAACACCTGAGCAAGTCAATGGAATAGGGCTCAGTGATGATATCTTGCGCTTACTTCCTGCTGAACTCGCTTTGTTAGGTATTAATGAAATCGAATATGAGTTTTATAGAAAGCTGGTAGAAAAACAACTCAATACTTATCGGTTGCAAGGAGACAATTGGCAAGAGCGTACTGTATTGCGTCCAGTAACTCATCATCATGATGAAGAAAGACCGAGAGGACCTTTTATTGTATGTATTGATACATCAGGTTCGATGGGGGGATTTAATGAGCAGTGTGCTAAAGCTTTTGGGTTAGCATTGATGAAAATAGCGCTAGCTGATAATCGTTCATGCCATGTGATGTTATTTTCCACTGAAACTGTACATTATCAGTTGTCATCGTCTAATGGCCTGCAAGATCTTATCAAGTTTTTGAATCAGTCATTTAGAGGGGGTACGGATTTAAGTGCTTGTTTAGATAATGTCGCAGAAAAACTCAATAGCCCAGCATGGAAAGATGCTGATGCTGTTGTTATTTCTGACTTTGTCGCCCAAAGGTTACCCGAAAACCTAATCAACAAAATCAAAAAAAGCCAACAGCAACAGCACAATCGCTTCCATGCGGTTACCCTATCCAATTACGGTAAACCCAGCATCATGAAAATCTTTGACCATATATGGCGTTTTGATACTGGATTAAAAAGTCGTTTACTTCGACGCTGGCGCCAATAATTACAGCATATCGGCGAAAGCTAAACGGGTGTCTTTTTCCCACACGCCGCATTGTACTTGTCCAATGTGCTCTTTTTGTAACAGTAGCATCACTAAACGAGATTGGCCGATACCGCCACCGATAGTTTGTGGCATATCACCATGCATTAATGCTTTGTGCCAATCCAACTCAAGACGCTTAGTATCATCTGTTAATGTTAACTGACGCATTAATGTTTCAGGATCGACACGGATACCCATTGATGACAATTCAAACGCATCTTGCAGAATAGGGTTCCAGACAAGAATGTCACCGTTTAAACCTTCAAATCCATCTTCGTTTGGCGTCGTCCAGTCATCATAATCAGGTGCTCTCACATCATGAGATTCACCACTAGAAAGCTTACCGCCAATACCAATTAAGAAAACAGCGCCATATTCTTTTGCAATCGCTTTTTCACGACCTTTAGCATCAAGGTCAGGATAACGGCGCAGTAACTCTTCAGTGTGGATAAATTGAATTTGATCTGGCAGGAACGGTACCAGACCAAATTCTTCGCTGACGGCTTTTTCAGTTTCTTTTATTGCCTGATAAATTTTACCCACTGTCTGTTTAAGATAAGGAACTGTACGCTCTTTATCTTCCATCACTTTTTCCCAATCCCACTGATCAACATAAACTGAGTGGATTTGAGTTAAGCGATCTTCGTCTGGTCGCAAAGCTTTCATATGAGTATAAAGACCTTGCCCAGAACTAAATCCAAAACGACCTAATGTTTTACGTTTCCATTTAGCTAATGAATGGACAACCTCAAAAGTAGAATCTGGTAAAGATTTGACTTTAACTTGTACTGCCTTCTCATGACCAGATAAGTTATCTTGAGTTCCATCACCAAGGCGACTTAAGATCGGTCCTTGAACTTCAATCAGTCCTAATTCTTTTTCCAGCAGTCGTGAAAAATAAGATTTAACAAAGCTAATTTGCTGTTGAGTCTGGATGAATGATTTTTCCATTTTTGTATCCCTAGTGGTGATGTCGTGTTTTGCTGATATAGATTAAGCAACAAAATGGGTACTAAATTCAATATACTTCATTAATAATAGCCTTGCTTGTTTTAAATCGTTAAAAATAACGCTATAAAAATGTATTATCGTTAAAAACAGAGGGAATTTATGGACAATATTTATCAGATCGATAATCTCGATCGTGACATACTTCACGCATTAATGGCGAATGCGAGAACACCTTACGCTGAATTGGCCAAAAAATTCGAAGTTAGCCCAGGCACAATTCATGTTCGAGTTGAGAAAATGAAGCAGGCGGGAATTATTACAGGAACTCGAGTTGATATTAGTGAAAAGCAACTCGGTTTTGATGTCTGCTGCTTTATTGGCATTATTCTTAAGAGCGCAAAAGACTATCACACTGCATTAGATAAACTAGATAAGTTAGATGAAGTTGTAGAGGTGTACTACACAACAGGGCAATACAGTATTTTTACGAAGGTTATGTGTAAAAGTATAGAAGCCTTACAAGACGTACTTATCAACAAAATCCAGACAATCGATGAAATTCAGTCAACAGAAACCCTGATCTCACTGCAAAACCCGATAATAAGGACGATCAAGCCATAAGGGTAAATTCTTATTTTTTTTTATAACCACATTATCCACAGGTAGATCCCAAGTGATTCACAGCGTACAATAGCGCGTCTTGAATATAAGGAGATCATTAATGAAAAAAGTCACTCTTATTAGTGGCAGTACCATGGGTAGTGCTGAATATGTCGCAGAACACCTTGCAGAGATCTTATCTGATGAAGGATTTGAGACAGATCTGCACCATGGACCTTCTCTTAATGATCTTCCAAATGAAGGGATCTGGCTGGTGGTCACATCAACGCATGGTGCGGGTGATATTCCTGACAACTTACTGCCTTTTGCTAATGAGATATCTGCTGATTCCGTTGATCTTAGTAATGTCACCTTTGGTGCGATCGGCATAGGAAGTAGTGAATATGACACTTTCTGCGGTGCGATCAGAACATTGGATCAAAAATTGGTGGAAAAAGGGGCAACTCGCCTTGGCGATCGTCTCGAAATTGATATTCAAAAGTACGACATTCCGGAAGATCCAGCAGAAGAATGGATGGCTTCTTGGAAAAATTTACTTTAATTTGCACAAAAAAACAGCAAACGAATGTGGATAACTCTGCTTAAAAGCAGGGGTTAACCCGTAGTTATCCATTGTATAAGGCTATATCAAGAAATGACCTGTGTATAAGTCGTCATTTTGATCCCAGCTTATCAGCAGATAGATCACGGATCATTCACAGTATATGATCCTTTACACTTTTATGATCTTTAAATAGAAAATCCACTTATCCACAGAGGATCGCTTCCCTAATAAAAGATCTAATAAAGAGATCTTTAAATAAAAAGATCTTTAAATAATTACCTGCGGATCTGCTCGCTTGTATCTGTCAAAAAGTTGAGTAGAATTCGTTTTCCCAATGCAACACATTCAGCATTCGTAACATTTAAGGTTCACACATGTTTTATCCAGAACACTTTGACGTCATTGTCATCGGTGGTGGTCACGCCGGTACAGAAGCCGCTATGGCTGCAGCTCGTATGGGGCGTCAAACCCTATTACTGACCCACAATATTGATACTTTGGGCCAAATGTCTTGTAACCCAGCTATTGGTGGGATTGGTAAAGGGCATCTGGTAAAAGAGATCGATGCCATGGGTGGATTAATGGCAACCGCTATTGACCATGCAGGGATCCAATTCAGAACCCTTAACGCAAGTAAGGGTCCAGCTGTAAGAGCAACAAGAGCACAGGCTGACCGTGTTCTCTATCGCCAAGCTGTTCGTACTACTCTTGAAAATCAACCTAATTTAATGATCTTCCAACAACCTGTTGAAGATCTCATTGTTGAAAACGACCAAGTGACGGGCGCCGTCACTCGCATGGGCTTAAAATTCCGTGCTAAATCTGTTGTTCTAACTGTTGGTACTTTCCTAGATGGTAAAATCCATATTGGTTTAGAAAATTACAGTGGTGGTCGTGCTGGTGATCCTCCATCAGTTTCGTTATCACACAGATTACGTGAATTACCGCTACGTGTAGGTCGTTTAAAAACAGGTACACCACCTCGTATTGATGCGAGAACTATCGATTTTAGTCAACTAGCTGTTCAGTTGGGTGATACTCCAATGCCTGTTTTCTCGTTTTTAGGAAATGTGGATCAGCATCCTGAACAAATGCCTTGCCACATCACATACACAAACGAAAAAACGCACGATGTTATTCGTAATAACCTCGATCGTAGCCCAATGTACGCTGGTGTCATCGAAGGAATAGGGCCTCGTTATTGCCCATCTATTGAAGATAAAGTGATGAGATTTGCTGATCGTAATTCACATCAGATCTTTTTAGAGCCAGAAGGTTTAACAAGTAACGAAATTTACCCAAATGGTATTTCAACCAGCTTACCTTTTGATGTTCAAATGCAAATAGTAAATTCCATGAAAGGTATGGAAAATGCGAAGATCATTAGACCTGGTTATGCTATTGAATATGACTTCTTCGATCCTAGAGATCTAAAACAAACCCTAGAAAGCAAATTTATCAACGGGTTATTCTTTGCTGGCCAAATTAACGGTACAACGGGTTATGAAGAAGCCGCTGCTCAAGGCATGCTCGCAGGACTTAATGCGGCACGTTATGCCTTCGATCAAGAAGGTTGGTTCCCACGTCGTGACCAAGCATACATTGGTGTATTAGTTGACGATCTTTGTACTCTTGGTACAAAAGAGCCATACCGCATGTTTACTTCTCGTGCTGAATATCGCTTGATGTTACGTGAAGATAATGCTGATTTACGTCTAACTGAAATTGGTCGTGAATTAGGTATGGTTGATGACAACCGTTGGGCACAATTTAGTGAAAAAGTTGAGCTTGTTGAAAAAGAACGTCAACGTTTAAGAAATATTTGGGTTCATCCACAAGCTGATAATCTTTCAGAAATCAATGAATTGCTAAATACGCCATTATCCAAAGAAGCTAATGGCGAAGATTTATTACGTCGCCCTGAGATGACTTACGACATACTGAAGAATATCACTCGTTTTGCACCGGGTATTGATGATTCAAAACCACAAGCTGCTGAACAAGTTGAGATCCAAGTTAAGTACGAAGGCTACATTAGTCGCCAGCAAGAAGAGATCGAAAAACAACTACGCAATGAAAATGCCGCGTTACCGATTGATCTGGACTATAAACAAGTCAGCGGATTATCTAACGAAGTTATTGCAAAACTTAACGATCACAAACCGACATCGATCGGACAAGCATCGCGGATCTCAGGAGTCACACCTGCTGCTATTTCCATTTTATTAGTTTGGTTGAAAAAACAAGGCCTATTACGCAGGAGTGCATCATGAGTGACTTACTTAATCGGCTAAAAAAGCTGGCTAAGCAAGCCAATATTGAGCTTACAGATATTCAAGCTGAAAAACTTACGGGTTATGTCGCGATGCTTGATAAATGGAATAAAGCTTACAACCTCACCTCTGTAAGAGATCCACAGCAAATGCTTATCCGTCATATTTTGGATAGCATTGTTGTGAGTCAATATCTTGAAGGTGAAAGATTTATTGATGTGGGAACAGGTCCTGGATTGCCCGGTATTCCACTGGCGATAATGCGTCCCGATCACCATTTTGTATTATTGGATAGCTTAGGTAAGCGTGTTCGCTTTATGAAGCAAGTTCAGCACGAACTAGGACTTGATAATATCGAACCTGTTCAATATCGCGTTGAAGAATACCAAACAGAGAAGCCTTTTGATGGCGTTATCAGTAGAGCATTTGCCTCTATGAACGATATGCTCTCTTGGTGCTCTCATTTAGTGACTGAAGAACATGGTCGTTTTTATGCATTGAAAGGACAAATTCATCAAGAAGAGTTAGATGAACTTGCTGATAATGGATTAAAAATGCCTGAAAAAGTGATTAGCTTATCGATACCTGAATTGAATGAACAAAGACATTTGGTGATTATTTAATCAAATATCTTGAGTCTCACAGATCCTTTTTTCATTTTTTGTGCTCTGGCGATAATATTTACAATGTTATCGCCATTTGTTTTATGGGGATTTATGAGAGTCATTAAAATTCACCTCAATAAAACAATAAATTAACAATTCATTATCTTTTACTTTAATTCTCTTTGTAACCTCAGTTTTTCTCTTTTTATTTCCAAAATAAATTAATAATTCTGTGCATTATAAAAATATTGAATTTATTTAATTGAAAATTGGCTAATTATTTTTCAATTGCCACTAAATTGTTCATAAAAGGGAGTTTAATTGTTAACTCTGTTATATATTTTATGAAATAAGCTTTATTTATACTTTTATATTTGTGATGTGTATCACGCTATTTATTTTCTTCAGCACTATTATTTTTACTCTTTTTGTTCTTAATCATTTTTCATAAATGGAACCTTGGTAAGAAATTTAAATTAATCTTCACTTTTTCGCTACTTATTGATTGAATTCATTGCCACGCCCCGTATAATTTGCTCGTTTTTGTCACTTGACACTTTATAGCAAAGACAGTTTGATACATCATTCAGTAATACCTTTTACGATAGCTAGTCTGGAGAATACAAACGTCATGTCTGTCTCCCTCTACAACGGGAAAGTTGCACTGAAACTGTTATTTTTGCAGTTTATGACTTTTGTTATTCTCAGTGCGGGTTTCTACTTAAAGAGTACAGACTGGAGTTTTTCGGCTTTTTTAGGCGGATTGGCATGTTGGTTACCCAATATTGCTTTTCTTTTGTTAATGCGCTTACAGAAAGTCAACGAAGAAGAAGCTCCAGTTCGCATAAACTGGCTTTTTGCTTTCAGTGAAGGGTTGAAGGTTATATTATCAATAGCCTTGCTGATTGTTGCTTTAGGAGTGTTTAAAGCGGCATTTGCACCACTGGTCATGACCTACTTAGCGGTGCTTGTTATGCAGGTCGTTGCACCAGCCGTCATTAACGGTTAGCGTTTTTAACAACAAAAGGGTAATTGGCATCATGTCTGCATCAGGAGAAGCATTAACCACTAGAGACTACATAGGTCACCACCTGAATAACCTTCAGTTGGACCTGCGTACTTTCGAGTTGGTCAATCCCCATGCTGAAAATGCGCCATCATTCTGGGTGTTAAATATTGACTCACTTTTCTTTTCAGTACTGATGGGAGCTCTGTTCCTATGGCTGTTTAGAAAAGTAGCAGTAAGAGCAACCAGTGGCGTACCGGGAAAATTCCAGACTGCAGTAGAAATGATCATTGGTTTCGTTGATAGCAGCGTCCGTGATATGTATCACGGAAAGAGCAAGGTCATTGCACCTTTGGCATTGACTGTGTTCGTTTGGGTGCTGTTAATGAATGCCCTGGATTTATTACCAATCGACTTCATCCCTTATATCGGTGAACACATCTTAGGGTTACCAGCGTTACGCATCGTTCCGACTGCGGACGTGAGTATTACTCTATCGATGGCAATTGGTGTATTTATCCTGATCCTTTTCTATAGCATTAAGATGAAAGGCATAAAAGGGTTTACAAAAGAGCTGACTTTACAGCCTTTTAATCACCCAATTTTTATTCCTGTCAACTTAATCTTGGAAGGGGTAAGCCTGCTATCAAAACCTGTTTCCCTCGGTCTTCGACTGTTTGGTAACATGTATGCAGGTGAACTGATCTTTATTCTTATTGCTGGTCTGTTACCGTGGTGGTCACAGTGGTTATTAAGCCTTCCTTGGGCAATATTCCACATACTGATTATTACGTTACAAGCATTTATTTTCATGGTTCTAACGATTGTCTATCTGTCGATGGCATCTGAAGAACATTAATTATTAACTCTTTGAAGAAATAACTGAAACAAACTGGAGACTGTCATGGAAAACCTGAGTATGGATCTGCTGTACATGGCTGCCGCTATTATGATGGGTTTAGCTGCAATCGGTGCTGCAATCGGTATCGGAATCCTCGGAGGCAAATTTTTAGAAGGTGCTGCTCGTCAGCCTGATCTGATCCCTCTTCTGCGTACACAGTTCTTTATCGTTATGGGTCTGGTTGACGCCATCCCAATGATTGCTGTGGGTCTGGGCCTTTACGTGATGTTTGCTGTTGCCTAATGATGGCAATGAGCAGTAAAAGCATCAAGTTAGTTAATAACCAAGAAAGAGGTATTGTGCTGTGAATTTAAATGCAACAATCCTCGGCCAGGCCGTCGCATTTGTCCTGTTTGTTTTGTTCTGTATGAAATTCGTATGGCCACCAATTATGGCGGCCATTGAAAAACGTCAAAAAGAAATTGCTGACGGTTTATCATCTGCAGAACGTGCTAAAAAGGACTTAGATTTAGCGAAAGCCGATGCAGGCGATCAGCTAGCGAAAGCAAAAGCAGAAGCTCAAGCAATCATTGAATCCGCGAATAAACAACGCACTCAAATGATTGAAGATGCTAAAGCAGAAGCAGAGCAAGAACGTAGTAAGATCGTTGCACAAGCTCAATCCGAATTGGATGCAGAGCGTAAACGTGCTCGTGAAGAACTTCGTAAACAAGTCGCAATGCTGGCTATCGCAGGTGCCGAGAAAATTATTGAACGTTCCGTGGATGAAGCTGCTAATAGCGACATCGTTGATAAACTGGTCGCTGAACTGTAAGGAGGGAGGGGCATGTCTGAAATAGCAACGGTAGCTCGCCCCTACGCCAAAGCAGCTTTTGACTTTGCTGTGGAAAACCAGGCTGTCGATAAATGGCAGGTTATGCTGGCGTTCACCGCTGAAGTAGCACGCAATGAGCAGGTAACCGAATTACTTTCTGGTTCTTTAGCATCAGAAAAACTGGCTGACATCTTTGTCGACCTTTGTGGCGAACAATTAGATGGTCATGCTCAGAATTTAATTCGTGTTATGGCTGATAATGGCCGTTTATCAACGTTGCCTGAAGTATTGAGCCAATTTATTCAATTGCGCGCAGTACTAGAGTCAACGGTTGACGTTGAAGTAACTTCTGCCATTGAGCTAACTAAACAGCAGCTAGCTAACATTTCTGCAGCGATGGAAAAACGTCTATCACGCAAAGTGAAGCTGAATTGCAAAATTGATAAGTCTGTTATCGCAGGCATGATTATACGCGCCGGTGACCTCGTCATCGATGGCAGTATTCGTGGCCGTTTAGAGCGATTAACGGACGTCTTGCAGTCTTAAGGGGACTGGAGCATATGCAACTGAATTCCACTGAAATCAGCGAACTGATCAAGCAGCGCATTGCTCAGTTCAATGTAGTGAGTGAAGCTCACAATGAAGGTACGATTGTATCCGTTAGTGACGGTATCATTCGTATCCACGGTTTAGCCGAAGTTATGCAGGGTGAGATGATCGCACTGCCGGGTAACCGTTTCGCTATCGCACTGAACTTAGAGCGCGACTCTGTTGGTGCGGTTGTGATGGGTCCTTATGCTGACTTAGCAGAAGGCATGAAAGTTAAATGTACAGGTCGTATTCTGGAAGTACCTGTAGGGCGTGGTCTGCTTGGCCGTGTGGTAAACACACTGGGTGAGCCGATTGATGGTAAAGGTGCAGTAGAGCATGATGGATTCTCACCTGTTGAGATGATTGCTCCTGGTGTTATCGACCGTCAATCAGTTGATCAGCCTGTACAAACAGGTTACAAATCCGTCGATGCCATGATCCCAATCGGTCGTGGTCAGCGTGAATTGATCATCGGTGACCGTCAAACAGGTAAAACTGCTCTGGCTGTCGATGCGATCATCAACCAACGCGACTCTGGCATTAAATGTATCTATGTCGCTATCGGTCAGAAAGCCTCTACTATTTCGAACGTTGTTCGTAAATTAGAAGAACATGGCGCGTTAGAAAACACCATTGTTGTTGTTGCTTCTGCATCAGAATCAGCAGCGCTGCAATATCTAGCTCCTTATTCAGGTTGCGCAATGGGTGAATACTTCCGTGACCGTGGTGAAGATGCCCTGATAATTTATGATGACCTGTCTAAACAGGCTGTCGCATACCGTCAAATTTCACTGTTACTTCGTCGTCCACCTGGACGTGAAGCATACCCTGGTGACGTTTTCTATCTGCACTCCCGTTTACTGGAGCGTGCTGCTCGCGTTAATGCTGAGTACGTAGAAGCTTTCACTAATGGTGAAGTTAAAGGTAAAACCGGCTCTCTGACTGCGTTACCAATTATCGAAACGCAAGCAGGGGACGTTTCTGCATTCGTTCCTACGAACGTAATCTCTATTACCGATGGTCAGATCTTCTTAGAATCTAACCTGTTTAACGCAGGTATCCGTCCAGCTGTTAACCCAGGGATCTCCGTATCTCGTGTGGGTGGTGCAGCTCAGACTAAGATCATGAAGAAACTTTCTGGTGGTATCCGTACTGCACTTGCGCAGTATCGTGAGCTGGCAGCATTCTCACAGTTCGCTTCAGATCTGGACGATGCTACCCGTAAACAATTGAACCACGGTCAGAAAGTGACTGAATTGCTGAAACAGAAACAGTACGAACCAATGTCTGTCGCACAACAGTCTTTATCACTGTTTGCAGCAGAACGTGGTTATCTGGAAGATGTTGAAATTTCAAAAGTTGTGCCATTTGAAGCGGCTTTATTAGCTTATGCCTCTCGTGAACATGCTGATTTATTGAAAGAAATCAACCAGACTGGTACTTATAACGAAGAAATCGAAGCGAAGCTGAAAGGCGTGCTAGAAAACTTCAAAGCGACTCAGTCCTGGTAATAACTATTCGGCCTAATAGTTAAACATTAGGCCGTCTGGTTCATGAGGAGAAGCAGAAATGGCCGGCGCAAAAGAGATACGTTCGAAGATCGCCAGTGTGCAAAACACACAGAAGATCACTAAAGCGATGGAGATGGTCGCCGCGTCGAAAATGCGTAAAACGCAGGAACGCATGGCAGCCAGCCGTCCTTATGCAGAAACCATGCGCAGTGTGATTGGTCACCTTGCGTTAGGGAATCTGGAATACAAACATCCATACCTCGAAGAGCGTGAAGTTAAACGTGTCGGGTACCTGGTTGTTTCGACCGACCGTGGTTTGTGTGGTGGTTTGAACATTAACTTGTTCAAAAAACTGCTGGCAGACATGAAAGAGTGGTCTGAAAAAGGTGTGCAGGTAGATTTAGCACTAATCGGTTCTAAAGCCGCTTCATTCTTTGGCTCAGTAGGCGGGAATGTTGTTGGTCAAGTAACTGGTATGGGTGATGATCCAAAACTGTCAGACCTTATCGGTCCAGTCAATATCATGTTGCAGGCTTATGACGAAGGTCGTTTAGATAAACTGTATGTGGTGGCAAATAAGTTCATCAATACCATGGCTCAAGAGCCTAAAATTCTTCAGGTTTTACCATTACCACCAGGTGATGACGAAGAGCTGAAAGAAAAATCTTGGGATTATCTGTACGAACCTGATCCTAAGGCGTTACTGGATACTTTACTGCGTCGTTATATCGAATCGCAAGTTTACCAGAGCGTCGTAGAGAACTTAGCGAGTGAGCAGGCCGCCCGAATGGTCGCGATGAAAGCCGCTACAGATAACGGTGGTAACCTGATTAAAGAACTGCAATTGGTGTACAACAAAGCACGCCAAGCAAGCATTACTCAGGAACTTACAGAAATTGTGTCTGGTGCAGCCGCGGTATAACAGCTAGGTTTACGAATTACGTAGAGGATTCAAGATGGCTACTGGAAAGATTGTCCAGGTAATCGGCGCCGTAGTGGACGCCGAGTTCCCTCAGGATAGCGTCCCTAAAGTATACGACGCTCTTGAGGTTATGAATGGTAAAGAAAAACTGGTGCTGGAAGTTCAGCAACAGTTAGGCGGTGGTATCGTTCGTTGTATCGCAATGGGTACATCAGACGGTTTAAGCCGTGGCTTAAAAGTTGAAAACTTGGGCCACCCAATTGAAGTACCAGTAGGTAAAGCAACACTGGGACGTATCATGAACGTTCTGGGTACACCTATCGATATGAAAGGTGATATTGCAACTGAAGAACGTTGGTCTATCCACCGTGAAGCACCAACCTACGAAGAGTTATCAAACTCACAAGAACTGCTTGAAACCGGTATCAAAGTAATGGACTTAATCTGTCCGTTTGCTAAAGGTGGTAAAGTAGGTCTGTTCGGTGGTGCGGGTGTTGGTAAAACAGTTAACATGATGGAATTGATCCGTAACATCGCGATCGAGCACTCAGGTTACTCTGTATTTGCTGGTGTTGGTGAGCGTACTCGTGAGGGTAACGACTTCTATCATGAAATGACAGATTCTAACGTTCTTGACAAAGTATCGTTAGTTTATGGTCAGATGAATGAGCCACCAGGAAACCGTCTGCGTGTAGCACTGACTGGTCTGACTATGGCTGAAAAATTCCGTGATGAAGGCCGTGACGTACTGTTATTCGTCGATAACATCTATCGTTACACCTTAGCAGGTACTGAAGTATCAGCACTGTTAGGTCGTATGCCATCAGCGGTAGGTTACCAGCCAACATTGGCTGAAGAGATGGGTGTTCTACAAGAACGTATCACTTCAACCAAAACGGGTTCAATCACCTCTGTACAGGCTGTATACGTACCTGCGGATGACTTAACTGACCCATCACCAGCAACAACGTTTGCTCACTTAGATGCGACCGTTGTACTGAGCCGTCAAATTGCTTCATTAGGTATCTACCCTGCGGTTGACCCACTGGATTCAACCAGTCGTCAGTTAGACCCACTGGTAGTTGGCCAAGAGCACTATGATGTTGCTCGTGGTGTTCAGTCTATCCTGCAACGTTATCAGGAACTGAAAGACATCATCGCTATCTTAGGTATGGATGAACTGTCAGAAGAAGATAAACTGGTTGTTGCGCGTGCGCGTAAGATCCAGCGCTTCCTATCTCAGCCATTCTTCGTTGCTGAAGTATTTACCGGTTCACCAGGTAAGTTCGTTTCCCTGAAAGACACTATCCGTGGCTTTAAAGGTATTCTGAACGGTGATTATGACCACCTGCCAGAGCAGGCGTTCTACATGGTTGGTACTATCGAAGAAGCAGTAGAAAAAGCTAAGAAGCTTTAATACGGCTGACGGGAGGTTGATATGGCCGATACATCGTTCCACCTGAAAGTTGTCAGCGCTGAAAAGCAGTTATATGACGGCGAAGTCAAACGAATTCAGGTAACTGGTAGCGAAGGTGAGCTCGGTATTTATCCGCAGCATACCCCGTTATTAACTGCCATAAAACCGGGCATGGTACGTGTCGTAAAAACATCGGGCGAAGAAGAGGTTATCTACCTTTCAGGTGGTATTCTCGAAGTTCAGCCGACTGGCGTCATTGTACTGGCAGATACAGCTATCCGTGGTCGTGATTTGGATGAAGCGAAAGCGTTGGAATCTAAGCGTAAAGCTGAAGAACACATTCAATCCTCTCATGGTGATGTTGACTATGCTCAAGCATCAGCAGAATTAGCCAAAGCGATTGCAAAACTACGTGTAATCGAATTGACTCGACGTTGATGTAAATAGGCAGTCTATGAATAAAAAAGCCAGTTGGTTCTTAGCTAACTGGCTTTTTTGCGTCATGAAATATTTTGTGTGACGAAATATGTAGTATTATTTGGCATAAACAGGTTTACTTGCCATTCTTTACGGGAGTTATCGGGTTAATTATGTCTAATTCAGCTAAAAGCGTTGTTATTCTTGCTGCGGGAAAAGGCACCCGCATGTATTCACAGTTACCTAAAGTTCTTCATAAACTTGCGGGTAAATCCATGGTTCAACATGTGATTGATACTGCCAAGTCACTAGGTGCTCAACAAACACACCTTGTCTATGGACATGGTGGTGAACTAATGAAAGAAAAATTAGGTTCACAACCTGTTAATTGGGTACTACAAGCAGAGCAACTAGGAACAGGTCACGCAATGCAACAAGCTGCGCCTTTCTTTGCTGATGATGAAGATATCCTGATGCTTTATGGTGATGTTCCACTTATCACTAAAGAAACGTTAGAACGTTTAATTGAAGTAAAACCAGAAGGCGGTATTGGCTTATTAACGGTCATTTTAGATAACCCAACGGGTTATGGTCGTATTGTTCGTGAAAATGGCGAAGTGACTGGCATTATCGAACAAAAAGATGCTTCTGAAGAACAACTCAAAATTACTGAAATCAACACGGGTATTTTAGTCGCAAACGGTGGTGATTTAAAACGTTGGTTAGGTAAGCTCAATAATAACAATGCACAAAAAGAGTATTACATTACTGACATTATCGCGTTAGCGTATAAAGAAGGTCGTAAAATTGAAACGGCTCACCCTCGTCGTCATAGTGAAATGGAAGGCGTGAATAACCGTTTACAACTGGCTGCATTAGAACGTATTTACCAAACAGAACAAGCAGAGCGTTTATTATTAGAAGGCGTTATGTTGCTTGATCCTGCTCGTTTTGATTTACGTGGCACATTAACTCACGGTCAAGATGTCGTGATTGATACTAACGTTATTATTGAAGGTGATGTAACTTTAGGAAATAACGTTGAAATTGGTACAGGTTGCGTCCTGAAAAACTGTGTGATTGGTGATAACTCGATTATTAGCCCATATACGGTGATCGAGGATGCAAACTTAGCACAAGAGTGTACTGTTGGACCATTTGCACGTCTTCGCCCTGGCAGTGAATTAGCGGATAAAGCTCACGTTGGTAACTTTGTTGAGATGAAAAAAGCAAGCCTAGGTGTTGGCTCTAAAGCGGGTCATCTGACTTACTTAGGCGATACTGAAGTCGGTGCTAACGTTAATATTGGTGCAGGTACTATCACTTGTAACTACGATGGTGCGAATAAATTCAAAACAGTTATTGGTGATGATGTCTTTATTGGCTCAGATACCCAATTAGTGGCGCCAGTGACTGTTGCTAATGGTGCAACCATTGGTGCAGGAACAACACTCACTAAAAATGTGAATGAAAACGAATTAGTGATCAGTCGAGTTAAGCAAACTCATATCAGTGGATGGAAACGTCCAGTGAAGAAAAAACAATAATTTTAAGATAAGGGCGTATATTTAACTAGCGCCCTTTTCTTGTACGCTATTATTCTAAAAACAAAAAATATCCCCGCTTTCTACAATGGCTTGGGGAATAAAACCAATCAGGTATAAGACATCCAAGTGCGAATAAACGCACAGTTTTAGGAATAACACAATGTGTGGAATAGTAGGTGCAGTTGCACAACGCGATATCGCTGAAATCTTAATTGAAGGCTTACGTCGTTTAGAATACCGCGGTTATGATTCTGCGGGTTTAGCGGTTGTGGATAATGACTGTAAAATGACACGTCTGCGTGAAGCTGGCAAAGTACAAATGCTGGCAGAAGAAGCAGAAAAGACACAAGTGATTGGTGGTACAGGTATTGCTCATACACGTTGGGCAACACATGGTGAACCTTGTGAAGATAATGCGCATCCTCATGTATCGGGCACTATTGCCGTGGTACACAATGGTATTATCGAAAACTACCAAGAACTGAAAGCAGAATTAATTAAAAAAGGGTATCAGTTTGCTTCTCAAACTGACACTGAAGTGATTGCTCACCTTGTTAACTGGGAACAGCGTCAAGGTGGTACATTACGTGAAGTTGTACAACGCGTTATTCCTCAATTACGTGGTGCTTACGGTACCGTGATTATGGATAGCCGTACACCAGAGTTATTAGTCGCTGCTCGCTCTGGTAGCCCGCTGGTGGTAGGTCTTGGCGTAGGTGAAAACTTCCTTGCTTCTGACCAATTGGCATTATTACCTGTTACCCGTCGCTTTATCTACCTTGAAGAAGGGGATATTGTTGAAATTACTCGTCGCCACGTTCATATTTTTGATGTGAATGGCAATGAAGTTAATCGTGATACGATTGAATCAAATGTTCAATACGATGCGGGTGATAAAGGTGTTTATCGCCACTACATGCAAAAAGAGATCTACGAACAGCCTCTGGCGATTAAAAATACCCTTGAAGGTCGTTTAAAATCAGAAACTATCGATCTCAGTGAGTTAGGGTCTAAAGCTGAAGAGATCTTATCTAAAGTTGAACATATTCAAATTGTAGCTTGCGGGAC
The DNA here is from genome assembly GCF_015475555.1 of Proteus sp. GOKU. Taxonomy (NCBI): domain Bacteria; kingdom Pseudomonadati; phylum Pseudomonadota; class Gammaproteobacteria; order Enterobacterales; family Morganellaceae; genus Proteus; species Proteus sp. GOKU. The sequence continues at coordinate 4,077,445 of NZ_CP034105.1, forward strand.
TTCTTATAACGCAGGTATGGTTTCTCGTTATTGGTTTGAATCTTTAGCAGGTATTCCTTGTGATGTTGAAATTGCATCAGAATATCGCTACCGCAAACCAGCAACTCGCCGTAATAGCTTACTGATCACATTATCTCAATCAGGTGAAACAGCAGATACATTAGCTGCTTTACGTTTATCTAAAGAGCTAGGTTATTTATCTTCTTTAGCAATTTGTAACGTCGCGGGCTCTTCTTTAGTTCGTGAGTCTGAATTTGTTTTAATGACTAAAGCAGGTGCTGAAATTGGTGTTGCATCAACCAAAGCATTTACAACACAGTTAACCGTTCTATTAATGCTGGTGGCATATATGGGACGTATTAAAGGTGTTGCGACATTAGAACAGGAAGTTTCAACAGCATTACATGCATTGCCAAGCCGCATTGAAAGCATGTTATCGAAAGATAAAGTGATTGAAGCGTTGGCTGAAGACTTCTCAGAAAAAAGCCATGCTTTATTCTTAGGTCGTGGCGACCAATACCCAATTGCGGTAGAAGGTGCATTAAAGCTAAAAGAGATCTCTTATATTCATGCTGAAGCATATGCTGCTGGTGAATTAAAACATGGTCCATTAGCTTTAATTGATGCAGATATGCCGGTTATTATCATTGCGCCAAACAATGAGTTATTAGAGAAATTAAAATCTAATATCGAAGAAGTTCGGGCACGTGGTGGTTTATTGTATGTGTTTGCAGATCAAGATGCAGGCTTTGAAGAAAACGAAACGATGAAGTTAATTTCACTGCCTCACGTTGAAGAGCTTATCGCGCCGATTTTCTATACCGTACCATTACAGTTGTTGTCTTATCATGTTGCTTTAATTAAAGGCACAGACGTAGACCAACCTCGTAACTTAGCAAAATCGGTTACAGTTGAATAAAAATTAGCTTTTTATAAATAATTTATTGTTATTTATACTTAAACCCAGTGAAATCTTAATTAGATCACTGGGTTTTTTATTATATTTATAGTGTTTTTCGCCTTTAGTTATAAATAATATTTATTAAATAAGGCTAGCGTTGCGAATTAACAACAATCTTAGTAATAATAATGTTTAATAATTATTGATGAAGAGGGCTTAACTTATAGAATAAATCACTAAAGTTAAACCGCTTATTCAATAGGAGTGTTTATTTACCTTTTCTAGGAATAGAATATTAAATAGTAAAATCTAAAATATATTTTATATTTTAAAAATAAATAAAGGTATGTGTTGTAATACATTGTTTTTTTAATAGTATTTGTTTTTTTATTAAAATAATTTTTTATAAATATTATGCTTTAATTTAAATTTTTATTATATTTATGTTTTATTCTTTCTGTATTAATTTGATTTAGAGAAGTATTAATTTATGTTTTATTTGGTTTTATTTGTCTAATTTCTTATTTAAATAGTCAAGTAATATTCAGGTTAATTCTCTTATCTCATCCGATCTCTTATTCAATAGTTATATTTCTTCAAATTACGGTTTATCGCTAGTTTAATTAATTGTTGTTATGATTTTAAAAAATAGATGCAATCATATTAAATATATGTAAAGTTTAAGGTTGTTTTATTTATTAATAAATAATGAAAATTACAAATTAGCGCTAATGATCGTTCTTTAGCGTTTTATTGCAGTTTATAAGCGAGTTCTTTCAGGAGAAATAAAGCTCAAAAGTAAGCTAAGAAAAACTGCAAATTATAATTACAAGAGGTAAGAGAAATGCAAAACACAATTAATTCACAATACAATGAAATGGTTGAATTTTTAAAAGAATTAGTGAACACAGAAAGCGGATCTTATGATAAAGAGGGCGTTGATGCCGTTGCTAATTTACTGATTCAACGTTATGAGCAATTAGGCTTTATTGTTGAGGTTTTTAATAATGAAAAACTGGGCAATAATTATCGCTTAGTTCATAAAGAAGCCAAAGATCCACAGATTTTCATTGCTGCCCATCTTGATACTGTTTTTCCTAAAGGAACAGTGGCAGAACGCCCATTTAGTATCGAAGATACTCGTGCTTATGGTCCTGGTGTTATTGATATGAAAGCCAGCCATGTTCTGACTTATTATGCTATCAATGCACTTATGCAATCAGGTAATAATGCTTATAAAAATGTTGAAATCTTCTTAAATTGTGATGAAGAAATTGGCTCAAAAACTTCTCGTGGTCTGATTGAACAGTATGCCAAAAATAAATCCTATGCCTTAGTGATGGAGCCAGCTCGTGCTAATGGAGCGATTGTGAGTGCGCGTCGAGGTGTGGGAACTTATGAGCTTTTAATTGAAGGTAAAGCATCTCACTCTGGTATTGCACCAGAAGCGGGAATTAGTGCTATTCAAGAGCTCTCTTATAAAATCCAAGCATTGCACGCACTTTCTCGTCATGATGACGGCCTTTCTGTCAACGTAGGATTGATTTCTGGTGGTACATCCGTTAATACCGTCGCACCTAATGCACGTGCTGAGATTGACGTTCGTATTTCAACCGATGAGCAAGGTGTTGAAATTGATAAACTTGTAAGAGAAGTATGCAGCAAACCTGTATTAGAAGGAATTAAGCTTACACTTAATGGTGGTATTAATCGCCCTCCTATGGTTAAAACACCTGAAAGTAGTGCATTAATTGACATCATCAAAGAGCAAGCTCGTCTGCTTGGTCTTGATATTGAAGATATTTCAACAGGTGGTGGCTCTGATGCTTCGTTTACAGCAGGAGTTGGCACACCTAGTGTAGATGGTTTAGGCCCTATTGGGGGATATCAACACAGCGATAAAGAATATATTGATTTGCCTTCATTAACCGAAAGAACGGTGCTATTTGCCAATATTTTAAAGCGCTTGTCTCAATAAGGTGAATGTATGGATAAGAATAAAAAAATAAAATGGGCTATGCCTGATGCTTTTATTATTATTTTTGGCATCGTTATCTTAGCCGCTATTGCAACTTATTTAATTCCTGCAGGTACTTACGAACGCGAAACAGTAAATGGACTAAATCGAGTTGTACCGGGTAGTTTTGGTTATGTTGACCAAAACCCTGCATCATTAATGGATGTTTTTTATGCCATTCCTGTGGGATTGAAGCAGTCAGCGAGTATTATTTTTCTGATTTTTATGATTGGTGGTGCGATTGCTATTTATGATAGAACTCGCGCTATTGATTCAGGGATCAATGCGTTAATTGTCAAAACAAAAGGTAATTATCAAGCACTGATTATTACCGTTGCGTTTATATTTGGAATGCTTTCATCATTAGGATTAGCTGCAAATGCGGTTATTGCTTTTATTCCAATAGGAATAGCCCTTTCGCGTTCGATGAAATTAGATGCCATAACGGGAGTTGCTGTTGTTTACCTAGGATATTATGCAGGAAATGCAGTTGGTGTTTTAGATCCTACTATTTTAGGTACAGCACAAACCTTAGCTGAAGTGCCTTTATTTTCAGGTGTGATTTTTAGAATTGTATTATTCTCAGTTCTGATTGTGGTCACTATTGCTTATATTGTTTGGTATGCAAGACGTATCGCGAATAATCCAGCTAAAAGTTATATGTATGGACTAGCAACAGATGATCCTGATTATGATGCTAACAAAGATCAAACCGTGGACGGTACTTTCTCTTTAATGCAGAAATTGAGTCTTGTGGTCTTTATTGCATTTATTGGATTGTTTTTATACGGTGCATTTGAATATAAATGGGGAATTGAGCACTTATCTGCCATCTTTATTATGATGAGTGTTGTGGTTGCGGCGATGTTTAAAATTGGCCCTAATGACTATATAAAAACCTTTATGAAAGGCGCTCAATCCTTAGTTTATGGTGCATTAGTCGTCGGTATTGCAAGAGCTGTGATTGTTATTTTAGATGAAGGTCGTGTACTGGATTCTATTGTTCAAGCCACACTCGTTCCATTACAGCAAACCTCTCATTTTTGGGGAGCGCAGTTACTTTATTTCTTTAATTTATTATTTAATTTATTGGTAACATCAGGAACCGGACAAGCTTCTATAGTGATGCCAATTATGGTACCTATCTTAGATATCTTGGATCTCACTCGCCAAACTGGTGTATTGATCCTTAAATTAGGCGATGGATTTACTAACATAATTACACCAACATCTGGCGTATTAATGGCAGTATTGGCCGTAGGAAAAGTGCCTTGGACTCGTTGGGTTAAATTTGTTTTCCCAATCTTGATGGTTTGGACCGTGATTGGTATGGCGGCGATTGGTATCGCAACCGCTATTAGCTATGGCCCTGTCTGATTTATAAAATAAGAAAATAAAATAGCCGCTTATTATAAGCGGCTATTTTTTCAATTCTAATTAATTTGATGCTGAAAACCGAGCAATAATTGCTCTAATCCAAATTCGAAGCGACTTGTAAAATCATCAGCAAAAAGAACCTCTCTTGCTTGCCAAGTTTGAGGAAATTTATCTTGGACTAATTGCTCAAATGCCTCTCTTTTATCCATTAATTCTGCTTTTTCAATGAGCATGACGGATTGTTGTTCTATACAACATCCTAAAATAAAATAGAGTAACGCCATTGTCATTTTGCTGGCTAATTGAGCTGAAGTACCTGACTGCATAATTGCATTAATAAAAGTATTATTTATACGTAATACATTTTCAGAAATGACATAAGTACCTGCAAATACTCTGGCACCGTCCCTATGACGTAAAAATGCGTTTCTTAAATCATAAGAAAGGCGTGTTATATCTTTTTTCCAATCATTATGAAATTCAAAATTTACGGCAACATCGCTGACTATTCTATCCGCGATCCCTTCAATTAACGTCTGTTTGTTATCAAAGTGCCAATAGAGAGAGGCTGCTTTTATCTGTAAAGCATCCGCTAGTTTACGCATTGTTAAGCCTTCAATACCTTCTGTCTCTAGTAATGCAAGGGCGGTATCTACTACTTTCAGCCGTTCAATTTTAGGTGTTTTCATAAATAATTCTCATTTCCCTCTTTTATATCTAACAATGTTAGTTTACCATATTTATACAACCTAACAATGTTAGATTGCGAGTTAAGTGAGTGGAAATATCGTTATTTGGGAATGAAATATGAAAAACACGCCATCAAGAAAAGAAAAAATAACAGAATTTATAATGACTTATACTCCTTGGATTGCTGTCATTTTAGTTATTGTATTGATTACAACTGCAACGTTAGATTGGGATAAATGGTGGAGTGATGCACGATATCAATCCACTGATAATGCCTACATAAAAACAGACCCTACAATATTAAAATCAAGAATGACGGGATTTATTTCTGAAATAAAAAAGGAGGATTATCAGTTTGTTAAACAAGGAGATGTTATTGCTATTATTAATGATAACGAACAGTTACTTAGTAAAGAGACCGCTATTGCCGAGTTTAAAAAGGCACAATTACAGTTTAATAATTTAAAAGAAGAGATAAAAGCGTCTGAACTTAATATCGAAACTTTACATAATCGCTATGAAGCGACAGTTATTGATGTCGCTCAAGCGAAAAGAAATCCTTTATTACGAAAAGATTTGATTCGAAGTGGGGCTATAACTCAACAAAATTACCTTGACGCTCAATCTGATTTACAACGTTTAATAAAATTACAAAGCGCAGCTAAAAATGAATGGGAGCAAGCTAAACAATCATTGGTATTACTTAAAGCTCAAGAAGAAATACGTCTAACAGAAAAAAATATTGCTCAAACACGTTATCAACAAACAGAAACAGAACTTACTTATACAAGAATAGAAGCCCCTTTTGATGCTCAGTTAAATAAAATAAAAGTCAATCTTGGTAGTTTAGTTACTCCTGGCACAGAAATCGTCACACTGACTCCTCTAAATCATATTTACATCATTGCGAATTTAAAAGAGACACAGATAAAAAAAATTCTTCCTGAACAAACTGTTTCTATCAATATAGATGCTTTTCCTAATGAAATATATCAAGGAAAAGTTCGTTATATTGGTGCGCAAAGTAGTGGCGAATCGGCATTAATTCCTGCCGATAATGCGAGTGGCAATTTCACTAAAGTTGTTCAACGTATCCCTGTTTACATCACTTTTGATAGTAATAATAAATTATTAGCTAAATTGCGTGCTGGCATGTCTGTTGAGGTAAAAATAGACACAGAAAGTTTATCTATAGAGGAGGTTGATGGTGACGCTTAATTTCTTGTCTGGCGCACAAGAAAATAGACCTTTATTTATCGTATTTTCTGTTTTTCTTGGTGCTATTTTATCTACGTTATTTATTCGTATGTTTTCTATTTCTTTGGCTGATCTACGAGGCATTTTTGCTCTAGATGTAGTCCAAGGATCTTGGTTAAACGTGGCAATTAATTCTGCTCAGTTAATCAGTATGACATTAGTACCTTGGTTTATGGTGATTTATGGTGCTGAGAAAATATTAATTAGTTCAAGCTTATTACTTTTTGTCTGTTGTATTTTTGTCTCTAGTTATGGCGATTTTATTGGGCTACCTTTTTTATTAATACTGCATTTTTTGATTGGTTTTTGTTTGGGTGTCTATTTGCCAATGACAATTTCTTTGGCATTAAGAAGTTTAAACCCTAATGTTTGGTTAATCGTTATGGCGGCTTATAGCCTACGTGTTTCAGTAGGAATGGATGCAGGAATAGGAATTTCAGGTTCAATATTTGAGATCTTAAATTGGCGCTGGCTCTATTGGGTTTCAATGTTATTTTCGTTAGCTATTATGTTTTTTGCTTGGCGTGGAATGCCAATTACACCTATCAATAAAGAGCAACTTGCACAAAGTGATTGGGGAGGAATGACATTAAAATGCCTAGGTTTAACTCTATTATATATTAGTGTTGTTCAAGGTGAATTACTTGGATGGTGGGACTCTGGGCTAATTATTTCTTGTTTACTTGGTAGTGCTATTTTAATACTGACTTTTATTATTAGAGCGGTAACTTATAGCAAAAGTTTTGGATATCTAAATTGGCTGACAAATTATAATTTAAGGGTCTGTTTTGTCATTGCTTGTTTATACGGTTTTTTAATGTTGCCCAACTCATTATTTGTGCCTTCTTTTTTGAGTATTGTTGCAGGTTTAAAAGCACAACAAATAGGAGAAATAAGCAATGTTGGTTTTATTACCTATCTTCTTTGTAGTCCTTTAGCCATTATTATCGCACGTCGGCTAGAGCCTCGTTTAGTGATGATGATCGGAATGACTATTATTGGTGCTTCTTGTTTACTTGGTCATCAAATTACTTATCAGTGGAGATCGGATGATTTCTTTTTGCTTATTGTGGTACAAGCTATTGGAGAATGTATTTTATTAATTGGTTTAATTGCTTCATTTGTGACCAACATTAAACCCAGTGAAGCGTTGCACCTTGGGGCTTATATTTCAATAGCAAGAGTATTAATGCCAGCACTAGCTGGAGCCTTAATGAATACGTATTTAAGAATATCTTATGATATACACCAAGGATCACTAAGGGGTTATGTACAAACAGGGGAACAAAAATTATTAGGAAAGGGGCTTGATAACGTTCAAGATGTTATGGCTTTAATAACAAGGGAGTCTCATGTCGCATCCTTTATAGATGGATTTCATTTAATAACATGGTTTGTTGTTTTAGGATTGATTTGTCTATTTTTTTTAAAACCTTCACCTGCTAATCCTATTGTGCCAACATTATTTACTATTCAAAAATAAAACTCTGCCTGTAAACGGAATACAGGCAGAGGAAAATAGCACTATCGGAGAGATATATCGCTATTAAAACAACACTACAGTAAGAACAAAACTAACTAAGAAAAATCAGTAAGAAAAACCTAGTTGTAAGCCTTAAATAGAGATTGATTACCTGATTTATCAAAAGCAATAACTTGGTAAGGCTCTTTATAATCACCGGCATACATACCTAAACTTCCTGCAGGCATTCCCCCAACCGCAATACCCGATTTAGATTTATCCACTAAGTCGATATTTTTTAAGCTATCAACTGGGATATGTCCGACTAAGTCTTTACCTTGATAAGTCGCAAAGTGGCAACTTAATAAATTATTGGGTACACCTGCTTGTTGGTACTTTTCCATTAATTGTGTTTCTGAAACGATATTCACTTTAACGTTAAAGCCAGCTTCTTTTACACCATCAGCCCATAAAGTACAGCATCCACAACTCTCTGTTTTATAAACTTCAACAACATTATGATTAGAAGCATAAGCTGTACTAGTAAAAGCAGAGATTGCAATGATAGAAGGCAGTAATAACTTTTTCATTGTTCATTCCTTTCATTAAGTTGATAGACGAAACAATAATCTTTCCCCCTACTGGAAGGTCAATTTAATTAAGGTATAAACGCGTAGAGTTTTGTAAAAAAATATTTATAGAAAACAAAGGTATAAATAATACTTTGCTTATCCTTTTTTGATGTTTTGCGAGAGTATTACTTGATACAAGTAGAAAAAAAGCCTGCATAGCAGGCTTAAAATGGAGAAAACAGGGTAAACGTAGAGTAGTTAGGATGTAAACGACTATGAGGGTATCTCATGAGTTAAAGCACCTCTTGCGAAGAGTGGTTGTGCTTTAACTGGTAATAACTATAAACCTAAACTTAGCTTGAGGTTAAAGCGGAGAAATTTGTATAAAGGATCCAATTTTATTGATTAAACTAAAATATAAAAAAGTGAAAAATAAAAAGCTAATATATTTCAATATATTAGCTTTGTAATAATCAGGCTATATTTAATTTAAAGACAAATTATTTGATGGTAATTATTTGATAATGGTAATTTGTTTTACATCGATCTCTGTACTTGTCCACTCTTTATCAACTTTACCTTCAATTCTGACAGTATTCTCTGGTGTGACTGTTTGTCCGCGCCATCTTTTATTATCAATATCTACATTGATACCGCCAGTGCTATCTTCAAAAACATACAGTTCATCACCAATTTTTTTGGTAATTTTTCCCGTTAAGATAACCCAAGTGTCATCAGAAAGATCTTTTGCTTTAGCTACTGTTGTTTCACTAATAGAAGGGCCTTTGAATCCACCTTGTTCAATTGTGGATGCTTGAATAGAGCCTTGAAAGCCACCTTCATGTGTTGTACTTGCTTGAGATGCAAAAGCCAAAGTACTACCGATTAATAATACAAGTATTTTTTTCATAACAAGCTCGCTTATAGGTTAATAATTCAACTAATTAATATGTTAGATTTTATTTCATTTCTATGTATAAAACCGCATTTTAAGGTAAATTTAAGTATTAATATATCAACTGATTAATATTAACCTTTAAATTATAGACCTTTATTTTTCATTGTTCTTTTTGGTGATATAAGCATCTATCACTAAATACTTCTTTTCTCTAAGTTAAATCCACTAGTTATTTACCCTTGGGATCGGTGCCAGCGGTTATTCAAAAATATACCCTTTGGGATCATTGTTTTTAGATGTGTTACCTCTTATCATCCAGCGCCTTCAAATTTTTTTTAATTTTCCCCTATTATTTTTAGAGGTTTTAGGTTTTATGACTAACGAACGCATTGCCAATCCGGGTCCATTAGGTTTAATGGGTTTTGGTATGACAACGATTTTGTTGAACATACATAATGCCGGTTTTTTCCCAGTAGTCTCAGTCATTATGAGTATGGGAATTTTTTATGGTGGGATAGCTCAGGTTATTGCTGGAATTTTTGAGTTCAAAAAAGGCAATACTTTTGGTGCCACTGCATTTACCTCTTACGGCTTCTTTTGGGTGACATTGGTAGGAATTTGGTTATTACCAGTGATGGGCTTAAGCGAGCCAACAACACCTCTCTTTTTAGGTGTGTTTTTAGCGCTGTGGGGGATCTTTACCTTTTTCATGTTTATTGGCACGTTAAAAGCCAATAGAGCGCTACAGTTTGTCTTTTTAAGTCTGACAATTTTATTTGCTTTATTGGCGATTGGAAATATCACTGGTAATGCACTGATTTTAAAAATTGCCGGTTTTGAAGGTATTATTTGTGGTGCCAGTGCTTTTTATCTTGCAATGGCTGAAGTATTAAATGAGATGTATGGCAGAACAATACTGCCAATTGGTCATAAGTAACCGTTTTATAGAGAAGTGGCTATTTAGCCACTTCTACTACTTGGCTTTTACGGCGAATTAGCTTTTTTGCACACCATGCATAAAGTAACCCTGCAACAACACCTGAAATATGCGATTCTGTTGATACACCTAACTGTCCCGGAATTAAGCCATAGGCCATTGATCCATAATAGAATAAAACAAAGAGTGCGATCACGATATCGATAATTTTATGGCGAGTAAAAGCGTGAGCAATAAGCAAAGACCATAATCCAAAAATCCATCCACTTGCACCAACATGAATGGCATTTCGCCCAAAAATCCAAACTAATAAACCACTTACGATAATAATAAATATACTTGATAAGACATATTCTCGTAGAGATTGCGTCATGGATAAAAAGCTAAGAATAAGAAGTGGGAGTAGATTACTAAATAGATGAGACCAAGATCCATGAATAAAAGGCGCGATAAAAATACCAATTAAACCTTCTCCTGTTCTTGGAATAATACCCCATTGAAGAAGAGAGATGGAGAGTAGTGAGTTAATAAGTTGAAGTAAGACTAATGTGATAGTTAATCCACCAAGAAAGGTTAGTCTTTTTTTAAACCAAATCTTATCCATAACGATAGCCTTAATAATGTGATGACGCTGGTAAAACACTATAAGCCATAAATAGAAGAGCCTTTAATAAAAGAAGAAAGGCTCTTTTTTATTTATTAGTCTAATAAATTAAGGCAAGCAGCCCCACGAGCGCCACCTGCATCACCATGACGTGCTTTTTCTATTAATGGGATTTGTGCATTTCCGTAAACACAGCGTGAAAGATATTCAGGCAATAGCTCATACAGCGCGTTAAATTGAGATAATCCACCACCAATAACAACTAAATGCGGGTCAAGCACAGTAAGAATATTGCTAAGGTAAATCGCAAGTACTTTCATATAGCGATCAACATGTTCTTGTGTTTTTGCATCTCCTGCATAATATTGTTCAACAATATCAACAGCTCTTTGTGGGGCATCATTGAAGGCTTTATACATACGCTCAAAGCCACGACCAGATAAATAGGTTTCAAAACACGCTTTTTTACCACAACCACAAATAATTTTTGGCATCGTTTCACCGATCACATTATCTGCATCCACATTCAGATTCATATGACCGATTTCACCAGCAATCCCATTCTTGCCAGACAATACTTTGCCATCAATAACAAAACCACCACCCACACCCGTTCCTAATATAAGACCTAATACCGAAGGGTGATGACGAAACTCAGGGTCCCAAGCTTCTGATAAAGCAAAGCAGTTAGCATCATTTTCGACTTTAACGGGTCTATTGAGTATATGTGCGAGATCGTGAACCATTGGTTTGTATTTAGCTGCTGGAACATTAGTAGTAAATACCGTTCCTTCTTTAGAATTCACAATACCGGGAACACCTACACCCACTTTTCCCTTACAACCTAGTTCATTGTCAGCTTCTAAAGTCAGGTCCTTAAAAACATTCAATAATGCCTGATAGTCATTTTTAGGTGTAGGAACTCGTTTTTGCCATACTTGAGTCAGATCTTTATCAAAAACGGCAAGCTCAATTTTTGTGCCGCCCATATCAAAACCATAATACATATCAGTCTCTTAATTATTCTGTAAATATTATTTATAGCAACGACAAGGTTGTCGTTACGTGGCCATTTCTATTTCAGTCAATACTTAAGTTATCTCTACTGCTTATATACACTAGGTTAAAGAAGAACAGTGATTGGTGACAGTTGAGTTTTCTTTATCTATTGATTACTACCTTCAATCAAAACACTACGTACTTTCATTAGAGCAAAGCCTAATAAATTTAATCCATTCCAAAGAAGAGGGTTGTTAATCTCGTTATCTTGCTCACTTAATCCGACGCCCCATATTTTATCAACGGGGCTTGCCTCAACAAGCACACGATTGCCTGTTGAAATCAGAAATTTACCAAGTTCTTCATTTTGGGAAAACTTAGCGACATTGGCACGGATAACAATATCCATGCGGTGTTGTTCCCAAATGTTTTGGTCAAATCCTTTTACTTCTCTACCTAATGCTTTTGCTGAACCTGGATTAGAGGTGGTAATTATGCGTTCTCTGACTTCTATATCATTAAATAACCTTGCTTTTTCAGCCATCATATAGTGCTCAGCGCTGGCATAACGTACTTCATCTAATATAAAAGGTGCTGGATACCATTGGCTAAAGCAACTTTTTGCTATGTCATTACCTTTACTTTTGTGTCCCCAAAAGTAAATGAACTTTATTTTCTTGCCTGTACGAAATTCTTTTTTTAATTGTTCTAAATCCATCTTTTTTCCAGTTATCTCGAATACTCCTAATTCATTTAATAAAGATAGCATAGAAGTAAATAAGGATAGAGTGCCTTTTTGCTATTCTGTGAGTAGGTGAAGCGATTCCGCTATTTTAAATTATTTTTATTAAATTAGTCTTAATTTGATTTGTTTTTGCTGAATAATAAAAAAAATAGAACTTAGTTTCTTAGGATTACTCTTAAAAGAATTCATCTAAAGAATATCTTTATTTATATAGTTACATAAAAAGATAATCTTAAAACGATACTGCTTACTTAGTAGAAAGGTGTAGTTAATTAAGTATTTTTAATATAAAAAAGCGTAAGTATCGGTATTTGTACTAATTATTAGTATTTGTAACTAATAAAATACTTATTATATAATTAATTCAATATGTTGTGGTTATTAGTGTGCTGATTTTCATCGTTACATTTATTATTTGAACCACATCACGCTTGTATATTTGTTAAGCTAAATTAACAATATCATTTTATAGGTAAAATATCGCTTAAGTTAATTATTCTGGAATACAGGTTATTCTTAGCGGTATTTACTATAAGTAAAGAATAAAACACATCATAGATTGATAATCTATTTTTGTTTTTTATTTGGATGTTTTTTTCTAAAACTTAATCAACGCTGATGTATTTTATTTTATTTCAATAAAATAAAACGGTCGTAATATGATAAAAAGCAATAAAGTCACCTTTTAGGTGTAAAAAAGAAACCTGTTTTGATGATGATCAATATGGATAAATAATTCTTTATGTTTTTAATTGTTATTTTTTTAGTCTTTTTTAGAATGAAAAAATGAGGGGATATTAAAATTGATCTTGATGGGTTCTTTGATTTTTAGAAGAAATAATATCAATAAATGATTATTTTAGAATTTTATTTTTATAAAATTTATACAAATTGTTATTAGTTAACTCTAGTTATTATCTGGTTTTAAAACCCATTTTTTTAGGTGAAAAAGACGCTATTTTTGATAGTGATAATAAATATTAAATTAAGTAAAAGTACCCATTTTTATAAAGTGAAAATGAGTACCGTTTTACTTTTTACACTTTTTTTGATGTTGTCTTTTTCATTAAAATAATTATACAATTTAATTTAAATAATCATTACTCCTAATCGGATGATGCTTATTTATTATTAAATAAATCAGTATTTATAAGATTATTTTACCCTACATAGTTGATGTTCATTAATTGATGATTTAATGAGAGTTTAAATATGAATTTATAAAGATATATTTTTAACTTATTGTGAAAATTATCTATAAGGTTCTCTCTTCCTTATTTTGGATGAGCATCAAATTATTGAACAAGGTTTAGAGTACTGTTATTAAAGGGGCCACACTATGTATGATGATATTAGTAACCTAAAAGATAAGTTTCAGGAAGATGCCTTTGCTTTTCAGGATTTTTCTTCCTCTACAATACAAGATGTTGATAACAAAATAGAACCAGTAGTTATAAATAAAGAAGATAATAATAAAATTAGTAATTTAAGTAATAATACGTTTTCTGAAACTTCACTTGTTGTGAAAAACGAACCAAAACAGCCTGTTACTTCATCGTCTATTCCTTCTTATCACCAGGATGCTTTAGTTGTTAAAGCAAAGAAAGACAATTTAATTAAGAGTAAGCAAAATTTGTTAGCAGATAATAAAATATTTGATAGCAAAGAAACGGATAGAGTTCATGCTCATGAAAATATATCATTAAAAGATATATTGTCATTTATTGCCTCTGTCTAATCTAAATAAGCAAAACTCTTTGTGTAAATAAATAATATTGACTGGTGTCAATCTTTAGCCATTGTTATTTTATTTTTTAAGATGGGTTTATTTCTTTTCGATATTTATTAATGTCGATGGGGTGCCTTTGTCTTAAGAAAAGATCTATGGCGATGACAAAGGTATGGGTTTATGAATAAAATATTTAAAACATTAATTACGGCTTTTCTATTGATAACAATGTTTTCACTCATTGTTATGCCAATGAGTGCCGAACAACAATATATATTCGGTATTATCAATATATTGCTGTTATTTGTTATCGGTTTTAAAAAATCAAAAAAACGATTATTAACAATGGTTTTTATTTCATTGTTGATGTCAACGCGTTATCTCTACTGGCGTGCAACAAATACCTTAAATTTTAATACAACTATTGAGGCTGTTTTAGGTAGCGGTTTATTTATGGCTGAAATTTATTCTTGGATAATATTAGTCCTAGGATATTTCCAAACATCATGGCCATTAAATAGAAAAATAGCACCTTTACCTAAAGATATTTCTCAATGGCCTACTGTTGATATTTATATTCCAACATATAACGAAAGCTTAGATGTAGTACGTGATACCGTCTTAGCTGCACAAGCTATCGATTATCCACAAGATAAAATGAAAGTTTATATATTGGATGATGGTAGCCGTGAAGAATTTAAACAATTCGCTGGTGATGTTGGTGTAACTTACATTGAACGTGAAGTCCATGATCACGCAAAAGCGGGTAACTTAAATCATGCGATGGGATTAACAGACGGTGAGCTTATTTGCGTTTTTGACTGTGACCACATCTCAACACGTATTTTCTTGCAGGCAACGGTAGGAAGCTTCCTTGAAGATCCAAAATTAGCGCTGATCCAAACACCACACTATTTCTACTCGTCAGACCCATTTGAACGTAACTTAAGTGCGGCTAAAGATGCACCGCATGAAGGCGCACTTTTCTATGGTCCTGTTCAACGTGGTAATGATAACTGGAATGCGACATTCTTCTGTGGTTCATGTGCTGTTATGCGTCGTAGTGCCCTTGAAGAAATCGGTGGTATCGCTGTTGAAACGGTAACTGAAGATGCTCACACTGCGCTTAAATTACAACGTTTAGGTTGGAACTCTGCATTTATTGATATTCCTTTAGCTGCTGGCCTTGCAACAGAACGTTTAGCATTACACGTTAACCAACGTATTCGTTGGGCTAGAGGGATGACGCAAATATTCCGTGTTGATAATCCAATGTTAGGTCGTGGTTTAACATTCCCTCAGCGTTTATGTTATCTCAATGCCATGCTCCACTTTCAGTACGGTTTGCCTCGTATCATCTTCTTGACTGCTCCGTTACTGTTTATGTTATTTAACCTCAATATTATCGCTTCATCTGCCAGCATGATATTTGCCTATGCATTACCACACTTAATCATGTCGGTTTATGTAAACTCGAAAAATATCGGTAAATACCGTTACTCTTTCTGGGGTGAAATTTATGAAACCGTTATGGCATTTAGTTTGGTATTACCTACTTTACTGAGCTTAGTTTCACCAAAATTAGGTAAATTTAACGTAACAGATAAAGGTGATTTGCTTGATAAAAGCTATATGGATTACCTCACTGTGCGTCCATTAATTATTACTGCACTTCTTCTTATCACTGGGATTTCATGGGTTGTTGTTCGTTACCTATTAAATGACTTCCAAGGTATTGACCCTCTGGTTATTGTTTTAAACCTTACTTGGGCGACTTACAGTTTATTTATCATTCTTGCCTCTATTGCGGTTGGTAAAGAGACTCGACAAATTCGTAAGAATACACGTATCAACGCATCTCTACCGATCACATTACATTTTGATGATGGTGCTGAGTTAACGACGACCACTGAAGATATTTCTATGGGTGGCGTTCGCATCGCCGTAAATAAGATGTCTGAACTTCGCCAACGTAATGTCACTTCAATCACTCTGAATGTACAACGAGATGAAGTTACTGTTCCTGTTGATATGGTGAGTTTAGAAAGCAATCAACTACGCCTTGAATTCTTACCTATTGATTTAAATCTTCGCCGTAAATTAGTGCGCATTATCTTTGGTCGTGCTGATGCATGGATCCATCAAGCAGATTATAAAGACAAACCATTTAAAGAATTGGCAGGCATTACGCGTTGTATTTTTGAATTGTTCTTTGGTCGTCGCCAAAAAGTGAAAGCACCAGCAGCAAGAACAAAAGCAAAAGCTTCACTCTCTGTGCAATCTATTAACGGGGATGACTAAGCATGAAAAAGAAACTGACATTAATGCTAAGCCTAACGGCGATAGCTATCGCAAGTATTAATCTTTCCCAAGCAGATACCGGAATGTTAGAGCTAGGAGGGGAGCTTTTACCTGATCCAACTTCTTATACACATTCGCCTGTGCAACAAAATGCGAATAACCCGATCCAACTTGAAGAGGGTGTATTGTCTGAAGCGCGTAATATCGAAGAGCAATTAACATTGGCACAGATGGGAAATCCATCACCTATCGTGTTATCAGGAAGAAAATTACTTTCTGGTGTGACGTTTAATATGGCGAATGATTTATTTATTGATAACGCTACATTAACGATGAAAGTGAAAGCGTCTCAAGGATTAATTCAATCCGATCAAACACTTCACTTAATGCTAAATGGTCAACCTATGGGATTTCTACCTTTAGAAGAAGGTGGGCAAGAACATGAATATGTTTTAGAAATCCCTGAAATGATGTTGACGAATGTGAATAACCTTAGCTTTCGTTTAGCCAATCGTGATGCGTTGGATGAAAACCAATGTATTCCTCCATTGGCTGAAGGATTAAGTCTGGTTATCTCACCTGATTCATCATTAGATTATCGAGGTCGCTGGATTAATGGCGGGTATAGTCTGGAACGATTGCCCCTACCGTTCTTTGACCCTGACAGAATGACAGCGACCTCGTTACCTATCATATTGTCAGATAAACCTGACCATGCAGAGGTAACAACAGCAGCTATTGCTGCATCATGGTTTGGCAGTTTTAGCCATGATATTAAGCAAGTTGATTTACCTGTCTTAATGAATCAGTTACCTGAAAGTGATGGTATTTTAGTCGGCTATTCAGGACAAACTATTGCGGGTATTACATTACCTTCAGGAAATAGTGGGCAATTAACCATTGTTGATAACCCGGTCGATCCTGTTTTCAAATTATTACTGATCAGTGGTGATAATGAGAAATCTCTTCGCCAAGCTGTATGGGCGTTAAACAACGGTAAATTGCCACAAAACGATCACTTAGTGGTGCCTTCTCAAACGCTTGCTATGCGTAAAGATTATGATGCACCTCGTTGGTTAAATACCAATAAACCTGTTTCGTTAAGTCAAATTGCTAATGGTAGTGATGACTTCTCACGTCAAGGTATTAACCATGCACCGAATCAGTTTTCGTTTCGTGTTTCTCCCGACCTCTTTTGGTGGGATGGTGATGCGCTGCCTTTAGATTTGAAATATGTTTTCCCTCATTCGGATAAACTAAATAGTCGTCGTTCTTCATTGATTGCTTCTTTGAATAACCAATTCTTAGGTGCATTGTATCCGGCGCGTTCAGAACCTTTAGGTATGTTAAGACAATGGCTAGGAATGGAGAGTGAGCAGCAAAATAGCACGCTCTATTTAAATCCTCGTCAGATCTACAGTCAGAATCAATTGCAGTTTTATTTTGATTTACGTGAACCTGAGGATGCTCCTTGTATTTTAACGGATGGCAGCAGCTTAATTAGCCAAATTGATCCGCAATCAACGCTGCAATTTAAAAATACTTGGCACTACTCAAGAATGCCGAACTTGGCTTATTTTTCAGGAGCATCATTCCCATTTAGCCGTCGTGCGGATTTTTCACAAACCACACTGCTATTACCTGAAAATCCAACAATCGAAGAACTTTATACCTTAGTGAACTTAATGGCGAGATCGGGTTATGCCACTGGTACACCGGTTTCTCATGCATCAGTTTTCTTAGGTGCTAAAGAGCTTGAGAAAAATAATCTTTCTCAACAGGATGTGTTAGCGATTGGTTCATTAAGTAGTGAAGGATTTTTACCCGCTCGTTTTTCACAACAAGCTTTCTCATTTTTAAATAAAAACGTCGAAATTAAACCTCAATCATTGATTGATAAAGCAAAAGGTTGGATGGCTGGCGATTATTTATCTCAAAGTGGTGATGCTGCAAGTTACTTATCTTCAGTGAAAGACTGGCGTGGCATGATGAGTTTTATCTCACCTTGGGCAAGCGATAGGGTTGTCGTATTAGTTACAGCTAAAGGTAATGATTCGATAAAAACCATTATCAATGACTTAAATTTAGCCCAAATAAATGCGGCGATTAAAGGTGACATCACACTTATTAGTGGCAAAGACACCGTAAAAAGTTTCCATTTAGGTGAACACTTCTCGCAAGGTGACTTACCTTTCTTACAACAATTCCTTTGGTATAGCTCTAGACACGTCTATTTGCTGGGTCTTTTAGCTGTTGGTTTTTGTGCGTTGACGGGCCTCGTGACTTATTACTGGTTACAACGTCGTTCAACTCGTCGTTTACATCAGATATCACAGCATCGTTCAGACAAATAAGGGGGGATATAAGATGAAAAATCACGCACTTAATATCATCGTTAAAGTCATCTACGCAGGTTGCATTTTAGGGGCTTCAAGCCAAGTACAAGCAACGGCGGTTGAGGCAAATATAGCAGCAACTGATCCAAATATTGTCAGTTCTCTTATTGAACAAGCTAACTATTGGCATGGTAGAGCGCACGATGAGCGTGCAGTAGAAGCACTGCAAAAAGTACTGATTATGGAAAGCAATAATCAGGATGCGCTGTATTTAATGGCGTTCTTTACTGCACAACAAGGTAATGAAAAACAAGCAACTTATTGGCGAGAAAAACTTGCGCAAATTGCACCGCAAGATCCACGAATTGATGGATTAAAAAACATCCGATCATCACAATTTAGTGAACAGCAATTAGGATATGCCAGAGAGTTAGCGAAAAAAGGCCAACACGAAGAAGCGATAAAAGCGTACCAACGTTTATTTGTGAGCAGTGAGCCACCTGAAACACTGGCGTTAGAATATTATCAAACAATGGCAGGTGTACCCGCAATGTTGCCTCAAGCCATTACGGGATTAAAACAACGTGCTGCATTGATGCCTGATAATAAAGAAACGCAAAAAGCATTAGGATTAACATTAACTTATAACGAAGAGACTCGTCGTGAAGGGATAACTATTTTAGGTAATATCTCAGGTGATGAGTCAGCCAAAAAAGGTATGCGTCAAGCTTTGTTATGGTTGAATGTCCGTCCTGATGATGACGTGTTATATAAAACCTATTTGCAAGCAAACCCGAACGATAAAGCGGTTGCAGAGCATTACCAAGGTGCTATTCAAGGTAATGCACGCCAAGCAGGTTATACCGCATTAAACAAAGGTAAATTGAAAGAAGCCGAAGGCTATTTCAAACAAGCTTTAGCGTCAGATAACAATGATGCGCAAGCCTTAGCGGGTTTAGGTTATATCGCATTACGTTCAGGTGATTTAACCACAGGTCAGCGTTTATTAAATCAAGCTGCGCAATCGGGTGGCGAACAAGGCAGTAAATGGAAGCAACAAGCGGAAGATGCGGGTTTTTATGCGCAATTACGCAGCGCACAACAACGCGCTAAACAAGGAAACATTCAACAAGCTATTGAACAATTAGCCCCATTAACCAGTGCTTCAGGTGAAAAGGGGTTATCTGCCAACTTATTACAAGCTGACTTATTACGTAAGCAAGGTAATTTACCAGCTGCTCACCAATTGTTGTCAGGGCTTTATCAGCAAAATAGCCATAATGAAAAAGTGATTTCTGCTTATTACTATTTATTAGTTCAGGAAGGACAGAATACGAAAGCAGAACAATTACTGGCACAACAATCTGCCTCTTTGCGTCAAAAACTAACAGCGAATACCGATCCTTCTGAGAAATTACGCCGTGAAGCGCAAAAAGCGTTAGAAAATGGTAATCGTGTTCAAGCAAGACAATTGCTTTTACAAGCACAGCGTAAAAACCCACAAAATAACTGGGTTTACCTTGATTTAGCACGCTTAATGGCAGCTGACGGCGACAGTGTTGGCGCAAAAAATACTATTTCACAGTTACAAAACCGTAGAACAAGAGATTCTGATTATGTGGCATCTCTGTTTTATGTTGAGCAAAAAGAGTGGGATAAAGTTTTTAACTTACTAAGTAGCCATAATCAACAAACTGAAGCTGAAAAAGAGTTATTACAGCGTGCTCGTTTTCATCGCCAACTTGCGCAAGCTGACCATTATCGTCAGGCTGGAAACCTTGTAGCAATGCGTAATATTTTACGTCCATTAATTAATCAAGTCGCTGATTATCCAAATGATGTGGGTGAATTAGCAGAGAAATTGGTTAACAGTGGATTAAACGATGAAGCATTGCAATTAGTTGAAAGTGATATTGCAAAAGGCACTAAAGGCTCGGTAGGTAACTACGCAGGTCACATCAACGTTCTCAATGAGTTAGGTCATTATACACAAGCATCTAGCTTGATTAATGATCCCGCTTTACAACAAGAAACACCGATTGTTGAGAAAAAACGTTTAGAAGTTGCGACTAAAGTTGCGCAAGCCGATAGCTTACGTGAAAAAGGCGAAATTAAAGCAGCTTATGACACGTTAGTTGTTGCTTTAAAAGCATCACCAAATGATCCTGATTTATTAATGGCATTAAGTCGTGTTTATTTAGCGCAATCAATGCCTGAACAATCAAACAAAATTCTTTCTTACTTAGAAAAAGAGCAAGGAAAAGATAGCAAATTAATCCAAGCTCAAATCGAAGTGGCATTAGCTCAGAAAGATGGAAGAAAAGCACAGCAGTTGTTGCAGCAAATTCCTTCATCCTCGCAACCGGCTTATTTATTACAAGCCGCGCAAATTGCGCAATTAAATGGTGAAAATCGTAAAGCATTAACGTTACTGCGTAGTGCGCAATGGCAAAACAGTGGTAGCACACTGAACACCTCTGCCGGTCAATTAAATGCATTAGGAGGCAGTGATAATTCTGCTATTGCGGGTTCTATTTATGAACGTAAAGAGATGGCATCGGTTCAGCGCACTATTCGTGAGCTAGAAGAAAAAGTCTCACCTTGGGTACAAGGTGGTGTAGCTATACGTCATCGTAATGGTGATAAAGGATTATCTAACGTCACCGAAATTTCAGCACCAATGAGTATTTCAAGTGTACCTGGTGAAGAGTTCCGTTGGGAATTTAGTGTTAATCCAGTTTCGATGACAAGTGGTTCGGTTTCAGGAGAAAGAGCTAACCGCTTTGGTTCTGGTCAGCTTCAACATGCTGAACGCTTTGCTAAGAATAGCGATAACCATGATGAGAAAAACAAAATTAATGCCGATGAAGCAGGAAGCCAACGTGCTTCTGGTGTTGAATTAGGACTGCGTTTATCAGACAAGGATATCAGCTTTGATGTGGGTTCAACGCCATTAGGTAAAGATACGGCAACGGTTGTCGGTGGCCTCACATATTCACCTCAAATTAGCCAAAATGGGCAATTAACACTGACCGCAGAGCGCAGAGCCATAAAAGATAGTCTACTTTCTTATATGGGGCGTACTGATCCAATGACTGGCGAAAGTTGGGGTCGTGTAACTCGTAACGGCGCTAAAGTTCAATATGCTTGGGATGATGGAAAAATTGGGGCTTATGCTGGTGGTGGTTTCTATAACTACGAAGGTAAAAGTGTTGCGAGTAATGATGAAGTGAAAGCGTGGATTGGCTCTTATGCTAAGTTCTATAAAGACGATCAACAAGAAGTAAAAGCAGGTGTGCATGTTGATTATATGAACTTTAGAAATAACCAGAACTACTTCTCACTAGGACACGGTGGTTACTTTAGTCCACAAGACTATGTGTCTGTTTCATTGCCTGTTGCTTATACCCGCCGTTTTGAAAAAGGTGAAGTCTCATTAAATGGTGCAATAGGGATACAAAGTTACAAACAAAAAGGCAGCGATTATTTCCCAACGCATGGTTATATGCAAAACGCATTAAATAAAAAGAATGCGAGCGATCCTCGTATTAAATCTCAGTACGCAGAAGAAGACGAAACGAATTTTACTTACAGATTAGGTTTAGACGCGAAATATTATTTAAACAAAGAAACCGAGTTAGGTGTCAGCTTATCGCATGATACATCGGGTGATTATGCTGAAGATAATATGTGGTTACACTTAAAATATACCCCAGACTTCCTGTCTAAATAATTAAGGAGACAAATAATGAATAAGCATGACAGTGATATCTTACAATTACCTTTTGAAAGTGGCTGGCAAGATCTAACTCAATTATTATTTTTTCAAATCTTAAATGACAATGATATTTCTACTGCTGGAAATAAATTAAGAAATATAGGTAAGGATATTGCCTTACGTTATCCTTTACCTGAAAGCGAAAATATTCAATTACTTGAATCACATATTAATCGCGTATTAACACTATTTAAATGGGGTTTTGTCACGATATCTCCTGCAATGAGCGAACTTTTACTGGTTCATTGTGCATGGCCTCATTTTACGCAAAGCCAAGATGATGCTCAGTGGCGTGTTGCAAGTGCCAGTGTTTTAGAAGGGTTATATGAAGGCTGGTTAACGAATCAAGGTGGTAATGCCAAAATGCAAGTGCATCGTCAATCTACTGATGCAAAAGATGTCTTTATTTTCCGCTATGCGCATAACTCATCAGCCGAATAATAATATATATGCTTTATTGATGAGCATAGGAGGTCAAAAATGAATGAAATGATATTTAACGATGATAATTCTAAATGCTTATTAATAAAGCAATTTACTAATAACGTTTTCATGATGTTAGTAACAGATATTAATGGCATCATTATTTATGCAAATGAAAAATATTGTGAATTTAATAATGTTCACTTTGAAAATATAAAAGGTAAAAAATACAGATTATTTAACTTAATTGATGAGAATCAAATTAATTGTTGTGTGAATGGCAATAATGATAATAAGGGAGTATATCGATTAGAAGCCAAGAGAAATAACGATACACAACAAGATGTATGGGAAGATATTAGTATTATCCCTGTATTTGATGAAAGTAATTTAATTTCTCACTATGTGTTTATTAGCTTGGATATTACTGATAAGGTAGAGCTAAGAAACGAGTTATTTAATAAAAGCTATATTGATTCATTAACTGGAATATCTAATCGATTAAGTATTGTTGAAAAAATCGAAAATGAACGCTTAAATATTTCACAGCCATCTTCATTTTGCCTTGGTATTATAGATTGCGATAAATTCAAATCTATCAATGATCAATTCGGGCATCATGCAGGCGATAAAGTATTATGTGAAATATCAAAACGGTTGTCACAATTAGAAAATAATGAAGTCTATTGTGGGCGGCTTGGTGGCGATGAGTTTGCTGTGCTTTTCCCTAAAGGATTACGTTCTTGTTCTGTGATTTTGTTAGAAATAATAGAATCACTTTGGAAATCAATGGAAAAGCCCATCGATATTAATTCAGATTTTATGTTAACCCCTTCAATTAGTTTAGGTATTGCTGAATATCCTAAAGATGGAAAAACATTATCTGAATTATTAAAGTCTGCGGATGAAACACTTTATTCTATAAAAGAAATGGGTGGTAACAAATATGGATTTTATTCCGGATTTTAAATAGAAAGTTTTTTAGTAAAGATATATTAAAAATAACGTTATCTCTTTTTAACGAAGAGGGAGGTGACTGTTTTTAAAATATATCTAGTATTCCTGATGAAATATAAGAGTAAATTTAAAATAATACTAAATATTAGTTTTAGATAAATGTTTATTAGAGGATTTTATTATGATGAAAGCGGTTATCCCTGTTGCTGGATTAGGTACTCGTATGTTACCTGCAACGAAATCAATTCCTAAAGAAATGCTGCCTATTGTTGATCGCCCTTTAATTCAATATATTGTTGAAGAGTGTGCTCAGGCTGGCGTCGAGGAAATTATTTTAGTGACTCACTCTTCTAAAAATTCAATTGCGGATCACTTTGATACCAGCTTTGAATTAGAAAATATGCTGGAACAGCGTATTAAAAATAAATTATTAGAAGAAGTGCGTTCAATTTGTCCTGACAATGTCAAAATTGTCCAAATTCGCCAAGGTCACGCCTTAGGTTTAGGCCATGCAATTTGCTGTGCACGTCCAGTTATTGGCAATAATCCATTTATTGTTTTACTGCCTGATGTTTTATTAAATGCACACTATTGCGATCCTCAACATGATAATTTATCAGCAATGATAAAACGTTTTGAAAAAACAGAACGTAGCCAAATCATGGTTGAACCTGTGCCAATGAGCCAAGTGCAACAATATGGTGTTGTAGATTGTGAAGGTGTTTTCTGTCCTCAAGGTAATTGGGCACCTATTCGTCGTATCGTAGAAAAACCAAATCCTGAAGATGCGCCTTCTAACCTTTCTGTTGTTGGTCGTTATGTTTTTTCTGAAACTATCTGGGAATTATTAGATGGTCTACCTGCTGGCGTAGGCGGTGAAATTCAATTAACGGATGCGATTGATTTATTATTGAAAAAAGAAGTCGCTGAAGCATATACCTTGGTGGGTAAATCACATGACTGTGGTAATAAGCTAGGATATATGAAAGCCTTTGTTGAATATGGCTTACATAATTCTGCCTTAAAAGAAGAATTTGCTTCTTGGATGCAGGACTTTTGTGAAAAAACATTGTTACCCAAAACAGAAGTCATAGAAGAAGATGAAGTAAGTGAAGAACAAAAGATAGTTGCTATCTTTTGAGTTTATCTTGAAATAATATGCAATCTGCCGACCGAACTCAGATAGCGGTCGGCAATAGCAGGAGAGAAAGGCAATGTCTTTTAGGCACTTATCTCGTTGTAATTTTCTATTTTCTACCTTTTTTATTTTAGGTTTGTTGCTTATGGTTTCTCCTTCAATACAGGCAGCAGATACTCAAGTAGGATGGGAACAATTTAAAGAGCGCTATATTAAGGATGATGGGCGAGTTATAGACAGCGCTAACAAAAATATTTCACACTCTGAAGGTCAAGGCTATGGCATGTTAATGGCTGTAATGAGTGATGATCATGAAACATTTAATAAGTTATGGCGCTGGACAGCTGCTTCTCTTTATCGTGGTGATTTAGGCTTATTTAAATGGCGTTATGAGCCAGAAAATAGTGAACATACCCCTGATCCTAATAATGCGACAGACGGTGATATCTTAATTGCGTGGGCATTATTAAAAGCGGGTGAGAAATGGAATGATGAAAGTTATCTTTCAGCTTCTGATTCTATTCAACACGCTATTTTGGAACATACTTTAGTTAAGACAAAAAATTATACCGTACTTTTACCCGGTATTAATGGTTTTAAAACGCCAGAAGAAATTATTATTAATCCATCCTATTTTATTTTCCCTGCATGGAAAGATTTTTATCGCACAAGCAACGATGTTCGTTGGAAAGTGTTAATTAATGATAGCCAGTCTTTACTTAGAAATATGCGATTTGGTGAATATCAATTACCCACTGACTGGGTAAGTTTATATCCAGATGGAAAGATAGAGCCTAGTGAAAAATGGCCTGCGCGATTTAGCTTTGATGCAATACGTATTCCGCTTTATTTAGCTTGGGCACATGATGAATTAGCACTACAACCTTTTGTGCAGTATTGGCAGCAATTTGATCGTTATAAAACGCCTGCTTGGGTAAGTATTGATGCTCAAGAGCGCGCTGAATATAACCTTACTCCCGGCATGATGGCGGTGAGAGATTTAACGATGAAAACACCTATTGAAGATGTCGATTTAAGTAAAGATACGGATTATTATTCTTCAGCTTTACACTTATTAGCGGCATTTGCTCAAAACGGGCAATAAGTATATTTAGTTAATTTGAATGATAGATAGCTTAAATGCCTTTTAATACAGAAAGGCATTAAGCTATCTATTTTGTTTATATCGATAGTGCTAAAAACATAACTTTCTAAATTATTTATACTTATTCGTTTTTAATAATTTAATAGTAATTTGTTATCTCTATTTTTTTATAACGCTATGTTTATTAAATAATAAATAAACATTAAACTATGATCTAAGAATAATTTATTTAATGATATTTATGCTAAAGTTATCTCAGTAATTTGATAGTGTTATTAATATAATTTCTCATCAATAATAGAGGTGGATAAATGAAAGTTTCAGCACGCAATCAGTTAGTCGGTAAAGTTGTTGATATTATTGAAGGTGCCGTTAATAGCGAAGTGATTTTATCTTTAGCCCATGGTGAAAAACTTGCCACGATTATTACTAAAGAGAGCTGTGATAGTTTAAAGATCAAAAAAGATGGCGAAGCAATTGCCATTATTAAAGCACCGTGGGTTGTCTTAGCACTACCTGATTGCGGTTTAAATTTCTCTGCACGTAACCAATTTGCAGGTAAAGTAACTCATATCGCACAAGGTGCGGTGAACTCTACCGTTCATTTAGAAACAGCTAAAGGCTTAGAACTGACAGCTGTTATTACAAATGAAAGCTTACAAGAGATGAAATTGGCAAAAGGCAGTGATGTTTTAGCACTAGTGAAAGCATCAAGTGTGATTGTTGCGACACGCAAATAATTACAGGTTTATTTTTTGAAATAAAGAAAGAGGCTAAATATTTAGCCTCTTTCTTTTTGATATTACTTATCTTTTTGAATTTATTATCCCGATCATCTTTTATTCAGGTAATAAAAATTAATTATCTGTACTACCTGCGACTTTCAGTTTGTCATAGATATAATTTTTATAACTGTTAACTAATTTCTCATCTTCACAGTCATTTAATTTACCTTCACATAAATGGCGCATTTGAATGTTTGCTTTGTAGAAAGGAGATAATGGCAAACGAGCGCGTTCTAAGATCATGCCACCTAAGAAGCTAATATCAGTTAATTCACCCATTGTTATTGGCGCGCCTTGCGACAGGTTATCTCTCAAGGTGAACTGAGTAATATACGAAGGGTTATTAAAAGGTGACTGATAATTTTTTAACTCTATATTAGGTTGATGATCACCAAAATAGAGGAACATCGTTGGCTTTTCTCTTTGTGCAACAAAATTGGAGAAATCTTTAATTGCTGGATCACTGGTAACGATTTTTTCCATATAGTGGCTAAATTTACCCGGTGCATTACTGCTTTCGGTATGACCTGCAATTTGGTACATATCTCTGTGCGATTCATCATAAGGGCCATGTTCATACATGGTTAATGAGAATATGAACAAGGGTTTATCTGTGCGTTTCTTCAGTACCTCTTCAACGTAACCCAGCATATCTACTGTCGATATTTTCCAGAGGTTTTCCTCTAATGTTCCCGGGTAGCCAAGCTCTTGAGGTTGAATGATTTCATCAATTCCCATTTTTTCATAAGCGTAACCAGCATGGTAAGCACTACGATTAAACGGGGTGAGTAAAACGGTGTAATAACCTTCAGCTTTTAGTTGGCGGAATAAACTTTCATTAAGATTATCGACAACAAAATAGAATACAGAGTTTTTACGCGCACCAAAATCATCCGTATTTAGCCCTGTTAATACAGAAAATTCAGAAAGCCAAGTACCGCCACCAAAGGTTTGTACACGTAAAGGGCTTTGCGCGCTGACATTTTCATCTTTTTGGAACATAAATAAATCAGGCAGTGCAACATCGGTATCAAATTGATAAATATGAGGGTTAACTGTCGATTCCTGTAATAAAACGACAATGTCAGGTTTTATGTCTGTCTGTGTTTCTGGTAATACGGTTTTATTGGCTTGTTCAAGAAAATAATTTGCATCTTCCTTGAAATAAGGAGGGTGATAAGCCGTTTGGTAGCCAGACATGATTAAATTAGTGACAGTACCTCGACCTCCCGGAAGTGTACCTTCCCATTCGGCTTGCCATTTTTCTACGGTGAAATGGATGGTAGTAAATCCGATGACGATTAAGAGTAAGCTACTTATACGCAAGGCTGGGCGTGATTTTTGGGAAAAACGCCAAGCAATAGACATATTGATAAGAAGCCATATTAGCATCGCAACCAATGCAACACCGGCTTCCCAATAATGACCTAATGTCCCTAAATTCGAGCTATCAAAAGCCAAATCAAAGTCAGAGAACATTAATGTTTCTTTGTAATAATGGACTTTGAGCTGATTAATAAACTTAGTTATCAGGAAGAGTGTACCGGTGGTAATAGCCGAAAATAAGATACGAGCAGATAAAATAAAGCAAAGAGAGAAAAGAATAAAATAAGCACCAACTGAAAGAAGTGCCGTATAAATAAATGTTGTTTTCTCAAAAACAATAAAGAGTGAGGCTATAAGAATAAGTGCAAGATAAGCACTTCCTAATATTTTTTTCATATCTCTTCCGAGTATAGCGATAAAGAATAAAGGGGTATTTTACAAATATTGTAGGCGATAACCTTAAATAGGCTAAATAATTTTATTTAGCCTAAGTTAACATCTGTATTTAGAATAACCCTTTGTCTCGTAAAATATGAAGATCTTTTTTGCGGCGAGTAAAACCTGTGCGATCAAAATATTCTAAAATTTGCACTGCTAATTTACGCCCAACGGATAATTCATCACGGAAGTCTGCGGCGGTAACACTGCCATTGCTTTCATTATATTTCACAATGATAGATGCAAATTTTTCTATTGCTTGGTGTGTATAATAGCGATCAGCAATAATCGGAATAATTAAACCTAATTGCGCTGCTTTACGTAATAATGAGCGGATCACCTTCTCATCATTTTTCATTTCATTGGCGAGATCACGTACCCACCAAGGTTCAGATTGCTCAAAGTAGGCTTTAGCATTTTGCCATAACGCATCTTGTTCTGGAGAAAAGGCAAGACCATGAGTTGGAAGATGAAGCCAGCCACGACTTTGGCTAATAGCACCTTCTTTACGTAATTGATCAATTAAGTGATAGACCAATTCATCATGATAAGTAGGTAGTGCCATTCGTTTTAAACGAGAACGACCCACACCCATTTGATCATTATGTTGTTGGTGATATTCCTCAAGGGTATCGAGTAATTTCTGTTTTGCGTTATCAGCATTCTCTTTAGAAAGAATAACGCCTGCAACGCTAACTAGATCAAAGGTTTCTAATAACTGAGTTAGCGCACTCTCCGTTAATTGCTGAGCCCAAGCAAACTGACTTAGAGAGAGCTCACCTTTTGGTAAACATAACGCTAAATGGGCACTAACGTTATCTGCACTATCAAGTTGGTGTAACCAAGTTAAGAACTCAGCTTGCCGTTTACCTCTACGTGGCGAGTGTAAATGTAAGACTTTTGCGGCGGCTAAAGTGCGTTGAGCACTGATATCACGCAAGATAAGTCTATCGTTATCCACCAGCCAAAGGGGTTCATCAAGAATAAGCTCAGCTAACTGTGGTGTTTCATTAGCATCATTTAAAAGAGCAACACGACCCGTAATATGGCGTGTACCGTGGTGAATATGTACAGGCTGCCAATGCTTTAAAGGTTCATCTGCAATTAAACTGACTAATATTTTATGAGATTGATAGTTAGGTGCTTGAGAAAGCAGCCAATCACCACGAGAGACGTTTTCTTTACTGACATCACCTGTGATGTTAATTGCAATACGATGACCTGCACCAGCACGCTCTACGGGCTGATTTTGTGCATGTAAGGCTCTTATTCTTACTGGTTTATCTGCGCCAGTTAGCCAAAATGTATCGCCAACAGAAATTTGCCCTGCAAGTGCGGTACCTGTGACAACTAATCCTGCCCCTTTAATGCTAAAAACACGGTCTATTGCTAAACGAAAACGCTTATGCCATTGAGGGTGTTGTTGCTCTTGTTGATGTAACTCAACAAGGTAGTCACGAAGTGCTGAAATACCTTCACCAGAAGGGGCTGAGGTGACAAAAATATCAGGTTGTTGCCAGCCTAAATTGGCTAATACGTCGATTGTTTGTGAACGAACTTCTTCAATTCGCTCAGGTGTAACGCGATCTGCTTTGGTGAGAATAACGGTAACTTGAGGACAGCCAGCAAGACGTAAAATAGAAATATGTTCGATGGTTTGTGCCATAACGCCATCGTCACAAGCCACAATTAAGAGTGCATGAGAGATCCCACCGACACCCGCGAGCATATTTGAAAGGAATTTCTCATGGCCGGGAACATCCACAAAACCAATTGAGGTGCCATTATCTTGACGCCAATAGGCATAACCTAAATCAATGGTCATGCCGCGTTTTTTCTCTTCAGGTAAATGGGTAGTATCTACCCCAGTAATGGCCTGTATAAGAGTGGTCTTTCCGTGGTCTACGTGACCTGCTGTCGCAAAAATCATAGTAAAAGTGCCTGTATTAATGCATTTTCATCCTCAAGACAGCGCAGATCAAGCCACAGGCGACCATCAGTAATTCGACCAATAATCGGCTTTTCTAAATTACGCCAATGCGCAGCTAGCGCATCTAACTGGCTACCTTTTCCATCTTTGGCTTCAAAGGTAAGTGCTGCACTCGGTAAACTTTCAATAGGTAACGAACCACTGCCTATTTGAGAAGCACATGAGGATATCGTGATATGGTAGTTATCCCCATAATATGCCTGAAAATGAGGCAATAACCGTTGCGCCATATCATTAATTTCTGTTTGTGTCCGAGTTAACAAACGTAATGTCGGAATTTCAACAGCCATTTTTTCAGGTTGCTGATAAAGGCGTAATGTGGCACCTAAAGCGGCTAATGTCATTTTATCAACACGTAATGCACGCTTTAAAGGATGGCGCTGAATAGCCTCAATCCACACTTTTTTACCAAGGATTATCCCTGCTTGTGGACCACCTAATAGTTTATCGCCAGAGAAGGTAACAAGGTCGATACCTTGTTGCAGATAATCTTGTGGCATTGGCTCTGAAGGTAAGCCTAAGGCGGCTAAATTAGTCATTGAGCCACTACCTAAATCGATAGCGGTTGGTAAGTTCATCTCTTTACCAAGCGCTGCAAGTTCGTCGCCATGCACTTCAGCGGTAAAGCCTTGAATACAATAGTTGCTAGTATGAACTTTCATTAGCAAACCCGTATTCTCATTAATGGCGTTACGATAATCTTTAAGGTGAGTTCGGTTTGTTGTTCCGACTTCTTTGAGTGTACAGCCTGCTTGTGTCATCACATCGGGGATACGAAAAGCACCGCCAATCTCAACTAATTCACCGCGAGAAACAACAACCTCTTTATTGGGTGCTACCGTTGCTAGCATCAGTAAAACAGCGGCTGCGTTGTTATTCACGATACAGGCATCTTCTGCCCCTGTTAATTCACATAATAAGTCAGCGATAGCGCGATCACGGTGTCCTCTTGACGCACCATCAAGAGAATACTCTAAGGTTGCTGGTGAGCGCATAACTTGGCTAACGGCTTCAATGGCGGATTCTGCCATTAATGCACGCCCTAGATTGGTGTGTAAAACAGTACCTGTTAAATTAAAAACAGGTTTAATTGAGGATTTTCGTTGTAGTGTAATGCGATTTTTTAATTCATTAGCCCAATGGTTGTGCCATTGTGGTAACTCGTTTTCTTGACGAATAATGATACGCGCTTCTTCTTGTAACTTTCGTAAATGCTCTGCAATAAATGTCTGACCATAAGAAGCCACAAGGGCTTGAATGTCTGCTTGGTGCAGTAACTTATCAATAGACGGCAGTTGGCTATAAAGTGAGCGCGTATCATTTGTCATGCTAATACCTAATTGTTATTCATTTGGGAACAGGAATGGATTAATGCTACTACGAGCAAAGCCTTCTTCTTCCATTTTTGCATCAAGAACAATAGACGCTAAATCATCAGCAACAGCATCTACATTGGCATCTTTTTCTTGATATAAAATTTTCAGATAGCTTCCACAATCACCGCAGCTTTCTGCTTTCACTGGGGCATTTTCGCTGTCTAAAGACCAGTAATTTAATTTACCTGTTAATTCACAGTTGGTGCACTTAATGCGTACAACATGCCACTGTGTTTCACATAAATTACAGTGTAAATAGCGTAAACCTTGTGTTGTGCCGATTTGTACCATGCTTGCCACTGGCATACTGTTACAAACTGGGCAGAATTGACGATTTTCACCGTATTCTGTTTTCGCTTTACCTGGAATATTTGCTGCTAATTGTGCCCAGTACAGAGACAGTGCTGCCCAAATAAAGACAGATTTATCAGCTGAAACTTTTGAATATTCATCATTAAGTAATGCTGTTGCCATTTCTTCTAATTCAGTTTCAGAAGCTTTAGAGAGGTTTTCTAAAGTAATAGTGGCACTTTCAGGCACAACTGGACGTAATTCAGCAATAATCGAGGCTAATAAAGCGTGCCAATGTTTACTGCGTTTAAATGTTTTTCTATCTAAAGGCGCTACGCCGGCTTGTTGTGCAAGGAGTGGGGCAAGATCAATGACAAGTGGATTGTCATGAAGTGCTTTCTCTTGAGCCTTGACAATTTCTGCTGCAAATTCAAGGTAGTCTGCGAAAGGATTATCTTTTGCTAGTGTTTGAAAACGTTCAGCACGACGTTGATAAAGGTTTTTCAGATTAGGGAATAATACGGGTGGAATAAAACTGATCCCTTTTTCTGATTGCTCTTTACCTAATTGCTCTTTAGGAACGATGCGAATACTCATAACGTTCTATCTTCCTATTATCATAAATTTTATAGTGAATACCCACAGGATTTGGCTTCAGAATAAATCAAAAGCAAACATGAAGCCATGACAGTGGGTAATAATAGCGTGATTTTATTGTTTTTTTACGTCTTAAAAACGGGCGTAAATTGAATAAAAAACGGAGGCTGATCAAGCCTCCGTTTGTTCAGAAATACACTTTAGGGCATTATTTCTGTGACTGCTTTTCGGCTTCTTTTTTCTCTTCTTCGAGAATTTCACGATACCAACGAGGGTGGTGCTTTTTAGCCCAACCACGAGTTACCCAGCCTTCAATCATGCTACGAATTGAACCTTTCACCCAGAATGCCGCATAAGCATGAACAAATACGGTGATTATCAGTAAGATTGCTGATAATGAGTGAACTAATAAGGCAATTCTAATTACTGGGATCGAGAAATACTCTGCGAAATAAGGACGCCAAATGATAACACCACTAACTGTCAGTAAGATCAGACTGATACTTAATGTCCAGTAGATCCCTTTCTGACCAAGGTTGTAGTGACCAATATCGCCAGCTTCTTCATTTTGCAGCACTTTATGAATATTTTTAGCCCAGACTAAGTCATCTTTATCGATAAAGTTGTGCTTCAGATATCTGAAGAACATAAAGAGAAAGAGGAACGCCATCACGCTACCCACGAATGGGTGTAACAGACGCGACAGTTCTGGTGTACCTAAAATATTCATGAACCAGTTCAGAGATGGGAAGAAGAAACCCAATCCGCTGATAGCAGTAAACAGAAATACAATCACTACTAACCAATGGTTAATACGCTCAGAAGCGGTGTGGCGAAGAATTTTATCGCCTTTCTTCTTCATCATTTCTGCTCCTCCTTATTCACAGAGGTCTGTGTTTTAGAAGATGCTTCCATCTCTTTGAGCGCTTCTTCTTCATCTTCTTCAGTTGTACGGTTTGGACCGACACCTAAATAGTGGAAAATTGCACCCGCGAAGGTTGCGGCAAAACCCACTGCTGCTAATGGTTTCCAAATACCTTTCCAGAATTTAACGGTTGAGCTAATTTCTGGGTTTTCTGGTAAACCATGATACAGGTTAGGTTTGTCAGCATGATGGAGAACATACATCACGTGTGTACCACCCACACCTTGTGGATCGTAAAGACCAGCATTGTCGTAACCACGAGTTTGCAGTTCAGAAACACGCTCACTAGCAAGATTGATCATGGCTTCTTTCGAACCAAAATGAATCGCACCTGTTGGGCAAGTTTTCACACATGCAGGCTCTTGACCAACTTCTACACGGTCAACACATAACGTACATTTGTAAGCACGGTTATCTTCTTCATTAATGCGAGGCACATCGAAAGGACAACCTGCAATACAATAACCACAACCAATACAGTGTTCTGATTGGAAATCAACAATACCGTTAGCGTATTGAATGATGGCACCTTCTGCTGGGCAAGCTTTTAAACAGCCCGGATCAGCACAGTGCATACAACCATCTTTACGAATTAACCATTCCAGTTTGCCGTTCTCTTCCACTTCAGAGAAACGCATCACTGTCCATGATTTCGCAGTTAGGTCAGTTGGGTTATCGTAAACACCGACGTTAGTGCCAATTTTATCGCGAATATCGTTCCATTCAGAACAAGCAACCTGACAGGCTTTACAGCCGATACAGGTTGTTACGTCGATAAGTTTTGCCACTTCTTCCTTGTAATCCCGCACCTGAGGCGCGGGAGTGAGGGAATTGGTAGCAGAGCGACGAATAATGTCTTGGGATTGCAGTGACATAATTTATCTCCTTACACCTTTTCCACATTAACAAGGAACGCTTTAAACTCAGGCGTTTGTGTATTCGCATCACCAACGAATGGTGTTAACGTATTCGCAATAAAGCCTTTCACTGCGACACCTTCAAAGCCCCAGTGAATAGGAATACCAATGGTATCCACTTTGCGCCCATCAACATCAAGGGTTCTAATACGTTTAGTAACCACCGCTTTAGCTTTGATATAACCACGTTTTGAGCTGACTTTTACGGTATCGCCTTGAACAATGCCTTTTTCTGCGGCTAAACGCTCACCAATTTCAATAAATTGTTGTGGCTGAATAATCGCATTTAAGCGCGCGTGTTTAGTCCAGAAGTGGAAATGTTCTGTCAGACGATAAGTTGTACCGACATATGGGAAATCTTCTGCTTTACCCATATCTTTCCAGTCATCTTTAAAAATACGCGCTGCTGGGTTTGAAACCACATTTGGATGTAGTGGGTTAGTACCCAATGGTGTTTCAATTGGCTCATAGTGCTCAGGGAATGGACCTTCTGCCATCTTATCGATAGCAAACAGACGTCCCATACCTTCCGGCTGCATAATAAATGGACCAACATCAGAACCCGGTGCAGCGTTGCTATAGTCAGGTACATCAATACCAGTCCATTTGCTGCCATCCCATTCGATTAACTTACGTTTAGGATCCCACGGTTGACCTTGTGGGTCTGCCGATGCGCGGTTATAAATAATGCGACGGTTAAGAGGCCATGCCCATGCCCAACCTAATGTATTACCCAATCCTGATGGATCGGAGTTATCACGGTTAGCCATTTGGTTGCCTTTCTCTGTCCAGCTACCAGCGAAGATCCAACAGCCACTTGCTGTGGTACCATCATCACGTAACTGAGCGAACGAGCTAAGCAGTTGACCTTTTTTCAGAATGATATTGCCATCAGCGTCTTTTAAATCAACTAATGCTCTACCATTACTTTCTTGTGCAACTTCTGCGGATGTTGGATTATCAGGATCAAAGTAATCCCAAGTCATATTCAACACCTGCTCTGGCATCGCGCCGCCTTCTTCTCTATAGAGTTGGCGTAAACGATGGAAAATACCAGATAAAATCTCAGCATCAGGGATAGCAACACCAGGGGCATCACCACCTTTCCAGTGCCACTGTAACCAGCGACCAGAGTTAACGATAGAACCGTCTTCTTCTGCGAAACAGGTTGTTGGCAGACGGAATACTTCTGTCTGGATATCTGCTGTTTTAACGTCGTTCTCTTCACCGTGGTTCTGCCAGAAACATGAAGTTTCAGTGTTTAGCGGATCCATTGTGATAAGGAATTTCAGTTTTGATAATGAACGAACAACTTTGTTCTTATTCGGGAATGATGCAACTGGGTTAAAGCCTTGGCAGATATAGCCGTTGACTTCACCTCTATCCATCATGTCGAAGTATTGTAGAACATCGTAAGGTTTGTCCCACTTAGGTAACAGTGAGAAGCCCCAATCATTATCACGTTGAGCATTATCGCCATAGAATGTCTTCATCATACTGACGAAGAATTTAGGATAATTGCCCCAGTAGTTAACTTGTCCTGGTACTGTCGCTTTTGGCGTATTCGCAGCTAAGTAGGTTTCTAATGAAGTCTGCTTTTCAGAAGGCAGAGTCATATAGCCCGGTAAGCTTTGAGATAATAGACCGAGGTCAGTTAAGCCTTGAATATTAGAGTGACCACGTAGTGCGTTAACACCGCCACCAGCCATACCCATATTACCTAACAGTAATTGGATCATTGCCATGGTACGAATGTTTTGGGCACCAACGGTATGTTGAGTCCAGCCTAATGCATACAGGAAAGAAGCTGTTTTATCTTTCGCTGCTGTTTCAGCAATATATTCACAGACTTTTAGGAAATCGTCTTTTGGTGTACCACAAATCTGAGTAACCACATCAGGCGTGTAACGGCTAACGTGTTGTTTTAACAGATTCCAGACGCAACGAGGATGTTGTAATGTGGTGTCGCGTTTTGCGAAACCATTTTCATCCATCTCGTAGTTCCAAGTGGTTTTATCGTATTTACGTTTTTCCGCATCATATCCGCTGAATAAACCATCATCAAAATGGTAGTCTTCACGGACAATCAAGCTAGCATTGGTATAAGCCTCAACGTATTCTTTTTGATATTTCTTATTTTCGAGCAGATATAAGATAACGCCCGATAAGAACGTAATATCAGTACCAGAACGGATAGGCGTATAGAAATCCGCAACAGCCGCAGTACGGGTGAAGCGAGGATCAATAACAATGAGCTTGGCGTTATTATGGATTTTAGCTTCCATCGCCC
This sequence comes from Proteus sp. GOKU, assembly GCF_015475555.1. NCBI lineage: Bacteria > Pseudomonadati > Pseudomonadota > Gammaproteobacteria > Enterobacterales > Morganellaceae > Proteus > Proteus sp. GOKU. The sequence goes on from NZ_CP034105.1 coordinate 4,114,606, forward strand.
AGCGGAATCCCACAGGGTGTGCTTCTGCCGCATTACCGCCCATAACGACGATAAGGTTGGCGTTTTTCATATCAACCCAGTGGTTGGTCATCGCACCGCGACCAAATGTTGGAGCAAGACTTGCTACCGTTGGTCCGTGTCAGACACGCGCTTGGTTATCGACAGCTAGCATCCCAAGAGCTCTTGAGAATTTCTGAGTTAAAAACCCAGTTTCATTGCTTGCTGCAGAGGCGCAAAGCATACCGGTTGTTAACCAACGGTTGACTTCTACACCTTCTTTATTGAATTTCTGGAAGTTGGCATCGCGGTCTTTTTTGATTAAGCGCGCAATACGATCAAACGTTTCTTCCCATGAGAGTTTTACCCATTTATCCGAGCCGGGTGCACGGTATTCAGGGTGTTTTAAACGACCTTCACTGTGGATGAAATCCACAAGACCAGCACCTTTAGGGCATAATGCACCGCGGTTTACTGGATGGTCTGAGTCACCTTCAATATGGAATATCGTTTCTTTTGCGTTTTTCGCGCCATCGCCCAGACTATACATTAATAGTCCACAACCGACAGAACAGTACGTACAGGTATTGCGGGTTTCGCGGGCTCTCAGTAATTTATACTGACGTGAACCTGCTAGCGCAACTGCTGGTGCAAAACCGAGCGCCGCCGCTGTAGTACCTGCCATACCGCCAGCACAGATCTTAAAGAACTGTCTTCTGCTGACCTGCATGGGGTCTCTCCTCATCATACATTGCTTTTACTGACTCTGATTTTCTTCACGAAAATGGAGCTGATTGTTTTTTTATTCCTATTATCCTTAATAGGATCAGGTTCATTGCCTGATAGGTAGTGTAAAATCGTTTTACCCGTATTGTTATTATGTATTAATAAATTTAGGAATTCATCTTATGGATGAAACAAAATCGACAAAATTGTTAACTAAACGTGTAATCATTGGCGTAGATCAAACAATTGTGCAACACAAAGGATCGCTTAACAGACAAGAAGACGATTATATTGCACTCGAAGTTCCTGTTGCATTAGTGTACAACGGAATTTCTCACGTCGTTATGATGGCAAGCCCTAAAAATTTAGAGTTGTTCGCTGTCGGATTTTCTTTATCAGAAGGCATTATAGAATCTTCTAATGAAATTCGCAGTATCGAAATTGTAGAAAGTTGTAACGGAGGCATTGAAGTTCAAGTTGAATTATCAAGCCGACGTTTTATGGGATTAAAAGAGCGACGCCGCAATATGACTGGTCGTACTGGCTGTGGTATTTGTGGAACTGAACAACTGGAAGAGATTTTCCGACCGATTACGCCGTTACCTTTTACACAAACATTTTCACTTTCAAACCTTGATAAAGCCTTAGAGCAGATGACAACCGTTCAAGAAATCGGTGAGCTAACGGGTTGTACACATGCTGCTGTTTGGTTGTCGCCAGAAGGTGAAATGCAGGGAGGATGTGAAGATGTTGGTCGTCATGTCGCACTTGATAAGCTTTTAGGTATGAAAGCGAAAGAAAAGTGGAGTGAAGGTGCAGTATTAGTCTCTAGTCGTGCCAGTTATGAAATGGTGCAAAAAGCCGCTATGTGTGGCGCAGAAATTTTATTCGCTGTTTCTGCGGCAACCTCTTTAGCGGTTGAAGTGGCTAATAAATACAATGTGACGCTGGTGGGTTTTTGTCGTCGCGGAAGAGCAACGGTGTTTACTCATCCACAACGACTGACTGACTAAAGTGCGATTACTGAAAATAGGTGTAATAACTACATGCGATCATGTTATCGCATTACACCTATTTGACCGATGACCACAATGCACCTAATTTGTAATCCCACTCTTTAGGTTTGATGGGAATACGTCCTGCATTTGGAGTAAAAGTCATTTCGCTAAAGATAAGCCTATTTTCAGACATTAAAAAATCGACTCGGCAATAATTAAAGTCACTTGCCATTTTAGCAGCTAATTGCAGCATATTTTCAAATTGAGCTGGTTTTTCAACAAGTTCTGGGGTGTTGGGATCTTCTAATGTGATAGGTTGTAACTGCCAATTTGTATCATACACATTAATGTACTCATTCCCTTTAGTATCAGAAATATCAATTTCAGCATAAAGAGGCTGACCATTAAAACAGTGAAGACGACAAGTCGTTGGTATCATTGGATTTTGTGTATCAAATAAATCGATATATTCTTCGCAGAGAATTTGAGCTTTGATTTTTTTATAATGCCATTCGCGCGTGACAGGATAGAGATTGCGTTTTAAATGAAACTGAAGCTTTTTCTTTGCTTTTTCAAAATCAAAAGTGGTTTTATCAAGGCAGATGATTGTACTACCACTGTCATGGTTACATTTGAGTACAAAGCGTGAAGGAAGTTGAGTAATATCGATTTCATCAGGATGAGAATAGGTGTTAATGATAGGAACCAGATAGTGTGGGCCAATCTTTTCTATCACATAGTCTCTCACTTTAATCTTATCTGCTAAACGCGTATAAATTGGATTTCTATCAAATAACATACGTGCATTAATTTTTTCATTAAGTGATGTCGGTATTTTAAAGTTAGGTTGATAACCTAAGTTACGTATAAACTTGTTCTTTAAATACACACGATCAGGTAATGCGATAGTGCGAAACTGTTTGAAATAATATTCTATGATTTTCATAAGCTAATGATTATTTTAAATAGATAAGTGAAATAAAAACTAACTTTTCTTTGAATTAAACTTCTATATAAAGAAATAATTAAATTAAATAGAAATTAAGAGAATAATGTCAGTTATTGATATTCTTATATTTTTTATTTATATAAACTTCGAAAGTATTAACGTGGGTTAATATTCAAAGTACTTATTTTAATAAAAGAAAAAATGACGACATTAAGGAAGAGTTAACAAAAAGGAATATTGATTAAGAGTATATTAATTTGATGACCATTTAGTTATATGAATTGGTTTATCCCAATTGTTAAAGCGTAATCCTTTTCCTGTTCTATTTCCGTGAGCATCTAATATCTCATAATACTCTTCAACGATTTGGCTACGACCACGTTGCCATTCATTGGTTGTTGCAAAAGGATCAATTAAATAGATATCGCCGACAACGGTATATAGTTCACCTAAATAGCGGATTTTCTTCGTACTACTATTTGAATAGTGAGAAAACATAATTTGGTAGGTTTTATAGTGCTCTGGCTGACCATAAGGGCCATATTTCATTGCAATATAACGAATACCTTGAGGATCAGAATGGCTTGCACCACCCGGAACAGGCATATCGGGTGTGATATTAAAAAGAGTATATCGAGAGCTTGCAGTCGGCTGTCTTAATGCTTGTCGATAGCTTTGTGTATCTAATCCAGAAGCTGGCCATGTTCTATCCACTAAACCATCTCCCGCTAAACAGGAAACAGATAATCCTAACAATGAAAGAATTATAAATAGGGACTTAGCAGACATAAATACTCCTTTATTGCCATTATGATGCCAAAAAATAAGGTATTTGTTCCGTGAAACAGAGGTGTAGAACCCTGTTATTTCTTGCTGTTATCCTATTTCATTCCAAAAGGTTATCAAAAGTAGAGAATAAGTGATTATCTTTTAAGCAATAAATACGTTTTTATATTGAGATAAATACAGGGCTTAACAGGTAAAAACGTATGAACACATCTAAAACATTACGCGTTGCTACTGTGCAGTTTCAGCATAAAGCAAACGACAAAGCTTATAATTTAGCGAAAATTCATCAATTTATAGAGAGTGCAGCCAGTCAGCAGGTAAAGGTATTAGTGCTTCCTGAAATGTGCATTACAGGATATTGGCACGTTCCTCAATTGCCAAAGCATGAAGTCTACGCATTAAGCGAACGCATTTCTGATAGCGCATCTTTAGCGTTAATCAAACAAAAAGCGATGGCGCATCAAATGGCGATAGGTGTCGGACTTATTGAGCGAGCAGAAGACAATACACTCTATAATACATGGGTTGTTTGTATGCCTGATGGCTCTTTGCATAAGCATCGGAAATTACATGCTTTCGAACATCCGATCATCAAAAGTGGTGAGCAATACACCGTATTTGAAACCCCTTGGGGCGTTAAAATGGGAGTATTAATTTGCTGGGATAATAACTTGGTAGAAAATGCACGCGCTAATGCATTATTAGGTGCCGATATTTTACTCGCACCTCATCAAACTGGTGGAACAAATTCACGTAGTCCACATAGTATGAAGCCGATCCCTATGACACTTTGGGAAAATCGACATCAAGATCCTCAATCATTACAAGCGGCATTTCAAGGTGAGCACGGAAGAGGCTGGTTAATGCGTTGGTTACCAGCAAGAGCTCATGATAACGGCATGTTTGTGTTATTTAGTAATGGTGTAGGTCGTGATGAGGAAGAAGTTCGTACAGGGAATGCAATGATCATCGACCCTTATGGACGGATAGTAAAAGAGAGCAAAGCGATTAATGATGATATGGTGATTGCAGATATTGATCTCTCATTATTAGAAAACTCAACCGGAAGACGTTGGCTAACAGGGCGAAGACCTGAACTTTATTCGATATTAACGACAAAATTAGGAAATGAACAAGATCCTATTTCAGTTCGATTTGGTAAAGCGTAATTCAATAAAAAACAGCTTTTATTTTGTTAGCTGTTTTTGTTTTGGTTAAAGAATAATCTCAATTTAATCTATTTGTTTTATTTATTAATATATTGGCGGCGGTTATTAATTTTATTTATTTATTCTATGTTAGAATAATAAAAGGAAAAATAAGATAGGATTAATGATTAATCATGGATACCCGTTTATTGAATGCTTTTGTTGTTTTAGCTGAAACAGAACATTTTGGTGAAGCTTCATCAAAGCTTTGTATTAGCCAACCGGCGCTAACTAAGCAGATAAAAACATTAGAATCTCAATTGGGTGTCACTCTTTTCCAGCGCGGACGTCACGGCGCAAAATTAACCCCTGAAGGACAGTATTTACTAAGCCAATCTCAATCAGTTTTAAGAGAAGCCCGTATTCTAGAAAAACAAGCTCGCCAATTGAGTGCTCCTCAAAAAGTAGAGCTGTATGCAGGATTTGGTCTGTCCTCATTAAATTTTATTACACCACTATTGGCAAAATTTAATCATGTTCATCCTGATATCACCGTTCATATTGATGATATGCCTTCTAACACAATGGAAGATAAATTACTTTTAGGTGAGCTTGATCTAGCGTTTTCACGTTTACCGGTTACAGAGCCACTAAAAAGTATTTCGTTAGTGCAAGAGCGATTGATGTTAGCCATTCCCACGCAAACTATTATGGTGCTAGAGGCTGATGATGATCCACTACACTACTTTAATACGCTTGGGCTTATTCAGTTGTCTCCTGAAAAAGGAAAAAAACTGTATCAACAAATCCATGATTTTCTGAAACATCATCAAATCAAACCTCGTGTATTACAACAATCGCAAGATATTCAAACGCAGCTAGCATTAGTTGCCGCAGGATTAGGAATGGCATTGGTACCTAAAAGTGCAGAACTTATTTGTGATAAACAAAAAATCACTTTATTGCCACTGTCTGGTTTGTATACACAATGGGAAATAGGTGTTATTTGGAATAATAATATTCAGAATAAAGATCGTGATATATTTATAAAAATAATTTCTGAGGAAATAAATAAAATATAATGAATGAGATAGGCTTTTTTATTTTATTAATGATTATATTTCTAATATATAACTTATAAGAAAGCTAAAACACCTAATAAATATTAATTAGTCTCAAAACAAATAAAGATAAATAATTGCGAGACTGTTCACAAAAATAAACATGAAATATTTATTGGTTTTTTATGTGTTTAAATAAAAAATCAAAGTAAATCATTTAATTAATTTAATTCTCATAACATAAATAGGGTTAATTAAAATCTCTCTAATTAAAATGTGTTATTTACAATACAAGAGATTTATTTAATATTACCTACGAACAACACAGCAAACTTTATATTCGTAAGTGAAGCTGGAAAGATAGATAAAATATTAATATTTCTGTAAGTGGCTACTTGTTATTTCTATTTATAATAAGTAGCCACACCCTCCAATGAATAATAAGGAAGTTATTATGAAAAAACGTAATAAATTAACCTGTGCATTATTTATATTAATGGGCTCTCATGCAGTACATGCTGAAATTCACTCTAATCAAAGCGGACCTTTAAACATCATGACTGTGGGAGCTAGTGATGCTGTTCAATATGGTTCTCATCAAATGCCTGGTGGAGAGCCGGGTGTTGGTATTAGTACAGTAGGAGGTGGGAAAAAAATTGGTTTTGCTTCGTTAACATCAGCAAGAATGAGTGGTGGAGCGGATAGTAATGGAATTTATACAGTTCAATCTAATCATCAACATAGTGATATGGGTGTTTTTCACTTTGCCAAAATCACGGATGCCAATGTCTATTTTGGTGACTGGGCAAAAACAACATCAGCAACGGATGCAACACACCAAACCTATTATGTTGGTAAAGATGTTACAACCACATTACCGACAGACAGTGCTACTTATACGGTAACGGGTATTAGTCAATATAGTGGTAATAACTTACTTACTGGCTCGTTCGATGTTAATTTCTCACAAAAAGAAATTACAGGTTCGCTGACTAATAGCCAACGTACGATTGATTTAGCAGGAGGAAATCTTTATACCGCAAATAATCAAGTGACGTTTTCTGCAGATGCAAATGAAGGGTCAACATCAGGGGTTGTTGAAGGGGCTTTCTTTGGTGAAAGTGCAGAGGCGTTAGCGGGTATTGTGGTGTTTAGTTCAGATCATAAAAAAGATATTAGTTTTGGTGGTACGAAAAATAGCAGTGACAGTGAATAAATGACAGTAAGCATGGATGCTTCTTGATTTTTTCAAAAATAATATTATAGATTTATTTGGTAAAACAATCGGTTAATTCTTTAAAAGTGGTATTAGTGGTCATTACGCTAAATGTTAGCAACAGATAATCTGGTATAGGGTTATCTGTTTTTTTTTATCTAAATTAAGCCGATTTGAAGGAATTGTTCTTTTGTTTTTATAAGGATATATAATGAATTATTATCAACTCTTAACCAAAGGGTTACTGGCTTTACCGCTAATTTTATTTTCATTTAATGGGAGTGCAAAAGAGAGCCGCGACAAACTATTTTATTATCTTGAAACAACGAGTACAGCTAAAGTAGGTCAGCAACTTTATCACTATTTGCAACAACAACAGTGGCAAAAAGCAGAAAGATTACTGCTTTACTATCAACAACAACCTCAACATGAAGCATTACTTGTTAATTACGCAAAGGCGTTATTGGCACAAAACAGAGGTGATTTTTTAAACGCTGAAATTTATTATCAGCAACAACTTAAGCAAAAAGCCGATTTTATCCCAGCCCAAACAGGATTAATTCAACTTTATTTTCATTTACGAGAATATAAAAAAGCACAGCAACAACTTAATCAACTGAGCAATATCGTTGATTTATCTAAAAATATTATCCAATCTATTGAGTTTTATAAGGTTAAGTTAGCCTCTTATTTTCAAGGCCAACGTTTCTATCAACTTGGCTTTTTTTATGATGATAATATTAATCATGCACCTTACTTATCTGAAAAAATTGTCTCTCAATCAACCCAAGGAAAAACGACGCTAAGAGGTGCAAAACCTATTGCATCTACAGGAATTACTCATTATTTTTCTTTTTATCAACCTTTTATTATTTATTCTCACCATACTTTTTCTTCTTATACTTATGCTCGATATATAGATTACCACTCTCACCGTAATGCTAATTTTTTTGCATTATATACACAACTGGGTTATCGCTATCAAAAACCTCAATATCAGTGGTCAATAACACCTTATTACGAAATAAAATCATCACGGGAACAATATGAATATCAAGCATGGGGGAATGAAACACAGCTTTCTTATTTTATTAATAAAAAGCAAACTATTAATTTAAGCTTGGATTATAAAATAAAGAAATATCAAAAAGCGTTAAATAATTTAAATGATAAGCGAGTAAGTTATAGTGCTTACCATAACTATTATTTTAATAATGGAATGCAATTAGTTAATCAATTAAATTATCAGTTAGATCGTAAAAAAAACACTTTATTAAATTATCAGCTGTATGGTATAAAAACTGGCGTTTATTATCCATTGTCAGCTAATTGGCATATCTCTCTTTTTTTACAGTATCAAATTAAATGCTTTAATAACTATAATCCTTTATTAAAAAAGAGAAGAAAAGACAATGGCGTTATTTTCACAACTAATATTAAAAGTAAATCGCCTTTTATTTTAGGGTTTTATCCCACAATAGAACTACGTTATACCCGAAGATTAAGCAATGTGGATTGGTTATATCAATATCAGCAACATGAAGTGTTATTTAAATTAGAAAAACAATTTTAATTAAATAAGTGACTTCCTTTATTAATTGAATAGGTAAAACAATGCATGTAATGCTTTTTAAAAAGCGAAAAATTGTTTCAATCTTCGTTTCTCTATCGCTATATTCTCCTTGCTTTTATCTGCAAGCCAAAGAAGATAAAACCGATCTTGGTCATATTCAAATTTCTGATAATAAAGAAAAAGATAAACAGGGTTATTCACACGTTTATGAGAAAGATGTTTCTAATGTTTATTTAGGAAAAGAGCTATTAGAGCGTTATCAAGGCGTTTCTCCCGCTGATTTACTAAAAAGCGCTATTGGTGTTTATAGTGGCGAAGCGCGTAATGGGGGAGCGCTTGATCCTAATATTCGAGGTATTCAAGGGCAAGGTCGAATACCTGTGACTGTCGATGGGACAGAGCAGGCAATTACTGTTTATCGTGGTTATAGTGGTGCATCTAATCGTAACTATATTGATTCTAATCTGATTAGCAGTATCTATATTGAGAAAGGTCCCTCATTAACACCTGATATGAAAACTGGTATTGGTGGCGGTATTGCGATAAAAACCTTAGATATTCGAGATATTGTGCCTATAGGTGATTCTTTTGGGATTAATTTTAAAGGAGATATTAGTAATAACTCTACACGGTATAAAGAAGCCTATTTAGATATGCTCGGAGATTATCGCAATTATCCTTATTTTTATCATTATGGTTCAAGAGTCGTTGATCCTGCTTTAGAAATAACCCCTCAAAAAAATAAAGATTGGAATTTTCATGATCATTCATTTCGACTTGGGATTGGTTTTGAAGAAGAAAAATTTAATTTATTATTTGCCTATGCACTGCGAGAAAAAGGAAATTATTTAGCAGGAAAAAGAAATACAGAAGCTTATCTCGAAACGGATGATATGAAGGCAATCCATTCTATTGATTATAAATTAAGGTTAACGCCTTATGTTCCTTTTATTGCCCATATTTATCGTCCTGGTAATGAAGTACCTAATACCTCCAGTCGTAATCGTTCATTTTTAGTAAAAGGAACATTATTCCCTGAATCAACACACCGTTTTTCGATTAACTATCGATACACTGACTTACTATTTGGCGATATTATGCCTCTGAGATTAGAGTGGGCTCGTTACGAAAAAAATGTCGTGACTCAATGGCCATTAGCAACGATTAATCAACAGGCGGGAATATTAACTTATCAGTGGAAACCAGAAGATAAGCAAGCGGATGTACTGTTACGTTTATGGGGTAATTTAACTTCTGGGCATACGAATACTCGTGGTGGTGAACCCAGAGTCTCAAAGGAGGTTGATTATGAAGAACGGTATTTATCTAAATGGGATGCAAAAGTAGATACCCGTTTTATTGATACAGCATCTCTTTATCAAGAGAATAACCGCTATGGCGTGGATTTATCTTCGATATTTAAATTATCACCTCAATTTTCTATTTCATTTTCTAGTAATTATCAATTTGAAAAATTAGACAGTGATGAATTGGAAGTACCTACAGGACTTGATTTTGTTACCTCAGGGCGAGCAGGGCAACGTCATGAAATTAATTTAGCCCTTTCCACAGATTGGAAGCCACTTTCTTGGTTAGCTATTACTGCTGGCGGAAAATATCATTATTATCATTTAACGGATACTTTTTTAAATAATAAGCGACGGAATAACGTAAAAGGTTATGAAAAATCCCCATCAATAAGAGGCTTTATTCTTCCTTATCGACGAACTTTAACTGCTGAGGAATATTTATTATATAGAGCCTACCACAGTATTGATGTAGAGGGTTTACCGGAAGAACTAAAGAATTATCGACGTTATCCAGAAATAGACAAAAAAATACGTGAGTTTGTGCAATCTAAGTTTATTTACCCTGAATATGAAAACTTACCATTAGAAATAAAAGAAAAGATAAAAGTGAATAGAGTTCAAGTTGATATGATGCAGGATGATTTTCTTCGCGATAAACAAGGAAATCTCAACATAAAATCTGCCCAAAAACGTCTTATGATCACGGAACATACAGTCTTACTTTATGATGAAAATGGAGAGTTACCTAAAAGTAAAAACATCTTCTTAAGTGGCTATGTTGATATTAATGAAAAAGTACCTGATCCAATTACAGGTGAACTAGTTAATAAGTATGAAATGGGCGTTTCTAATTCAATACCTATTTATCTTGATTATGATAAAGATAATTTTGCACCAGAGCCCAGTTATCATCATGGCGCATTTTCCCCTTTAGTATCTGCGACGGTTTATGCCAACGATATATTGCGTTTTTATGGACGTTATACTGAGCAGCTACGATTACCTAGTTTATTTGAAGATACCAGTGGTTTTTCTGGGTCAAAAGCGCGTTATTACGGTTTTAAATTAAAACCCGAACGAGCAAAAAGTACTGAGTTAGGTGTTGTGTTTGATTTGACAGATTGGCTAAATGTGGAGCGCCATGCCGATATTAAAATTAATTATTTTCGTACCAATATTGAAAATGTGTTTGATAGAGATGCGAATTGGCAAATTAGGCAATTTGAAAAGCAAATATTAGAGGGGCTGGAGGTTCAAGCTCGCTTTGATAATGGCTTTATTTTTATGGATACGGCTTTAGTTTATAGCCATAAAAATAAAGTATGTGATAAAAATGCCTTTAGTAACTATGATCCATTTGGTTTTTTGGGTATTAAAGAGTGTATGACGGGCGGTTATCCTGGTGGTTTTTTACGTACTTCTCTTCAACCTAAATATTCGGTTAATTTACATTTAGGGACTCGTTGGTTCGACAATAAATTAGAAATTGGAAGTCGCTGGCTTTATTCATCAGAAGTGGAAAATAAAGATGAAAAATGGCTAAAAGAAAAATTACCACGAGAAATGTATGGCAGAAATAACAACCCAATGCGTTGGGCAAAAGTCTTTACCGTTGATGCTTACATTAACTATCAATATAGCTCTAATTTATCTTTTGAAATAACGGGCAGTAATTTATTAAACGAATACTACATTGATCCTTTAACGCGATCAGGTATGCCTGCGCCGGGAAGAACATTCCGATTAGGTGTGACTGCACAATTTTAATTAAAAGAGAGTAAGGAGCTTTTATTTATGTTGGCACTTTCTGTCAGGCATCCGTTTAATATTTATTATTGGCTGATTGGCATATCGTTAGTTTATATCGGCGTATTAAGTTGGGTGTTACGTTCACTTTCTATGACAGAAAGTGCGCACCATATTCATCAGCAACAAGAAAATACATTATCCGTTTACCAAGTGGTATTTTCACCTCCTCAACAATCTACAGTCGTGCCGGAACCTTTAGTGGAAACGGAGCCACAAGAAACGCCTATTGTTTTACCCATTGCCGAAAAAGGGGAGTTTGTTGAAGCACCAAAGAAAATACCTGAAAAAATAAAAGAAAAGCCTATACCTATAAAACCAATTACACCTGTAAAAAAACAGGTGGTGCAAGAAAAAGTAGAGCCGATAAAACAGCGTGATTTAGAAAGCCAAGTAGCGCAAACGACTTCAGAAGCATCGGCAGAAAGCTTAACGCAACATACGGCAAGCTCGTTAGCAGGAAGAAGTCATGCATTAAGCGAGAAAGGAATAGGGCAAGGCGAATCTGATAATCACTATATTAGTTCACTGCGTCGAGAAATAGAGCGCCATAAACGTTATCCATCACAAGCACGTCGCATGCAACATGAAGGTCAGGTGGTGGTGAGCTTTTCACTAACCTCTGAAGGTGTGATTTCAAGGGTTGAGATAGAAAGTACCTCGGGTATTTCCTCTCTTGATAATGCGGCTATTGCTGCGGTTAAACGTGTAAAGCCCATAGGCCCTAAACCTGAAAACCTATTGAATCCTTTGATTGTTTCATTAGATTTTCAATTAAATTAATAAAATAACGGAAACACCTGAGTACAACTTGGACTTGGGTGTTTTTTTATAAAGTTGTTTTTGTGCGCTCATTCTCACTTTTCCGATCACAAACCCATAAATCCTTATTGTTAATGATATTGATTATGATTAACATTAATAATTACATTTATTATTTAAAGTAAAGATTATTTACTTGGAAAGTGGTCATGTTTAAATCCGTTGTCTCTATTGCCTGTCTTTTTATTTTTTCTTTTATTGTTAATACAGCAAATGCTTCTGATGTTGGCGCTGATAGCCAATCTTGGCCTCGCACTTTTACCAACGTTGATGGCACTAAAACTGAAATTAACGCAAAACCTCAGCGTATTTTATCGGCATCAGTTTCTATCACCGGAACGCTCCTTGCAATGCAAGCTCCGGTGGTTGCCAGTTCAACGGCGGCAAATGGCCAATTTTTTGCCCAATGGGATAAAGTGGCAAAAGAGAGAAAGGTTGAAAAACTGTGGTCTGCGGGCAGTGTTTCATTAGAGATGGCTTATCTTTATGCACCTGATTTAATCGTTGTTTCCATCAATGGTGGTGATACGGTCTATCCTCAAGTTGAACAATTTAAACAAATCGCGCCGACCATTGTTTTAGATTACGGCAAACAGAGCTGGGAAAGCTTGGCGTTACAATTGGCACAAGCAACAGGACAAGAAGAAGAGACCGCTACACTATTACAGCATTTTGCAAATATAGTAAAAGAAGGGAAAGAAGCGCTACAACTCCCTGAAGGTCAGGTCAATATTATCTCTTATTTTGGCGCTGGTACTGTTAATCCCGTTTCGCTAACCACCAGCCCTCACGCGGTATTATTACAACAACTCGGTTTTACCATTGAAAGTGCAGATCTTGCGTGGCAACCGAAAGATAAACCCGTTTCAGATTTTGTGTGGGCTCAATATGAGCATTTAACACAACTCACTGCACCTACAACGTTCCTATTAAGTGGAACCGCCAAAGAAGCCGATGTATTTATGGCTGATCCCATTCTTGCCAATCTACCTTCTATAAAAAATAATCAAGTTTATGGTTTAGGTGCAAACTCGTTTCGTATTGATTATTACAGCGCGCAAGAAATTATCAGTGATATGGTTACGCGCTTTGGCCAACAGAAGTAATAACGCATGTTCACTTCTCACCATAGCATAAAGTGGGGAATAAGAGGCGCTATTCTTCTATTGCTCTGTTTTGCACTATTAAGCTTATTTGTAGGAAGCCGACCTGTTTCTATGTACACAACATGGCAGGCTTTTATCGATTTTGATACGACAAATAGTGAGCACTTATTAGTGCGCTATCTACGCTTTCCTCGCACATTATTAGCAATAGTGATTGGTGTCGCATTAGGCGGAGCCGGAACACTAATGCAAGCTTTGACTCGCAACCCACTCGCTGATCCGGGCTTGTTTGGCATTAATGCTGGAGCCATGGTTGCGATTGTCTCTTTAATTGCGCTAACGGGGATCACTGATGTCACTATTTACATGTGGTTTGGTTTATTAGGGGCTTTCTTCGCAGGTATTGGTGTGTATCTTCTTGGCGGGGTAAGACACGGACTTAACCCTGTGAGAATGGTGCTTGCAGGTGTTGCGCTTTCCGTTGTTTTACTCGCTATTACACAGCTTGTTACGGTAAATAGTGATGAACGCGTGTTCGATCAATTCCGTCATTGGGTTGTGGGTTCATTACAAGGACGTAGCTTCGATGTTTTGTACCCAATTACGGTATTAGTGGTAATTGGAAGTGTGATTGCTTACTCACTCACGCGTTCGTTAGATATCGTGACGTTAGGTGATGATATTAGCCATGCGTTGGGCGCTAACCAAAAACGAGTTTGGTTATTATCGGCTTTTGCAATAGTGCTTCTTGCAGGGAGTGCAACCGCAGCCGTTGGACCTATTAGCTTTTTAGGATTAACCGCACCTCATTTTGCTCGCCGCTTAGTCGGTGCTGAATATCGACGTATCTTACCTATGTCGATGTTGATTGGTGCATTAGTGATGTTAGTCGCAGATTGCTTAGGGCGGTTAATTGGCACACTGGGGGAAATTAGCGTTGGTATTATGATCTCACTGATTGGTGGACCTTTCTTTATCTATCTGGTTAAACGTTGGCGGATCATTACATTATGAAACTTAAAAATAATGAGATTATCTGCCAATTGGGTACATGGTCTTGGATCTTCTCTCCAAAAGATATCATCATCGCCTTTATTTTGTTTTTATTGATGATTTCTCTGGCATTTTTCGCCCTTACAACAGGTAAGTTTCCTATCGAATTTTCTACATTGATAGATATTGTTGTTGGGCAATCAGAAGGCGGCATTAAAGAAAAAATCGTCATGGATATCCGTTTGCCTCGTCTGCTTACCGCAATGGGCGTTGGCGCTGCATTAGGTATTTCAGGGGCTATTTTCCAGTCGATTTCTCGTAATGTTTTAGGTTCACCTGATGTTATTGGTTTTACAACAGGTGCAGCAACAGGTGCATTACTTCAAATTATTATTTTTAATGGCACCGTTGTGGATATCGCTATTTCTACGTTAATAGGCGGAATGGCAACGGCGCTCATTGTTTATCTGCTGTCATTAAAAAATGGTGTTATGTCTGGTTACACCATGATTTTAATCGGTATTGGTATCGGTGCCATTTTACATGCCTTTAATGGTTTATTGTTGGTAAAGGGCAATATTGATAATGCCATCATGGCTAACCTTTGGCTTGCGGGCTCACTAAATGCCCGTACTTGGCAGCATGTTTATCCTACCTTTATTGGTTTACTGATCCTTGTTCCACTTATTATTTTTTATGCTAAGTCATTAACGTTAATGGAAATGGGAGATGACATGGCACAGCAATTGGGTGTTCATGTGGGCAGAGTCAGATGGGTGATGATTTTTAGTGCCGTATTACTTGCCTCATTAGCGACAGCCAGCGCAGGGCCAATTGCCTTTGTTGCACTCGCCGCACCTCAATTAGTGATCAGATTAAGCCATTCAGGAAAGTTACCCATTGTGGGCTCTGCATTAATGGGCGCACTCCTTTTACTTTCTGCTGATGTGTTATCACAAAGCCTACCCATCAATATCACGATGCCCGTTGGTTTAATGACGGGTGTTATTGGTGGGCTTTATTTGTTGTGGTTACTAACAAGAAAACAGAGAACTTAAAATAATAATAAAGGAAGTAAATATTTACTAACTTAAGGATGAGTCATGGGATGGTCGCCAGAAAGACTAATTAAACATTTGGGATGTAATGAGGGTATTTTATAAATCGTCTAATGGCATGCTCTATGGCATGAAAGGTATAGACTTATGTCTACTATTCTTACTCTACGCGCTAAAAAAGCCACAATAACAACACTAGTGCAAACGGCTTTATTAGGAACTTTATGTATTGCCGCTCCTAGTGTAAATGCACAAGAAATAGAAAAAACGTCAACGTCACAAGACAACAAAAAACACGATGAAAAAGTGGATGTATTAATTGTGACTGGTGAAAAACTGAATAAATCTATCTATGACACAGGCTCGAGTGTCACGGTTTATGATGCGAAAAAAATAGAAGCCACACCAAATGCAGATGTGAACACATTACTGCAAATGACACCCAACATTGTGGATAACGGAAACAGCAATGCTTTACCTGCTATTCGTGGTGTTGATGGTTCAGGACCTGCACAAGGTGCGATTGCCTTTTTAGGCGGTACTCGCCCCAGAGTTAACTTCTCCGTTGATGGTCGTTCATTTACCTACAACGAGTTTGGTTATGGTGCTCAATCGTTGTGGGATGTGAATACCGTTGAAATTTTCCGTGATCCGCAAAGCTATGTGCAAGGTCGTAATGCGATTGCTGGTGCGATTTTGGTGAAAACTCAAGATCCCACATTCTATTGGGAAAATGCGGTAAAACTGGGGGCGGGTCAGCAAGATCTTCGTGAATATGCCGTGATGACTTCAGGGCCTCTGATTGAAGATAAATTAGCATTTCGTTTTACCGCAGAAAGACAAGAGCGTGAAAGCTTTGTTCACATGGATAAATACTCGCCAACGGGTGATCCACGCGATATCCATTCCAATACATTTCGTGGAAAACTGCTTTATGACTCTTTAGATAATCCTGATTTTAAAGCCAAGTTAACAGTTAGCCATCTTGATAGTCGATCACCGCAAAATGAAGCCAATATGGCGAGTAATTTAGCGCCAAATGCTCCTTCACGTTTTCGTCCGGTTATTAAACGTAAAACAACCAGCGGTATTTTAAATACCACATGGGAAGCGAATGATAATTTGAGTGTTGAAAACACACTGATTTATACTGATTTTTCTACACGCCGCTTAACTGAAGCACAAAGCCCGCGTGCAGATATTGATGCTAAAGAGTTTGAATTTGAACCTATGCTTCGTTTTAAAACAGACAGTGAAGCATTAAGCGGAATTTTTGGTTTACGTTATTTCCACGCCAAACAAGATGAATTTGTGAATATCTTTGGTGGTAGCTATTTTGATGATAAAACAGAAACAGCTTCTGCTTATGGTTCATTAACTTATGCACTATTTCCTGAAATTGACATAACGTTATCAGGGCGTTTTGAACGAGAGCACCACACCCGTAATGGGGGAAGTGCAGCCGTTGCTATCGATTTTGATGAAACCTATAACACGTTTCTCCCTAAAGCCGATATCGCGTGGAAACCTGCCGTGAATCAAACTGTTGGTTTTGCTGTCGGCCGAGGCTATAACGGTGGTGGCGCAGGTGTGACGATTGGTAAGCCGATCGTTACTTACGTGTATTCACCTGAATATGTATGGAATTATAGCCTTTATACACGTAATAGCCTGTTGGATAACAAGTTAAGTGTGATGACAAACTTGTTCTACAACGATTATAAAGATATGCAACTGCCATTTTATTTAGGGCCAAACTCTTCCACTATTCGTAATGCAAAAAAGGTTGAAACTTATGGTGCTGAATTAACAGTTGCTTATCAACCAATAGACTCTCTTGAATTAAATACAGGTGTTGGTTTATTAAAAACGAAAATCAAAGACTTTGGTAACAGTGGTATTGAAGGAAAAGAGTTAGCTCGAGCACCAAGTTATACTGCGAATGTCGGTGCTAAATATCAATTAACACAGGCGATGGATATTAGCGGTAATGTTTAGTTCTCGGGAGATTATTTCTCGAATGCGAATAATGCAGATAGCGGCAAAGTAGATAGTTTTTGGTTAGCTAATTTACAGCTTGGCTATAAC
This sequence comes from Proteus sp. GOKU, assembly GCF_015475555.1. Taxonomy (NCBI): domain Bacteria; kingdom Pseudomonadati; phylum Pseudomonadota; class Gammaproteobacteria; order Enterobacterales; family Morganellaceae; genus Proteus; species Proteus sp. GOKU. Next base: position 4,132,246 of record NZ_CP034105.1, read on the forward strand.
TTTAAATGGGGTAGAACGACGTTATTTGCTCAGAACTTATTTGATTCTGATAAACGAATTCTTATTCCAGATAATAATAAAGATACCGCTATTTACCAACGTCCTCGTATGGTTGGTGCTTCAGTAGAAGTTCGTTTCTAAATATAAATCACAGCAAAGGGTGGTGTTAATTTATCACCCTTATTTTGCTTAATGTGATCATTCAATAAAAAGATAATGTTATGCACAATAGCCGATTACAGACACACAGTTTAAAGTTGGGATATCAACAGACAACGATTTGCCAAGATATTTCGCTTTCTATTCCTGATAAAAAGGTCACTGTCATTATTGGCCCCAATGGTTGTGGTAAATCAACGCTACTGCGTAGCTTGTGTTGTTTATTGAAACCATTATCAGGCCATGTTTCATTAGATGCTCAACCTTTAACGTCATTACCGACCAAAAAACTCGCTCGTCAAATCGCGTTATTACCACAAACGATGCAAGCACCTTCGGGGATCACGGTGGCTAATTTAGTGGCAAGAGGACGCTTTCCTCATCAAAGCTTTATGCATCAATGGAGCCAAGAAGATAAGTTAGCTGTAGAAACCGCAATGAAAGAGACTGGGATTGTGGAATTTGCAGATAAAACAGTAGATTCGTTATCTGGCGGTCAACGGCAACGTGTTTGGGTGGCGATGATATTAGCGCAACAAACAGAGATTTTACTGCTAGATGAACCAACAACATATTTAGATATTGCTTATCAAATTGAATTACTCAATATATTTCGAAAACTCAATCAACAACAGGGGCGTACCGTTGTTGCCGTCTTACATGACTTAAACCAAGCGTGTCGTTATGCCGATAATTTGGTGGTGATGGTGAAAGGAAAAATCATTGCGCAAGGAGAGCCAAAATCTATTATCAATCAAGCGCTAATCAAACAAGTTTTTGATTTGGAATGCCAAATTATTCCTGATCCTGTTGTTGGGACACCGATGATTGTGCCTTGCTAACTATATAACTAACTATATTGCTGACTATATAGCTAAGAAAGAAAAAAGCGGCTTTAGCATAACTAAATACCGCTTTTAGATTTGAGTTAGCATAAATTATGCTGTTTTTGGCCATTTATTGGCAACCCAAAGTCCACTCATTTTCATCGAGTAACCAAATAAAACGCCAACGATTAATGAAGGGATAGTTTGAGAGAGATCCCCTTGAGCGGCAAATATAGTGCATGCTCCAATAAAGGTACCGGGAATATAAGCGAGTAGTGCACTTTTAGCTTGAATACACATCACAAAGGCAATAACACCTGTGACAGCATAGCCAAAAATGGAAATATCACTAAATACTTGGCTACCATAAATAATCGCCAATGCCCAAATTACGCCACTCATAATAGTAGCCATAGTGACAGCTAATCCTTTAATACCCTCTTTAGGATAAGCAAAATAGGCGGTACAACCTAAAAAGCCAGCCCAGCTTAATAAGTCAAATTGATTAGCAACAAATGCCCAAATGGCAGAAAGAATGCCTGTTGTCAGCGCAGTAAAATAAAGCGTTCTCACGATAGACTCTTAAATATAAGGGGGATATTTACCCAGTTAACTAAAAACGAAGTTTAGCATTGTCATTGACTGATTTTCTATATTTAGATCATTAAAAAGCACATTTAATAATGGTATTAATACGTGTTAGATATATTGATCTTTATTCAAGATAGAAAAAGTAAAAAGTAAACGATTGCGTAATCAGTTTTATTTATTAAATGTAAAAATAAATATTTTAACTAAGTATTATTTATTGATATTTAATTTATTATTATTCTTCAATAATATGAATATAAAGAGTGCGAAGAGAATAAGGACAATTGTTCTCGGTTTCAATTAGTGTAAAACCATATCTTTGATAAAGTTGAATTAGATTTTTATTATTTTCCCATTCTAATATAATGATCCTACCACCAATAAGGGCTTTTGCTTCTGATAAGACAGCATAAATCTCATTCAAGATTAACTTTAAAGAAATAGGGTTATTTATTATAGATGTGTTTTTCCCAATTTGACCAATAAGAAAAGCTTTAATTCTTTCAGCTTTTTTAGAAATTCCATCGAGTTGTTGTATTTTTGTTTTACTTATTTTTGCATTATCAAGAATAAGTTCTTTAAAGGATAAAGAGAAGTAAGCAAGAATTTCACCATTATCATTTAATATTAAATAGGTTTGTGCATTATTAGTTTGCTCAAATCTTATTGCTTTAGTAGAAGAAGTTAAAAATTTCTCAACGTCACAATTTAAATTATTAGAAAAACTACTTAAGAGTTTAATTGTTGTTTCTTTACCAAACTCTTTTAGTAGTTTTCCAAGTTGGACAATCGTTGTTTTAATAACGCAATTCCTTGTCTATTTTCTGTTTCGTAATTCCGTTTTACTATTTTTATATGTCGAGGATAACTTAAAGCATTCTGTATAAGTTCAATAGACTGTTTGTCCTTAACAATGAAATTTTTGCTAAAAGAAGTCGTGGCCATAGATATCTCCTATGATTTTCTTTCTGGAAAATATAGTAATGTTGATTAGTATAAATAAGGATTAATTGTTTAAAAAACAAACTACAAAGATGAGTAAAGCTATCACTTAATTATTAAAAAACGACTATAGCGTGTAAATCGAACTTTACCTGCTATAACCGTTAAATTAAGGTTTACACGCTATAGCAGGTAAGCTGCTAAATATTGGCTAATCTTGCCGAGCGAGCTTTCATTCCATCCAATATCTTATTGCGAATTTCAGAAGGGAAATCATCAGGTAGTTGTTGTTTTACGCGTTTGATGGCATCGTCCATTTCTTTATAAAAATAACGAAGAATATCTGTCATCAATGAAGGATCGAAGCCGACAGCTTCGGCTGTTTGGTAAAAATGGCGAGGAAAAATTTGCTCTATGGCATATTTTTTGCGTCGGCTTGCCTGTAATCCCATAGCGAGTTTTGCATCTCGTGGATTAAACCCTCGTCCTTCAAAATAGGGATAGATAGACATGATGTCATAAAGAGGCGTGAGGTGAAAACGTCCTTCTTGATTGATAAAAACAGAGAAATTCTTTGCATGCCCATCTGTTGCAGCCAAAAGCCAAAATAGTACTTGTGCCTTCATAAAATGAAAACGGTCTGGATCAGCATTTGATGAACCAAGCAAATAATTCATTATACTAATAATGCCAGGTCCTCCTTCATTTTCATATTTTAGAGCTGAAGGTATATTTAGAATTTGGCAAAAATCTTCTTGGGGTAAGCGTATTATCCACGATTTATCTGATGAGTATTTTCTATCAAAGCGTTCTACAGCAAGCGCTTTAATATTTTCTGTTTTAACAATAAAGCAGTGAGGAACAGGAAGATCAAATTCTTTGGCAATTAAGGTACAAAGATATTCATTTTCTACACTATCGGATAAATCCATTGTGTAGGAATGCCCCTCAATAACACCAATGGGTAGCTTAATTATATGTGTAGTCGGCGTATTATTATGTGGTACGCACCAATGATCATCTTTTAAAAGTAATGCTGTTTTTTCTTGCGCACCAGCAATAGAAATTCTGAAATCAGTATATTCTTCAAGCATACCGAGTGGTGTATTGGATTGATATCCTAATAGTATTTTTTCAAGTTCAGCGTTATCAAGTTCGTTATATTCTATTTTTTTTATATTAGCTGGTGTACTACCACTAGGAAGTAACCGTAATGCACCAACCGTATCCGCACCCACGGCAGCTAATAGATCAAATGGTTGATTTGAGTTTGCATTATAGCGACTCACAATACGATTTCTAATTTCAGTATTATCAGGTAAAAGATTATCAAAGAAATTATAGACACAATCTCCTTGATATTCTTGAAGTTGTAGTGGCATAGAAAGAGATATAGGGCGACTTCCCGGTTGATTAACCCAATCTTCAGCATATTGAAATGAATGCGCACCTGAGCTTTTTTTAGTAAAAATGCCCACATGATATTCATTCATATACACATCAAGGCTCGCCATTTACCACTCCTCTTTCCATTCACTTTTGTGCGCTAAATTATTTTTAGCATCTTTAGGATGAATTTCCATCTCTAAATTTAGTGCGGAGAGTAGTTTGAAAAAGGTTTCTAGTTTGGTGGAATTAGGGTTAAGTTCAAAATTGGACACGGTGTCTTGTCGAATTCCCACTTTTTGGGCGACTTTACCTTGAGAAAGTTTTTTTGTTAATCGGACATCTTTTAGATGTACGCTGAGTTGATAGGCGTTAATTATAATCATCATTTTCTACCGGTTATAGGCGTTAATGTCTAATATACCGGTTATAGCGTGTAGATCAAGGTTTAGTGGTTATAGCGTGTAAATCGAACTTTACCTGCTATAACCGTTAAATTAAAATTTACACGCTATAGCAGGTAATATTTAATGGTTACTTCCCAATACAGAAGCTTGAGAAAATACGGCCTAATAAGTCATCTGAAGTAAATTCACCAGTGATCTCACTTAATGCTTGCTGAGCCAGTCGTAGCTCTTCAGCTAATAATTCACCTGATTTTGCATACACCAGTTGTTCATGACCTTGCTGTAAATGTTCTGCCGCGGTATTTAATGCCTGCAAATGGCGACGACGAGCCAAGAAACCACCTTCAGTATTGCTGTTAAAGCCCATCGCTTCTTTTAGGTGATCGCGAAGTAACTCAATACCCATACCATCACGAGCAGATAAGCGGATCATCGGGTAGTTACCTTGTGCCGTGATCTCGACATTTTCCCCTGTTAAATCTGATTTATTACGAATAACAGTAACAGGCAAGGTATTTGGTAAACGAGCCATAAATTCAGGCCAGATATCTTCAGGTGTTGTGGCATCGGTTGTGGTGCTATCAACCATAAATAGCACTCTGTCTGCTTGCTCAATCTCTTTCCAAGCACGTTCAATACCAATGCGTTCAACTTCATCACTGGCTTCACGTAAGCCTGCTGTATCGATAATATGTAAAGGCATTCCATCAATATGAATATGCTCACGCAATACATCACGAGTTGTACCAGCAATATCTGTGACAATAGCTGCTTCTCGACCTGCTAATGCATTTAATAGGCTTGATTTGCCCGCATTAGGGCGACCAGCGATAACCACTTTCATCCCTTCACGTAACAGGCTACCTTGGCGAGCTTGAGCACGAACGTCATCTAATTCAGCAATAACCGCGTTAAGTTTTCCTTCGATGATGCCGTCAGAAAGAAAATCAATCTCTTCATCAGGGAAATCAATGGCAGCTTCAACATAGATACGTAGGTGAGTTAATGATTCCACCATTTCGTTAATATGAGAGGAAAATGCACCCTGCAATGAATTAATTGCTGAACGAGCCGCTTGTTCTGAGCTGGCATCAATTAAATCGGCAATCGCTTCTGCTTGTGCTAAATCAAGCTTGTCATTTAAAAATGCACGTTCAGAGAATTCCCCAGGGTTTGCAATACGCACACCGGGAATTTGTAAAATACGTTTTAGTAATAAATCCAGAATAACGGGGCCGCCATGGCCTTGTAGTTCTAGAACATCTTCACCTGTAAATGAGTTCGGATTAGGGAAGAAAAGGGCGATACCCTGATCAAGTACTGAGTTGTCATCATTGCGAAATGGCAGATAATCGGCATAACGAGGTTTAGGCAACTTGCCTAAAACGGTTTGTGCCACAAGGGCCGCTTTAGGGCCAGAAACGCGTAGGATACCAACACCGCCTCTTCCCGGAGGTGTGGCCTGAGCGACGATAGTATCAGTGCTATGCATGGTGTACTCGCTTAATCAGAATAATCATATCAATATAAAAAACAGAAGGCGGTCATTGTAGACCGCCTTCGCTATTTTATGTCACTTTCCTTTGAATGTAACCAAGGAAGAGGTTTTTCCTCATGTGACCTTATTTTTTGTCTCTGCTGTGTAAGCCACGTTTTTCCAGACCGCGGTAAATTAACTGCTGCTGGATAATGGTCACTAAGTTACTGACGATATAGTACAGAACCAGACCTGATGGGAACCACAGGAAGAATACGGTAAATACAACCGGCATAAAGGTCATGATTTTTTGTTGCATCGGATCAGTGACTGCTGTTGGAGACAGTTTCTGAATGATGAACATTGTCACACCCATTAATAATGGCAGGATGTAGTACGGATCTTGCGCAGACAAGTCTTGGATCCATAACATGAATGGTGCATGACGTAATTCAACAGAGCCCATCAGCATGTAATACAACGCAAGGAAGATTGGCATCTGGATAATCAGTGGTAAACAACCACCCAGAGGATTCACTTTCTCTTGTTTGTATAACGCCATCATTTCTTGGCTCATACGTTGTTTGTCATCACCAATACGCTCACGCAGTGCAGCCAGTTTTGGTTGCAGTAAACGCATTTTCGCCATGGAGGTGTACTGTGCTTTAGTCAGCGGGTACATGATACCACGAACGATAAAGGTGATCATGATGATGGAGAAGCCCCAGTTACCGATAAAGCTGTGAAGGAATTTCAACAGTTTAAACAGTGGCTGAGAGATAAACCATAACCAACCGTAGTCTACAGACAGGTCTAAATGTGGCGCAATGGCTGACATTTCTGACTGAATTTCAGGACCAACCCATAATGTTGAGCTGATATCAGCACTGCTATTTGGTGCAATTGTCACCGGTGCTGATTTATAACCAATCAGAGCAATAGATTTGTTTTCTAAAGTGATAGAATAGAAGTTATTGTTCTGACTATCTTTAGAAGGAACCCATGCTGTTGCAAAGTACTGTTGTAACATTGCAACCCAACCATTATTTGTGGTTAGAGATAAGTTTTTATCTTCGATATCACCAAAACTATATTTTTTATAGTTGGTTTCATCTGATGAGTATGCCGCACCACGATAAGTGTGTAGCGCAAAGTTGCTGCTACCTGTATCACGGCTTTCTGGCAATTTAACAGATTGTTTTAACTGGCCGTAGAAGTTCATGGTCAGCGTTCTATCTGTTGTATTCTCAATTTTGTAATCAATACCGATATCGTACTGACCTTTCTTCAGAATGAAGGTTTTGACGAATTTCACGCCTTCTTCATTTACGAAAGTCATAGGTACGCGTAATTCATCTTGGTTTTCACCAAGTACGAATTCGTTTTTATCAGCACTATAAACTGGGCGAGATTTCTGATCTGGACCATCTGGGCCGATTAAGCCACTTTGAGCCTGATACAGGAATTGTGGTGTAGTTTCCAGTAAACGGAAAGGTGTCTGTGAATTAAGCTCGGCGGGATAGGCTAACAAATCAGCCTCATCGATAGTACCGCCCTGAGTATTGATACGAATATCAAGTACGTCAGTTTTTACGGTAATCAATTTTGCCTGCTCATTGCTGTTACCAATTACAGCAAGACTATCACTGCTTGGCACGTCCGCTTGTTGCGAGACCTGAGCGGTAGTGGTGGTGTTTTGTGAAACTTTATCACCCTCCCACTGCTGCCAGATCAGGAAAGAAACGAACAGCAAAGCGATGAATAGAAGATTGCGTTGCGAATCCATCGTTAATTTTCTCTGTTATCGTCGTTTTTTCTAGGTGGGACAGGATCATCACCACCTTCGTGTAAAGGGTGGCATTTTAATATGCGTTTCACTGTTAACCAACTACCTTTTATCATTCCAAACCTGCGCAATGCCTCAATTCCGTAATTAGAGCATGTAGGATTAAAACGACAACGAGGCCCCAACAGAGGACTAATCCCCAGTTGATAGCCCCTAATCAGCAAGATCAGGACTTTTGAGCCAAGCGACAATGACGACGCCATAATTTACCCAATACTTCCGTCAATTGATGGTTATCAAGTTCAGCAACCCCTTTTCTTACTAATAGCACAAAATCCATCGGCGGTAATTCATGCTGATGTAAACGAAAGTATTCACGGGCTAATCGTTTAATGCGATTACGCTCATGAGCACGTTTAACGTTTTTCTTTGCGATTGTTAGACCGATGCGGGGATGCCCCAGCTCATTCTGGCGACCCAAAATAGTAACTTCTGGAGAACTCGCACGTTGTGGTTGCTGGAAAACAAAATTGAAATGCTTGGGAGTTAACAAACGTAACTCCCTTGGAAAAGCGAGCTTAACCACGGAATGGTTAGCTTTTATTATTTCGAAGAAACGGTCAGACGAGCGCGGCCTTTCGCACGACGGCGAGCCAGAACCTGACGACCATTTTTAGTGGCCATACGAGCGCGGAAGCCGTGGTTACGGTTGCGCTTCAGTACAGACGGTTGAAAAGTGCGTTTCATGGCGATTTCTACCTACTTAATATAATTACTGATTCAGCAAATGCGTTGACAGACAGGCGTGCAATAAATAAACAAACCGGTACTTCAATCGCAGCATCAATGATGGAAAGATGCGGGATTGTAATAAAATCACTCAAATGCGTCAATGAAGATGACGCTTTAAGTACCGATTTTTGTCGTCTTTTTTAGCAAACCCGATAATCAATCCTGACTTATGCGCAACGAGTACGCTTATTAGCGGCCTAAAAAAGGTCTTAATAAGTGACTTTGTTGGTACAAGCACGCAGGGTGCAAGATTATACGGACTCATGGTGAAAGCGCAAGGATCTTTAGTGGATCAAATGAGAGATATTTGATCACTTACTATAAGAAAGGGAGATTTATGCAAAGAGAAAGTTATCCCCAATTGCTATTTATAGGACGACTCAAGTACACTAGAACGCCTTTGCATATTTCATTTGGTGAATTATCGTAAATCAGCAAGCCTGTGGATAAAAACCATAAAAACTGTGCAAAAGAAAGAGGATCTTCGTTTCATTTTGCGATATGATCCCCCGTCACGATCAGAATAGCCAGTCTGCGATCGTGAGTCACGATGTAAAAAAAATCGTTGTCACCAAGAGTTGTTCCTTATTAAGAATTGAAGAGGAACGGTGTTGTGCACTTTGTATTTAGGCACACAGTGTTTAACTGCATTTTTCCTGTTTATTTTTTAGTCTTGTTTTTTTAGGGGAGTCCGCC